>JAJQAJ010000038.1 GCA_021203865.1 Clostridia bacterium
GTCCTCCAAATGAGGCTCATAGGCCGTTCATGGTCCAAATTTCTGGAAATTAAGGCAATCATTTGGCTTTACACGTGGAGCCTGGAAAAAGTCTCTCCGATGGGGTCCCTTATGACGAGCTCGGCCATAGAATCTGCCCCCGTCGCGTCCCTATTTATTATGACGAGATGCGCTCCGTGAAAATAGTTTATGAAGCTCGCCGCGGGATACACAGTGAGAGACGTTCCCCCGACTATGAGTGTGTCCGCGCCCGCTATCGCTCGGCAGGCGCCGCTCACCGTCTCGGAGTCAAGACCCTCCTCATAGAGAACGACGTCCGGTTTCACGATGCCGCCGCACGAACATCTGGGAACGCCTTTCGAACCCACGATGTACTCCAAAGGATAGCTCTTTTTGCAGCGCATGCAAAAGTTCCGCAGAATCGAACCATGGAGTTCGTAGACGATTTTTGACCCCGCCGCCTGATGGAGACCGTCAATGTTCTGCGTGACCACGGCGGAAAGTTTTCCCGCCCTTTCAAGCTCGGCGAGAAAAAGATGGGCCTTGCCGGGTTTCGCGTCCGTGTAGATCATCTTGTCCCTATAAAACCTGTAAAACTCCTCGCATTTCGACATGAAAAACGAATGGGAGATGATCTCCTCGGGGGGATAGTCGTACTTTTGGTTGTAGAGGCCGTCTTCCGACCTGAAATCAGGTATGCCGCTCTCGGTCGATACTCCCGCTCCGCCGAAAAAGACTATTTTCGAGCTTTCGTCAATTATTTTCTGGAGCTTTTCAATTTGTTCCATCGGCTTCAATCCCTTCGTTGAGCTTCGCGAGAAGCCTTTCAAGGTCGTTGCCGTGCACCCACACGGCCTGTTCTATGGTTTCGCCCTGAGCGAGGGCGCAGCCTATGCAGTGCATCCCAACAGCCATGAGTATCTCCGCGCTGTCAGGGTTGAGTTCAAGGCACTCGGATATGAGCGTGTCTTTGGTTATTTTTTTCATTTTTCTTTTTCCTCCGTCGTCACCTCGTCTGACGATTTTTATCATGATGTTTCCCTCTCACACTTATAAGGCGATTTCACCGCGGCGAAATTTTTTGCGGGCGAAAATTCAGGACAGTTTCCCATTCAGCCTTTCTTTGACGCCTTCCGTGACGCGCTCGACCGTAGCTGAATCAAACGGGTTGGAAAGGTGCGCGTATTTCAGAAGCTCGAAATAGGGCATGCTCCCGCCGGCTTTACAAAGTCTGAGATAGTCATCCCAGGCCGTCTTTCTGCTGTCCGCCGCTCTGTTGAAAAGCTCGAACGCACCCATCTGCGCGAGTGCGTAATCTATGTAATAGAAAGGATAGAGGAATATGTGCTGTTTCTGCATCCAGAACCCGCCGTCCTCCAGAAATTTCTCGCCGTCATACGACCTCCAGGGAAGATACACCTTTTCGAGACCATTCCAAATTTTTGCGAGCTTTTCGCCGGTTAAGTTTTCCTCCTCATACACGGCGTGCTGGAAATGGTCGACGAGGCAAAGATACGGCACGGTCTCTATCGTCGCCTCAAAATGTCCGCGGCAGTATTTCTCGGCGCTTTCCCCGAAAAATCCGGCCATATGCCTGTAGGCGAAAAGCTCCATGGTCATGGAGTGTATCTCGCTTATCTCGTTAGTCGACCACACCTGCGTCGACAGCGGATGCGCGCGTGACGCGGTATACGCCTGGAACGCGTGGCCCGCCTCATGGGTTAGAACGTCCACGTCGGCGGACGTGCCGTTGAAGTTAGAGAAAATGAACGGCGCGCCGAAGTCGGAAAGAAACGTGCAGTACCCGCCGAGATGTTTTCCGGGTCTCGTCGTGAGGTCAAAAAGCCCGTGTCCCGTCATGAACGAGAAAAACTCGCCGGTCTCCGGTGACATTTCACCGTACATCTTCGCGGCCGCGGCTATGAGTTCGTCCTCACCGCCGGAAGGTTTGGCGTTGCCGTCAGAAAATTTGATCTCCTCGTCATAGTAATGTATCCTGTCGACGCCTATCTTTTTCGCCTGCTCACGGTAGAGTTTGTCGGCGACGGGAACGAGATGCGTCACCACCTCGTCGCGGAAAAGAGCTATCTCCTCCGCACCGTAGTAATAGTGCTCGTTCATGAGATACGCCATTTCACTGTAGTTTTTGAAACCAAGCTTTTCGGCCATGCCACGGCGAAGCGCCACAAGTTTTATGAAGATGTCGTTGAGCTTTCCGGAAATGCCTTCATAAAGACGCGTCCATTCTCTGAAAGCGGCTTTTCTTATGTCTCTGTCGGGGTCCTGCATGAACCTTAAAAGCCCGTAGAAATTGCATTCCTCACCCATGAAGTTCGTCTTGCAGGACGCGGCGGCCCTGCTGTATTCCTGGCAAAGCTTCATCTCGGCGATTTTGTCATCCACGACGCTCTCGTCAGAAAGCCGAATTTCGGCCTCCGCCTTCTTTATTATGTCCGCGCCGAACTCCATCTCAAAATCCTTCGCGTACGGACTTTTGACGAGCACTATCGCGACGCCCTTTTCCAGAATGGAAAGTTTGGCTCTCTGTTCGTCCAGAAAGTCTATCTCCCGGGCATAGAACTCGTCAGTCGTTTCGATGGTATTCCTTATGTACGCTATCTGGTACGCTGTGTCAAAGGCCGACTCCGCCGCGTCTCTTTCAAGATACAGCGCCCGCGCCTTTTCATAACTTTCGGCTCTTTGAAATTTGTCTATGAACTCCCTTATGCCGGCCTTGTACGCGTCGACATCGGGTCTTACGTATTTAATGTCGGAAAAACTGGTGAACTGTCTGTCCCGCATGATGTGCCCCACCTTATAATCACCTAATCCTATTTAATGAGATAAAGAAGCTTCCCGCAGTTTTCACACTCAACGACCTCACTTTTTTGGATGTTCTCCTTTTCGATGAGCGTAAGTTCCGTGCCGCAGCCGCTGCACCTGTCGCCCGACACGGGCACCACTATGGGAAACACCTTCTCCTGCCTTTTTACCTCATATTTTTTCATGAGCGAGGGGTCTATCTCCTTCGCCATCTCCGTCATTTCGGCCGAAATCCTGTCTCTTTCGGGTTTCCTCGCGGCCATGACTTTTTTGTAGGCCTCGCCAAGCTCTCCGTTGCAGGCCTTCTGAAGGGGGACATACTGTTTTCTGAGAGTGCCCATATCCTCCAGTGTCTTTTTATATTCGGGGATTATCTTTGAGGCCCTCGATTTCATCATACGTATTTCAGCGGCGAGTTTTTGCGCGTTTTTCTTGTAAAAACTTAAATCCGCCCCTTCTTCCACGAGCTCTTCAAGGTTTTCAAAGTCCCTGAGCTGGTCTTCTATCGTCCCCACGGCGGCAATTATACCGGAAAGCTCCGTCTGCATCTGCGAGGCTTTGTCGCTAAACTGTTTGAGTTCTTCCGACACGTGAATCGCCTGGCTTCTCGCCTGTGCGTAAGCCTTCCTCTCCGGTGTGGAGTTAATCTCCCTCTCTATCTTGCGAAGTTCCTTCTCTTTTTCCTGATAACGCAAAATCAAATCAATCTGTGGCATTTGATGTCTCCTTCACAGCATGGACGCGTCTTCATAGAACCAAAGTTCGCAGTCCGTCAGCGCGCCGCTGAGTTTTTCATATATCTTCCTGAGCCCGTAGCTCTCAGATGCGTAGTGTGTGAGTTCGAGAACGCACATCCCCCTTTGGACGAGCTCGGCGACGACATGGTGTTTCATGTCCGCCGAGACAAACGCGTCGGCTCCAAGCCCTGCCGCGAAAGCCACGGCTTCCTCATCGCCGCCGGCGCCGCAAAACGACGCCACCCTCTTTATGACTTTATTTTCATCGCCGTACATGAATGCCCTTTTGGTGTTCAGAACGGACATGGCGTCCCGGCAAAATTTCCCGAACGAGACCGGGCTGACATCATAGACTCTGCCGTATCCGCCGCCGTTCACGGGACTGAGCAGGCTATCTTCTCTGTCGCCACCGAGCGCTTTCATGAGATGATAATCGGTGCCGCACGGCGCGCAGTCGAAGTTTAAGTGCATTGATATGACGGATATGCCGGCCTTCACGCATCCCGCGAGCGCGCGAGGTCCCGGGTCCGAGGGAAGAATTCTTTTGAGTCCCTTAAAAATTGCCGGATGGTGTGTGACGACGCATCCCGCCCCAAGTTTTTCCGCCTCGGCGAGCGTCATCGGGGACATGTCCAGTGAGAAAAGAATTCCGCTCGCGTCCGTGCCGGAATCATAGATTATCCCGCTGTTGTCGTACGCGCTGTATTTTGAACAGAACTCGTCGCTCATCGAAACGGGCGCAACTTCCTTTTCCAGAACGCTCAGAACATCTTCCGCGCGCATTTTTGCACCTCCTCCAAAAAGGATATCTTTCTCATGATTTCCTCTCTGCCCGCGCCTGTCGCGGCGGCCGCGAGCCTTTCCCGGTACCTTTCGAGCCGTTCACCGATATATCCGGCGAAGACGGGATTTTTAAGTGAATCCCTTCCGAACTCCAGCTCAATTTGGGTGTAATTTTCTTTTTCTCCGCGGCCTCTTTCCCCGGATATTATGAAATAGTATTTTTTGTCGTAAAAGACGTTGTCCTCCGTCATGCGGCATCCTTTTGACAAAAGATATTCACGCACCGTTTTGGTGTTTTTCATGGGCTGCAGGACGAATTTTTCGGGAACTCCGCTTCTTTCAAGAACGTTCGTAATCGTATCCCCGCCCATTCCGGCCATGAGAACGCACTCCGGGAGAGGTTCCACGCCGTCCAGACCGTCCGTGCAGACGGACACGCACACGCCCTCTTCAATATACGAAGACAAAAGTTTTTCAGCTTTTTTGAGGCATTTTTCGCTGATGTCGGTTATGATGACCTTCCCGGCGAGGCCTCTTTCCAGCGCGAGATAAGCACAAAATCCGTGGTCACACCCAACATCCGCGAGCGAGGAGCATCTCGGAATCCTTTTTACTATCTCCTCTATCCTTTTTTTCAATTTAGAAATTCCTTGAGGTTCTTTGAGCGTGACGGATGGCGGAGCTTTCTTAGCGCCTTAGCTTCAATCTGCCTTATCCGCTCCCTTGTGACGTTGAAGACCTTTCCCACTTCCTCGAGCGTCCTGGGCCTTCCGTCCTCAATGCCGTACCTTAGTCTCAAAACTTTCTCCTCCCTAGGCGTGAGCGTCACCAGCGCGTCCAAAAGGGCGTCCCTTAGCATGGAAGCGGAGACGACGTCCGACGGGGTTTCGGTCTGTTCGTCTTCGAGAAAATCGCCAAGGTGGCTGTCGTCCTCCTCGCCTATGGGAGTTTCGAGAGATACGGGGTCTTGGGCTATCTTTTGAATCTCGCGAACCCGCTCCTCGCTTATCTTCATCTCGTCGGCGATTTCCTTAGGTGTCGGCTCTCTGCCGTACTTTTGGGTGAGATATCTCGAAACCCTAGTGAGTTTGTTTATCGTCTCAACCATGTGCACGGGGATTCTTATCGTCCTCGCCTGGTCGGCTATGGCGCGCGTTATCGCCTGGCGGATCCACCACGTGGCGTAAGTCGAGAATTTGAATCCTTTCTGGTAGTCGAACTTCTCCACCGCCTTCATGAGCCCCAGATTTCCCTCCTGAATGAGGTCCAGAAAGAGCATGCCTCTTCCCACGTATCTTTTGGCGATGGATACGACCAGACGGAGGTTCGCCTCGGAAAGTTTCTTCCTCGCCTCATCATCGCCTTCGGCCATGCGGCGGGCGAGCTCCACTTCCTCCTCCGCAGTGAGAAGGGGGACCCTTCCTATGTCTTTGAGGTACATTTTGACGGGGTCGTCAAGGCCTATGTCCTGCAGAGCCTGTTCATAGAGTTCCTTGTCCCTTTCGGCCTCGTCTATTATCTGTATGCCTGCGTCGGAAATGCTCCTGTACACGCTGTCCATCTGCTGGGGAGTTGTTTCATACTTCTCCATTATGTCGCAGAGGGCGTTGGTCGTGATGGAACCCTTTGACTGGTATTCCTCAATTATCTGCGTGATTATCTCTCCGAGTTTGACATCCGTTAAAATCATTGTCTTTCCTCCTTATTTTGTCACATCATAATTTTTTGAGCTTGCGCGTCACTTCGTTAAGCTCGACGGCTATCCTGTCTTTTTCCTCTTTGAGGGTAGCGGCGTTGTATTTTATGTTGAGCATATATATTCGCTCTTGGAGCTGACGCTTCTCCAGCTGCCGCATGCAGTCCGAAAAACTTCTCCCCGCGCATTCTTCCGTCAGCCGTCCGCCGAAGCTGTACTCTAAAACCTTGTTCATTTCCTCGTATTCGGGAGTGTTCTCCTCCACGAGGTCGAGTATCTCCGTTATGTCCGCGGCGCGTCCGTACATCTCCTTGGACGCCTTGACGAGCGTGGCTATCATTGAATGAACGTCATGTACATACGGCACCCCCGTGGGATCGCCCTCCGCGTACTTCGCCTCGAAAAGATACGCCGCACAGACGAATCTCGACGCCTCCGTCACGGCGTCAGCCTTTTTGTCCTTCCCCGGCACTACGCGGACCCTCATCGGCGGCGTGGCCGAGGCTCTCTTTCCGAGATCCCTATTAAGGGATTCGTAGGTTATACCGGTAGCCTTGCTGAGGTTTCTTAAAAGCTCCTCCTGCTCGGCCGCGCTGTCCGCCGTGCGTATGACCTTGAGCGCGCTCGCGACGTATTCACGCCTTCCCTCAGCCTTCGTGAGATCCTTGCCCTTTCCCGCGACTTCGAGTTTGTAGTCTATGAGCGGCACCGCGTCTTCGAGACATTTGAGGTAGACGTCCCTGCCGAGTTTCTTTATGACCTCGTCGGGGTCATAGCCCTCCGGGAGTTTTACAACTTTTACGTCTATTCCCTCTTCCCTGAATATGTCGAGTCCTCTTATCGTCGCATCCTCACCGGCGGAGTCGGCGTCGTACGATATGAGAACACTTCCCGTGTACCTTTTGACAAGGCTCGCCTGCTCCCTTGTGAGCGACGTCCCCATGCTGGCGACGACATTTTTTATTCCCGCCGAATAAAGTGAGAGGACGTCCATGTACCCTTCGACTATGATGACCGACGGAATGGATTTTTCCTTTTTGAGGGATTTAAGCTTATTGATGTTGTAAAGCGACCGGCGTTTGGTGAAAACCACCGTTTCCTTGGTGTTTTTGTACTTCGCGTACGGCGCCCCGGGCTGCGGCTTCGCGAGCGTCCTTCCGCCGAAGGCCACGACGTCGCCGTAAGCGCTTATGATGGGAAATATAAGCCTTCCCGCCTGACTGTCAGTGTACTTTCCGCCGGACTCGTACACGACTCCGGAGTCAAGGACGTCCTCCATCGAATATCCTTTGTCGCGAAGATATTTCGGAAGCGAATCATAATCTAAGCTCGCGCCGAGGCCGAACGACCTCACGATGTTCGACGGTATCTTTCTTTCGAGTATGTAAGCTATGTGCTCTTCCGCTTTCCCGGAATTGAGGTTGTCGAGGTAAAAATGCGCGGTGTCGTTCAGAATCCTCAAAATTTCCGTTCTCTTGCGCTTTTTTTCGGCGTTTTTCTCGGGATCAAAATTCTCATCCGGCACGGGAAGCTTGGCTTTATCGGCGAGAATTCTCACCGACTCCATGAAATCGACGCTCTCCATGTCGCTCACAAACCTTATGACGTCACCCGACACGCCGCAGCCGAAGCAGTGGTAGAATTGTTTGTTCGCGCTGACGGAAAACGACGGTGTCTTTTCATGGTGAAACGGACAGCAACCCCACCAGTTGTCACCGAGTCTTTCGAGGTGCACGTAGCCCTGGATGACGTCGACGATGTTGAGCTTGTCTTTGAGTGTCTGGATGAAATCGCTTCCTACCGCCATGAGTTCCCCTCATCGCTGAGCGTCCACCCGCGCGGCACGAATATCGAATTGAACACATACACCGCGTAGTTGTCCGTCATGGAAGATATGTAGTCGGACACGACATCGTCCAAAGTGCATGTTTTAAGAAGCTCTTTGTACGTGTCCGGGAGGTCCCCCTCGTTATTTTTGAAATAATTGTAAAGCTCGGACAGCATCTTGTCGGCCTTCGTCTCCTCTCCCTGGGCCTGTTTCGTGTTGTACACGCTGTCAAACATGAACGTGCGAAGCGACGTCAGCGCGGCGTCCACCTCGGGCGGCATGGCGACAAAGTCCTTTCCCTCGGAGTATTCATATATGGAATACACGCAGGTGTTTATCCTCTCCCTCGACGAGCCGCCGAGAATATATGTCAAATCTTTGGGGATGTCTCCGGCGTGCAGAATACCCGCCCTCACGGCGTCCTCAATGTCGTGGTTGATATACGCTATTCTGTCGGCGAAGCCCACGCACTTCCCCTCGAGCGTCGACGGAATCCCCCTGTCCGTGTGGTTGTTGTGGTTAAGTATGCCGTCTCTCACCTCATACGTGAGGTTGAGGCCCTGCCCCCTCTTTTCAAGCACTTCGACGACGCGAAGTGACTGCACGTTGTGTTTGAAACCATTCGGGTTGAGGCGGTTAAGAATCCTCTCGCCGCTGTGTCCGAACGGAGTGTGGCCGAGATCGTGTCCCAGAGCTATCGCCTCTGTCAAATCCTCATTGAGGGAGAGCGCCCTCGCTATCGACCTCGCTATCTGCGCGACATCCAGCGTGTGGGTAAGTCTCGTTATGTAGTGGTCGCCCTGGGGCTGGAAAAACACCTGCGTCTTGTTTCTAAGCCTTCTGAACGCCTTGGAGTATATTATCCTGTCCCTGTCCCTCTGGTAGTCCGTGCGCATGGGACAGGGCTCCTCTTCGCGAACCCTTCCCTTCGTGTTTTCGGAAAAGGCGGCGTAAGGCGAGAAAAACTCACGCTCCCTCTCGTATGTCTTCTGTTTTAAGCGGCTGCATTCTTCCATGTCATTATAAGAATACGTCGTTAAGACGTCCAATTCCTCTTTTTTGCAAGCTTTCCCTGAAAAAAATTTCTCACTTTGAAAACCCGCCGCCCACGGACAGGACCTCGCCCGTGACATAGGTGTCTTCGCACAGGTACAGGCACGCTTTCGCGACGTCCTCACCGCTTCCGAGGCGCCCCAGAGGAATCCTTTCAAGAAGGTCTTTTATCTCCTCATCGGTGAACCCGGCCATCATGCGGGTGTCAATGGCACCCGGGGACACGCAGTTGACCCGGACGTTTGACGGCGCGAGTTCCTTCGCGACGGCCTTCGTGTACGCTATCACCGCGCCTTTCGTGGCTGAATACGCCGTTTCGTTCGCGGCGCCGACCTCGCCCCAAATAGAGGCGATGTTTATAATGGAGCCTTCCCCCTCTCTCACCATTCGCTTCACCACCGCCCTCGTGCATAGAAACACCGAACGCACGTTGACGGCGAAGATTCTGTCCCAGTCGGCGGCCGTCATGTCCTGAATGAGAGTTTCCATCGCCATGCCGGCGTTGTTGACAAGTACGTCCAGCTTGCCGTACAGGCCGAAAAACTCGTCGAACACTCTCCCCGCCTGCACCTCGCTGGAAAGATCCGCCTTCATCAGCACGGGATGATATCCCAGCATGTCGAACTCGTTTTGTGTCTCCATGGCGGCATCGTCGTCCTCATGGTATATGATGGCGACTTCGTAGCCTTTTTCCAAAAAAGCCTCGGCTATCGCCTTTCCAATCCCGCGGGTACCTCCCGTGACGAGCGCAGTCTTCATGAATTGCCTCACTTCACTTGCGACAGTATTTCGTCGGCTATTTTGGCAAGCGACTTGTCTTTCGTTAAAATCGTGACATCCGCGGCGGTTTTGTAAACATCGTGCCTTTCGGCGTACAGTGCCTTCATCTTCCCCACAGGGTCACCGGAAAGGAGGGGACGCACACTGTCGCCCTCGGCCCTTTCGCACAGAACGTCCAGCGGCACGTCGATGAAAAAAATCTTCCCGCCGGCCTTCAAAGCGTCAACGTTTCTTTTGAAAAGAACGCAGCCGCCGCCCGTCGAGATTATTACGCCGACGTTTTTTGAAACTTCCGCGACTATCTCGCTCTCCAGCTCGCGGAATCTCTCCTCACCCTGTTTTTCAAAGATGTCGGAGATTCTGCCGTATCTAATTTTTATCTCTTCATCGGTGTCGATGACTATTCTCTTTGATTTTTTGGAAAGCTCCCTGCCTACGGCGCTCTTGCCGCTGCACGGCATCCCACAAAGAACTATGTTCATGATTTAAAACTTTCCGCCGCGAGAATGTAACTTTTCTTCCCGAAGCCCGCCACGACACCTCTGCAGACGGGCGACAAAACCGAGGTATGGCGAAACTCCTCCCTCGAATAGACGTTTGACATGTGCACCTCCGCCACGGGAACGTCAACCGAGGATATCGCATCCCTTATGGCGTAGCTGTAATGCGTGAACGCCCCGGCGTTCAGAATTATTCCGTCCGCGCCGTCCGCCGCGGCGTCTTCTATGGCGTTTACTATCTCCCCTTCAATGTTGCTCTGGAAAAAGACGCAGTCGTCGCCCTTAAAGTGTTCTTTTATCTCTTCGTTTATCTCGCCGAGAGTTTCCTCGCCGTACACGCTCTTTTCCCTCGTCCCCGTCATGTTGAGGTTGACGCCGTTTATGAACCAGAATTTCATGTCACATTTCCTTTTCAGCTCTTTTTTTCGTACGCTATGTATAGCTTTTTCGCCGTGGAGGCGCGAGGCTCCAGACCCAGATACGCGCAGTCGGAAAAATACGCCTGGTAGAAAAGCATCGCCTCCCCGTTCAGCGTTTTAAGTCCCTCCTCGCGCGCGATCGTCAAAAAAGCGCTCTCCTTCGGCTCATAGATTAAGTCCACCGCCACGCCGCAGCAGCGTATGACATCCCTTTCCACGGGTGAGACCCCCTCGCTTTCATGCATCCCGACTCCTGTCGCGTTTATAATGATGTCATAATGCCGGGGCGTTAGACTATCCAAAACCACGCACCCGAATTTGTCCGCGAGGTCCTCAGCGCCCGCCCTGTCGATGGAATAGACGTCCACAAGACATCCTTCGTCGCGAAGCTTTTTGGCGACCGACCTTCCGGCGCCGCCGGAGCCTATGAGAAGCACCGAGCGGCCTTCTGCGTCCACCCCGGCGTTTTTCAGCATGAGCATGAACCCATCGCCGTCGGTGTTGCGGCCTTCGCGGGGTCCGGTTATGACCGTGTTCACAGCGCCGAAAACTTCGGCGTCGCCGACGAGTTTTTTTATGTGCGTGAGGATGGTGAGCTTGTACGGAATGGTGACATTGAAGCCGTCGTACTCTTCCATGACGCGCTCGATTTTGTCCTCGAACTCATCCTCTGGCACAGACACTTTGTCGTACACCGCGTCATATCCCAGTTTTTCGCATATGAATTCGTGTATTTTGTCGCTCGTCGATTTGGAAACGTCCCTTCCTATGAGCGCGAGCCTCACCGGCTCCTTTTGTCTCAGCGCCCTTTCCGCCTCGGAAAGACATCCGGAAAACTCAGATTCTTCCACGGAGATTCTTTTGCTCACACCTCTGCCGCACGGCGCGATAATGTCTATTTTTCCGCGTCCAGAATTCTTCTTGTCGTGTCCGGCTATCTTCGTGATTTTGCTTATGCGGTAAAGCTTCGGCATGGGGCCCGTCACTTTCCCGAGAATTTTTCCGAACTCTTCGTAAAACTTTGGTTCGCACTCGCCCGCGCGGAGGGCCATGTACATCTCGAAGTAAAGCCCCATCGCGACGCACTGGCCGTGGGAGCGAAGTCCGTAGAAGAGCTCTATCGCGTGTCCCACGGTGTGTCCGGCGTTAAGGAAGGCCCGCTCGCCGTTTGTGTCCTTTTCATCCGCCTCGACAACCTTCGCTTTGAAGGCTATGCAGTCATATGTCACGTCCTCTATGAAGGCCCTGTCGAATATGTCTTCCGCCGAGGACACCTTGTCGTAAATACCCCTGTCTATCGCGGCGTATTTGACTATCTCGCCCATACCGCAGCGCATTTCCCTGAAAGGCAAGGTAGCTAAAAACATCGGGTCGACGATGACCGTCTCCGGCTGGTAAAACGTGCCGACGGCGTTTTTTATCTTTCCCATGTCAACGGCTGTCTTCCCGCCGACAGAGCTGTCCACCTGGGAAAGAAGCGTGGTCGCCACCTGGCAAAGGTGCACGCCCCTCATGTAGAGCGACGCGGCGAGACCGCCTATGTCACCCACGACACCGCCGCCCATGGCTATGACGAGCGAGCCGCGGTTAAGCCCCGCTTTCGCCATGGCGCCAAGGATGTCGAAAAGGACGCGCGGGGTTTTGCTCGCCTCTCCCGCCTTCATGACGTACTTCCCTAAAAGAGAGGGAAAAGATTTTTCAATGAGCCTCGAATATATCCTCGCGACGTTGGTGTCCGTGACAAGGAAAATCGAATCATACCCCAAAGTACTCGCGAAGTTTTCAAAAGAACCTTCACCGCAGCATATGAGGCTGCCTTGGGGTCCGACGTCAATTTTCAAGGTCTTCATAACGTCTCAAAACCTCCGGATACGTGTCCCCGCCGACTCTTTCGGAGACGACGTCCGCCACGGTGAACGCGGTGACGCTCTCGGCTATCACCTCCGCGGCGCACACGGCGCAAACATCGCTTCTCTCGCCCGCCGCGCGCATCTCCTTTTTCGTTTCATAGTCGACCGTCGAAAGGCCTTTCATCAGCGTGGGAATGGGTTTCATCGCGAGGCGGATGACTATCTCCTCACCGTTTGACATCCCGCCCTCTATGCCGCCGGCATTGTTAGTTTTACGGTAAAATCTTCCGCCGTCATAAAATATCTCGTCATGCACGGCGCTTCCGGGAAGACGCGCCGCTTCAAATCCCAGGCCGAACTCCACGCCCTTTATCGCCTGCACGCTCATGAGAGCGCCGGAAAGCCTCGCGTCGAGTTTTTTGTCATACTGCATGCAGCTTCCGAACCCGGGTTTTAAGCCCCTCACTCTTATTTCAATGACACCGCCCAATGTGTCGCCCGCGGCCTTCGCTCCATCGATGAGCTTTATGGCTTCCTCGGATTTTTTTTCGTCGATCATGAAAAGACGGTTAATTTTAACCCTGCCGAAATCGGAGTATGAATATTTGCCGTCGTCATCTACGCCGCCCACGGAGACGACCCTTCCGTAGACTTCCACGCCGAGCGGGGCAAGGTACTGTGCCGCCACGGCACCCGCGGCGACTCTTATCGCGGTCTCCCTCGCGCTCGCTCTCTCCAGCACGTTCCGCGCGTCGCTATGGCCGAATTTTTTAAGGCCTGTAAGGTCGGCGTGCCCGGGGCGCACCGCGGTGACCCGTCTTCCGTCCTCCAGAGGGCCCTCCGGAGACATGTATTTTTCCCAGTTTTCGTAGTCTTTGTTCTCTATGATAAATGACAGAGGGCTTCCGAGAGTGAGACCTCCTCTCACACCGGACAAAATGGTAATTTTGTCCTTTTCTATCTTCTGTCTCTCTCCTCTTCCGTAGCCGCCCTGGCGAAGAGCGAGGCTTTCGTCAATCTTCCCTAAGTCTATTTTCATGTTTGAGGGAAGTCCCTCGATTATGCCCGAAAGAGCTCTGCCGTGGGATTCTCCGCCGGTTGTGAGTTTCATAGCTATTCACCTTAAAATTTGTCGCGGAGCGCCGCCCGCCTATAACATTATACGAAATCAAAGCGCCGATGTCCTCTTTTTTTGCGGGATATTGCCCGGAAAATGCCGGGCATTCATATCAAAAGGGGAGGCCCGGGCTGCCTCCTCTCCGTTTTTTTCACATGGACTCATGTATAGTCCGGTATATGACGTCGTTTTGTTGCTCTTTCGTGAGCTTGTTGAAATTGACGGCGTATCCCGACACCCTTATGGTGAGCTGGGGATATTTCTCCGGATGCGCCTGCGCGTCCAAAAGCGTGTCCCTGTTAAAGACATTGACATTGAGATGGTGCCCGCCGTCCTCACAGTAGCCGTCAAGCATGCTGACAAGATTGTCCACTCTTCCCATTTTGTTTCCTCCTCAAATTTCACTCATCCCTTCCCAGCGACTGCGGCGTCACCGAGAACGTGTTCGATATGCCGTCCCTGCAGTATTCATACGGAAGTTTCGCCACCGACGCGAGAGACGCGAGCGCGCCGTTGCTGTCACGTCCGTGCATGGGATTGGCGCCCGGAGCCAAGGGAGTGCCCTTTCTTCTCCCGTCCGGCGTGTTGCCGGTGTTTCTGCCGTACACGACATTAGACGTTATGGTCAGAATGCTCATTGTGGGCACTGAATCCCTGTACGTGTAATTGGAGCGTATCTTGCTCATGAACGTCTTGACTATCCACACGGCGATGGAGTCGACCCTGTCGTCGTTGTTGCCGTATTTGGGATAGTCGCCGTCTATTTTGAAGTCGATGACGAGCCCCTCCGCGTCCCTCACGGGATAGACCCTGGCGTACTTTATCGCCGAAAGTGAATCGGCCGCGCAGGAAAGGCCGGCTATTCCGGTCGCGAAAAACCTCCTCACATTGGTGTCGTGAAGCGACATTTCGAGCGCTTCGTAGCTGTACTTGTCGTGCGACCAGTGTATGCAGTTGAGTGTGTTGACATAGAGCTCCGCGAGCCAGGTCATCATGTTGTCGAACTTCAAAATGACCTCTTCGTATTCGAGCGCCCCGTCGCCGGAAACGGGTTCAAACACGGGTGACACCTGCAGGGCCTTGCCCGTCACTTTGTCCTTTATGATTTCGTCCCTTCCGCCGTTGATGGCGTAGAGGAGACACTTTATGAGGTTGGCCCTCGCCCCGAAAAACTGCATGTCCTTTCCCACCCTCATGCAGCTCACGCAGCAGGCTATGCAGTAGTCGTCACCCATTTCGGGACGCATGAGGTCGTCGTTCTCATACTGTATCGACGAGGTTTCGATTGATATTCTCGCGCAGAACCTCTTAAATCCCAAAGGCAGTCTTTTTGACCACAGGACCGTGAGATTTGGCTCGGGGGCGGGTCCCAAATTTACGAGAGTGTGGAGTATCCGAAACGACGTCTTCGTGACGAGTGTCCTTCCGTCCTCGCCCATGCCGCCGACGGACTCCGTCACCCATGTGGGATCTCCCGAAAAAAGCTCGTTGTAGTCCTTCGTCCTCATGAACTTGATTATGCGAAGCTTCATGACGAAGTGGTCAATAAGCTCCTGCGCCGAGCTTTCGTCGAGCACGCCCTCCGCGATGTCCCTTTCCATGTATATGTCTATAAATGTGGTGTTCCGGCCTATGCTCATGGCGGCGCCGTTCTGATCCTTCACCGCACCGAGATATCCGAAATACAGTGCCTGGATGGCCTCCTGAGCGGTTTTCGCGGGACGGGTTATGTCAAAGCCGTAGGACGCGGCCATCTGGGCGAGCTTTCCCAGCGCGCGAATCTGTTCGGAGAGCTCTTCGCGAAGCTGTATTTTGTCGGGCGTCATCTCGCCGCCGAGCGCGAGTTTGTCCTTTTCCTTGCACGCTATGAGATGGTCCGTGCCGTAAAGCGCCACGCGCCTGTAATCTCCGACTATCCTGCCCCTGCCGTACGTGTCGGGAAGTCCCGTGAGAATATGCGCGGTCCTCGCCCTCCTCATCTCGGGCGTGTATATGTCGAACACACCGTCGTTGTGAGTCTTGCGGTATTTATGGAATATCTCCGCCGTGTCGGGGTCGATTTCATAGCCGTACATTTCGAGAGCCTCCGCCGCCATGCGGATGCCCCCGTACGGCTGCAGGGCGCGCTTGAAAGGTTCGTCCGTCTGCAGACCCACAATCTTTTCGAGGTCTCTGTCTATGTACCCGGGGCCGTGGCTGGTTATCGAGGAAACAGTCTTTGTGTCGGCCTTGTAGACACCACCGTTTTCCCTTTCCTTTTTGTTGAGCTCGAGTATCTCATCCCAGAGTTTTTTCGTCGCGTCGGTAGCATGTGCCAAAAACGCGTCATCCCCTTCATACGGCGTATAATTTTTCTGTATGAAGTCTCTCACGTCGACTGTGGCGTCTTCGGACCATCTGCCCGCAACAAATCCCCGCCATCCTTCGTACATCATCTATCCAATCTCCTTCAAACGCCTTTCCGCCATCGCGTCAATCCAAAGCTCCAGTATCTCTTCCGGCTGGTAGCCGTAGCATCTCGCAATCTCTTTCCCGTCAAACATCAGAAGCAGCGCGGGAAGCTTTTCTATGGCGTTTTCCCTGACAATCTCACCGTCGCCTCCCGCCACTACCTCCTCAAAACCTATCCCCAAGGCGCGTGCCGCTTCCTTCGCGTCCGGCACGGCCTCATAACACTGAGCGCAGTCGCCGGTTATCTCGAGAAGGCCGAATCTTTCCGGACAGTCTTTTAAGAACATAGGTACCTCCGCATCGGTTCGACTTCGCCCCAGGTCGCCGCCCTCACGTCTTTTAAGGGATATTCAATCCCGAGCTTTTCGTACTTTTCCTTTCCCATGGTGTGATACGGGAGAACCTCCACCTTTTTCACTGTCTTCAAAGACTTTATGAAAATCCTCTCCTCTTCAATCTCTTCCCGGCATGTCCAGGTGATTCCGGGGACGTACACCTGCCTTATCCACATGGGGACCCCAAGGTCGGAGAGATGCCTCGCGAACGCTCTCGGGTTTTTGGAGCTTTGTCCGCAGAGTCCAAAATGCTTGTCATCCCGTATGTGTTTTATGTCGAGGAGGACGAGATTGCAGTTTTTGAGAACTTCGTCATGTTTTCTTACGCAGACCTCGCTCCCTTCATCAAACGTCGCCCCGCTCGTGTCAAGACACGTGTTTATGCCGTCGGCGCTGAGATAAGCGAAAAGTTCGGCGACGAACTCCGGCTGCATCAGAGGCTCTCCGCCGCTGACAGTGCATCCCCCGCCTCCGGAAAAATAATTTCTGTACGAGGAAACCTTTTTTGCGACCTCTTCCGATGTGAACTCCGTATAACCCTTGCCGTAGTCCCAGGTTTCGGGATTATGACAGAACTTGCAGCGCATGGGACAGCCCTGCATGAAGACGACGAACCTTATCCCCGGGCCGTCAACCGTCCCGAACGATTCAAACGAATTTATCCTGCCCGTCACTTCGCGTCAGCCTCCCGTGAACCCACCTTTGCCTTCTGGCGGCGGGTAAGTAAGATTATACATGGTCCCTATATGGCGTGTCAATACAATAAACACTATATATTGTGTTAAATTTGTAAAACCTCGGCATATGTGGAAATTTAACCATTTTTGTGATATTCGTTCACTTTTGGCGTCAAAGCTTCACAAAGAGACGTGAAATTCCCGTAAGATTTGACTTTCGCCGCGAAAATGACAGATTCGGCGGCCTTTGATCCCGTAAAAAATCGGAGGCGGAAGCAGCCGTCTCCGACATTGAACCATGCTCTATGCATATACATTACTATATAATAGGAAGGGCGCGCGGATTAAACCGGTATCCACCAGAGTATTCCCCAGTTCAAAACGAGGCACACAACTATCCCCACGACCGTGGGAATGAGCGCCGAAAGTCCCGCCCACTTCCATGAGTTGAGTTCGTTTTTGACGCTTAGAATCGTCGTCGCGCACGGCCAGTGCAGGAGCGAGAACATCATAATGGAGACGCAGGTCTTCCAGTTGAGTCCGGCCTCGATGAGGATGGAGGAAATATCCGTGTCACCCATGGAGGTCGCCATGGCCGTGTATCCGCCTTCCACGCTGGTGATGATTATCATGACGGTGATGGGGATGACAATCTCATTCGCGGGAAGTCCGAAGACAAATCCCACGAGAAGCGCGCCGCCCAAAATTCCGGCCCAAGCGCCACTCCCGCCGAATCCTAGCGCGGTGCCTATGGGATTAAGTCCCTGGGCTATCCACATCATCATGGACGTGCCGTTGATGTTTATGACCGACAAAACGGCAATGAGCGCGCCCGCCGGAGCCGCCACCGTGACGGCGCGGCCAAGAACCTTCAACGTCCTGTCCCAAATGGAACGGCCTATGACCCTCAAAACCTGTGGTTTCCTGTACGGAGGAAGCTCGAGAACGAATGAGGACGCCTCTCCTTTCAGCATCGTTTTGGTCAAAAATTTCGACACGCCGAACGTGAAGAAAATGCCTATTATTATCACGACGACGAGGACGAGCGCGGACACGAGTATTCGCCAGAATCTCGCGAGCGAGGTTTTAAGTGAATAATCCAAAAGCACGCCTATGACGAGAGTGAGAGTCGGGAATCTGCCGTTGCACGGCACGAAGTTGTTGGTGAGGATGGCTATCTTCCTCTCACGCTCGGAGTCTATGATTCGGCATCCGACGACACCCGCGGCGTTGCACCCAAAGCCCATGCACATCGTGAGTGACTGTTTTCCGCACGCGCCGCAACTTCTGAACGAATTGTCCAGACGGAACGCCACCCTGGGAAGATATCCGAAATCTTCCAGAAGCGAGAAAATGGGGAAGAAGATTGCCATCGGCGGAAGCATGACGGCTATAACCTTCGTGGCGACGACGTAGACGCCGTCGACAAGCACGGTCGCTATGTACCACCATCCGGCCCATGAGGCGTCTTCACCAAGTTTAATGAGATACCCTATCCCCGCGCGCGTGTCGCTGTTCCAGCAGTAGAGTTTGTCAAAACACCACTGCAGGGGATCGGTAAGATAGTCCGCCCCGAAAAGGGTGAACCAGAAGACGAAGAAGAGCAGCAGAATCATTATGGGGATGCCGAGCTTTCCCATGATGAGCTTGTCCATCATCCTCTGGCGCCTTATCGCGGGAGTGTCCCCGCTCTCCGTGACGGTGTCGGCGGAAATCCTCTCCGCGCGGTGCACGTATTTTGTGGCGACCACGTCGGAATCGCTCTGAGACGTGCCACGCATTTTGGTCATCCTCTCCTCGCCGGACTCCTCGCCCGTGCAGATGAGCCTTCTAGGATGACACTCCGTTTTGCCCTCGCAGACGTCCTCAATCTTTTGTCTCAGCTCTTTGAGCCCCCATCCGGGACCCGCCGCAGTGAGAACCACCGGGCATCCGAGCTCTTCCGAAAGTTTGTCGGCGTCAACGGTTATGCCGTGTTTTTTCGCCTCATCCATCAGATTGACACACACAATCACCTTGTCGTGCAACTCCATGCACTGTTGAACGAGAATGAGATTGCGTTCAAGACAGACGGATTCGCAGACTACCACGCAGCACTCGGCGCCGCCGTTGATGACGAAGTCGGAAGCGACTTCCTCTTCCGGAGACCTGGAAAGAAGCGAGTACGTTCCGGGAAGATCGACGAGCACGAATCCCTTTTCGTTGTACTCATATCTCCCTTCCGCCGTCGCGACCGTTTTCCCGGGCCAGTTGCCGGTGTGCTGATGCATTCCCGTAAGGGCGTTAAAGACGGTGCTTTTGCCCGTATTGGGATTCCCCGCCAGACAGATTACGTGATCGTCCGGCTTTAACTTGTTGCCCTTGAGCTTGGTTGCCGCGGCGTCTTCGGTCGACTTTGCCCTTCTCTTCCTCTTTTTTTCGGGCTCTTCCTCATTGCCGCAGCCGCATACAAATCCCATGATTGTATCCTCCTTTCTGAACGAAATTTTCGGGAACCTTCCCCGATACTTAAATCTCTACTACGAAATTGCGGAAAATCGTTTTTAACGTTTTCTAAATTTCTCTCTGCATTTTCCTTATTACCCCTTAAAATGAATGCGCATTTATGTGGCCGCGTCACACGTCCAAATAATCTCTCGACGGCTCCGTGGTCGTCACCAGGACCTTTGAAGAGTCCGCCTCGCGAATGGCGATGACCGCCCCTCTGACGAGGTATGACTTCGGGTTTCCCGACGGGGCCCTCTGCCGGCACACGACGCGCGTGCCCTGTATGATGCCGAAGTCTTGGAGCCTTCGTCTCATGTTCGCGTCGGTTATTTCGATTGACGTCACCCACGCCGTCTGTCCCACCTCAAGGTCGTAAAGCGTTTCGGGCTCGGACTTCTCCTCGAACTCGGTCGTCTTGTTTTTTGACTTTGATTTTGCCATGGCTGCACCTCCTTTAAAGATTTTTTGTAAAAAAATACGGTAAAAGCAAAAGCTCAAACCGTATAAATCACCAATATTTGTCAGCAAAAAGTCATGGGAGACCGTCCGCCTCTCTTGGGCGGCACATATTCGTCTTCACAGCGGAAACGCACGACAAGCGCGGCATGGCTCAAAGCCATGTCACAATGCAGTTCATTCAAACCACAACCTCGAGGATACGAATCGTCCATCTTTTCTCCTTTTTGCTTGAAAACCTGTCATTCAACGGTTTTTTTATATGTCACAAAAGTAATTCTGTAGCCATTCGTCTCAATCTCATCTGAGATTTCCGAGACATGAAAACTGTCGTCTTCGTCAAGATTGGGGAAAAACGCGTCAGCTTCTCCGTCGGCGTCGACTTTGGTGACAAAGACCTCGTCGCAATACGGAAGGAGCGTTCTGTAGGTCATGGCACCGCCTATGACGAACACCTGGTCTTCATCACGTCCGGACAGCTTTTCAAAGAGCTCCTCAGCCGTGTGCACGCACACACAATCGTCTCTTTCGACGCCTTCGGGGCAAATGACGAAGTTCTCCCTCCCGGCCAGTGGTTTTCCTCCGGGAAGCGACAAAAGAGTATTGTATCCCATCACGACCGCGTTGCCCGTCGTTTTCTCGCGAAAGAACTTCATGTCCGCGGGAAGACGGAACATGAGCGAGTTGTTTTTGCCTATGCCCCAGTTTCTGTCCGCATGAAGAATGGCTTTCATGGCCTCATTATATGCCCGGAAAATCCAAAAGGCAAACCGTTAAAAGGCAAGATTTTGCCTTTCCGAAAAAATTTTTTGCTTATTTTGCCCTATCTCTAATACGGGAACGACGGCGCTAAACTGCCGAATACGCCAATCTTCAACATACTCATGCCACAATTTTATCCAGACAAAAAATGCCGACGTATACACCTTATAGTACGCAAGTCTACAACTTTTCTAATTGTCTTTTTCTATATGTCTTTGATAGAGTTTCATAAGCTCTGTAACGCAAACTTCCTCGCTCTTGTATGCTTTGTCCTTGGGGGGCCAGCCATATGCAGCCATAACGGCTTTATCGTTTTCTTTGTGCGCTTTGTCGAGTTCGGAATATATGTTTTTATCGGTATTGTACATCTTAGATATGGATGTGTTGGGATACTTTTCCCTAGCCTCCAAAATGGCCTTAGCCGTTTGTTCTATTTTCTTTTTTTGTCCCCAAGTCGGCTCCGGCCAGGGAAAGGTGTTGTATACAATGTCCCTGGCATATCGATAATCACTTTTAAGTCGACCACCCACGGCGCGTAACCACGCCATGTGAACACATGATGTTAAAACCCCGAAATGGTATAAATCGGCGTTAGGAACGATAAAGACAGCGTTGCTGGCTATCACATCCTTACTCATAAACCCCATTGGAAGATAGCCGCGCCGCCCCGACGATGTCGCGGGAATCAAAAGATAATCACAGTCAGGTTGAGCGATTTGAACAAAAAGAGTAGGGCTCTTGGCGTATTTCCTTGTCGCCGCCGCCTTTGAAGCGAGCCTAAATTCTTTGACATACTCGATTCTTTCCAACACCACAGGGCATTTCGCTATTTCTTCGGGATCGGCACCTACCATCCACAGACAATACCTGTGTTTGCCGTTCAGAAAATCATCAGATCCGACATATTGTCTTATCCACTGCGCCGAAAGAGGCTCCTTAGCTATAAGGCTCTCTTTTTCTTCCTCGTCCAAAATAAATCCGCCGCCATCTCGAGGCATGCTGCCAAAATACATGGGCGGAACATCACACAGCGGAGAATCAGCAGCCCGGATAAACCAGTCATCTTTTGCTTCAAGATGAGAATTTATGTGCTTTACCGTTTGTACCTCACCACTTTCCGTAAACAGTAGTTTCGTACCGTTTTCGATTGTGGAAAAACCGACAATGACACAATGAACATGCGCCGTAATATCGGCCTCGCTGTCCCACCTGAAGGTTCTGTACGCAAAATTAATTTTCAGATTTTTATCTGCGATAAGCGGCTTCCACACGTCGTTGGCCTGTTGTCCCTGCACAATGGAGTTTGTGGCGACAAACGCACAGGATGTCTTTCTTCCCTGTATGTAGTTGGCGGCATGATAAAACCACCCGGCAACATAATCCATTCTGCCGACTCCCGGCGTTTTGTCTCCGACGGCATGCCGTAAATCTTTATTTTGCGCATCGGACATGAACATCCCGCCGACGAAAGGAGGATTGCCCACAATAAAAGATATATCGCTGCCCGAATTGAACTGTGCCCAGTCCTCCCACAACGCGTTGGCATGAACAATGTTGGCGTTAGTGTTCAAGGGTAAGAATTCGAGATTTTGGGAAACTAAGCTCTGAGTTTCCTTCATCATCTGATTTTCGGCAATCCAAAGAGCCGTTTTTGCGACAGTCACGGCAAAATCGTTAATTTCGATGCCGTAAAACTGTTCCAGGGTCACTTTGATAGGGGTATACCCTTCTCCGGCCATGTAAATCTGCCCTGCGATTCTACCATGCTTTTTTCTGGTTTCCACACGGTCTTCCAGGATTTTGTTTTCAAGTTTCCGCAGTGACAGATAAGTTTCCGTGAGAAAATTCCCGCTGCCACACGCGGGGTCCAAAAAAGTCAATGAAGCAATTTTGTCCTGAAAACTGTCAAGTTTCTTATTTCTGGTATTGTCCACCGGAATTTTACAGATTTCATCGAGTTCCTTCTTTAAATCATCAAGAAACAACGGATCTATGACCTTATGGATGTTTTCTATGCTCGTATAATGCATCCCTCCGTTTCGCTTGGTCTCGGGATTTAATGTGGACTCAAACACCGCGCCGAAAATTGTGGGGCTGATTTCGGACCAATTAAATCTTGCGCTGGCCTGTTCCAACAGTAAATCTCTCAATTCTGCCGTAAAAACCGGAATTTCTATGTTCTCATCTGAAAACAACCCGCCATTGACATATGGGAAGGAGGCAAGCAAATCATTGTCTTCCACGAGATAAGGATCCCTTTCTTCCTCCGGCGTATCGAGAATCTTAAAGAGGTCAACAAGAGCTCTTCTCATCTCGTTGATTCTGTACGACGCGAGATATTGATAAAAAACTCCGTAACTTCCGAAAAGTCCGCTGTTCTCGGCATAGAGACAAAACACCAATCTGACACATAAGACATTCAGACTGTGGCGTGAATGCTCGTTAGTCATATCGTGGTACTGATTGTAAAATGCGTCGTATATTTTCCCTACAATTTTCCCCGCCTGCATGGACAGAGCCATTTCAACATCAGGTCCATGCCCGCCGGGATTCACCAAAAACTGGAGGCGATAATATTCTTTCGGCAGGTTTTCCAGTTTTATCACCTGAGGAAATCCTGCAGGCTTGTCCATATCGTAAACCAAAAAAGATTTGAAATTACAAGTGATGATCCAGCGCGGATGCTCTGACACAGGTAATTCCAAAATGTATTTTTTGGCCTGGTCAAACGGAGTTAATGACGAACCGTCCGACTGTTTATAAGACGCATTGAGATCCCTGCTGATGTTTTTTTGCTCTATCAGAACTTTCGTTTGCAAAATGCGGGCGTCAATAAAACTTGTATTATCCAGATGAACCTGGTCCTCAAACTTTATATATTCTTCCGGATGGTCCACTCCGTAAACATCACGCAGAAGCGACAGCCAAAATGCCTGGCTTTGCCCCTTCTCATAACCTTTGCCCTCCCATGCCTCCGAGAACTCTTTCGCGGCTTTCTCCTGTTCCACAGGGCTCATATTCCTTATCGCAAATCTTTGTTTCTCGCCAGGCATTGTTCTTACTCTCCTTAAACCATCCACAAATAAAATACACCATTCGAATAAATTCACCAAAAAGTATACCACGTGCCGCTATATATGTCAATTTTAGACAACGAGCCCCAGTATTTAGTATGCGCCAAAGAAATCAATCTGACGAGTCGAAGGTTTTCTGTTTCGTTCGGATTTACTCTCACAACCCAATTTCAGTTGTCATAAACACACTTTTCAGCAGCACAAAAAACTTCACGGTGATAAACAAACAATACAGCTTCCAAAGAAATTTTGCTTGCGATAAAAAATCCCCCCGCATATAATTGGCACGGAAATTCGTGATTGAGTGCGAGGAAGGAGGTAAAAACATGGACTCCGTAGCAACCTCTGCATTAATAAGTCTAATCGTCATGGCGGTCGTCGCGGCGATTTTCGTTAGCCTAATTTTTTGGAGAAGAAGGTCGAGAGACAGAAAGGCAATCTCCGACTGTCAGGACGTCATAGAACGTATCTGCAAGGACAAATCGTGCGACGTACCGATGGGCCGCGGATTCATGGTTCTCGACAAGGCGAGCCGGCAAAGGATAGTCAGAAGCACATGGTTCGACGACAAAAATAAGAAAATGTACGGCTTCGTTCACACCGACCCCCTTCACACGGACAAGACGGACCCCGTTTTCGAGTTCTTCGACTACGAAAACATCATGAACTGCGTCGTCCTTGTGAACGACAAAATCATCGTCTCCGCCAGAGAACTTGTCGAAAGCGACACGGGGATAATCGGCAAATACGCCGCGAAGGACGCGATAGCCACCATCCAGGAAAAAGAAAGGAAAAACGTCGAAAAGCTCCACGTCGTCATAAACTCGAGAACCCCCGAGGGAGACTTCCCGTATCTTTTCCAGATCATGAACAAAAAGCAGAAAAAAAACGAGGAATACCTCGTCATGGCGGGAAACCTATTCGACATCACGTACAAGATACTTCTTTACAACCTCACGAAGCAGAAAACCTTCGACCCGTTCGAGAAGCCATGGGACTGAGGCCTCAACGAAGCGTTCTTGATACCGACCGCGTCGGCAGTCCGAATATAGGGGCTGTCTTTTTTCGATTCGTCCAAAATTTTTGTCGTTCGTCCAAATTTAACATATAATTGGATAAATATATTCACATATTGGACGAATTATCGCAATTTTACTTGTTTACACACATATATTCGTCTAATTTATATTAAGAATTGGATAAACGAGGATTGACGATTGGACGAATAAATGTTACACTTGGCTTATCGCTGAGGTAAACATGAGAGACTTTGACTACAGTAAACTTAAAGATCAAAAATGGGACTACACGGTTGTAAGCCTACTGTCGTCAATACATGAACTGAAAGGGAAACAGGGAATTCTTCTCACACAAAAAAAAGACACCTTGGACAGGCTCGTAAGCATCGCGAAGATACAGAGCACGGAATCATCAAACAAAATAGAAGGAATCGTATCGACGTCCGCAAGAATCGCCCAGCTTTGTGCGGACTAGACAACGCCGAAAAACCGTGACGAGAAACAAATTCTCGGATATCGCAACGTACTTAACACAATTCACGAGGAATACGACAACATCGAATTGTCGCCTTCAAACATCCTGTCCATGCACAAACTTATGTATTCCGAAGTGGATGGCGAATATATCGGCGGAAGGTACAAAAACGGACAGAACGAAATCATAAAGATAAACGCGGACGGAACCAAATCCGTGCTGTTCACGCCGATGAGTCCCTTCGACACCCTGCGTGCGCTGGATGTGGCCTGCGAAAATTTCAACAGGGTTACCGCCTCACACGAGGTGGACTCTCTTCTCGTTATCCCCGTCTTCATATTCGACTTTTTGTGCATACATCCCTTCGACGACGGAAACGGAAGAATGTCGAGGCTTCTCACAACCCTCCTTCTGTACCGCAGCGGGTACTTTGTGGGGAAATACATAAGTCTCGAAAAGCTCATAGAGAAAAACAAAGACCTCTACTACGACGCGCTCTACGAGTGCAACGCGGGATGGGAAAACGGAACGAACGATTACACCCCGTTCGTCCGCTACCTTCTGACCGTGATTCTCGCCGCATACAGGGAGCTGGAAAACAGGGCGAACATCGCGGGAGGCATAAAGACGTCCGAAGAAATGGTGAAAAACGCCGTCTCGGACACCCTTGGAAAATTCAAAAGCGGGGACATAATGGAGAGAGTCCCTCAGATTGGAAGGGCGTCGGTGCTCGGATATCTTCAGAAATTGGTAACAGAAGGCGTTATCGATAAAACCGGAAAAGGAAAGAACACCTTCTATGTCAAAAAATAACTTGTACACGAAATTGCGGGGAATTGCCAGATGTCATTTCCCCGCCCTTTTTTGCAATATTTATAAACCGACATCTACATAATCTAAAACTCCATATTTGTGATTATGAAAATTACCAGCGCAAAAAATCAGTCCGTCAAAATCTCTATGCGACTTCCTTCGTCGCGGTCTTTGGTGACAACTATCTTCTTTTCTATCCTGTTTTTCAGCTCCGTGACGTGAGAAATTATTCCCACGAGTCTGCCGCCTTCACCCGCGGACAAATCACTGAGCGACTTTAGGGCGAGTTCCAAAACATCCTCGCTGAGTGTCCCGAATCCCTCGTCGACGAACATCACGTCGAGCTCTATCCCTCCCGCGAGCGACTGTACCTCGTCGGAAAGACCGAGCGCTAGCGACAGGGACGCCTCAAACGATTCGCCGCCGGAAAGGGTCTTGACGGAACGGTGCGTGCCGTTGAAATGGTCAACCACATCGAGATCGAGACCGGACTGACCTCTCAGATTCTCAGCCTGCTCGCATCTCACAAGTTCGTACTGTCTCCCGGACATCACGAGAAATCGCCTGTTTGCTTTGGCGAGCACCCTGTCGAAGAATACGGACTGCACATACGCCTCCAAGGTTATCTTCTGCTTTCCCGCAAGCTGTCCGTTCGCGGTCTCAGAGAGAGCCCTAAGCCACGTGAGTTTTTTCTCCGTCTTTCCGATTTCTTCGATGTTTCCCGATATGTTTTGCTTCACTTTTTCATTTGCGGACACTCTGACGACGACCCCGTCTCTCTCCGAAGAAAGCGCTTCCCTCTTCGCGTGGAGTTTCTCCTCTTCCTCCTTTTTTACGGCGATGTCGACGGGTTTGTAATTTTCAAGGGTTTTTTTCGCCTGTTCGATGTTAGTTTTAAGATCGCGAAGACGGCCCGACTTAATCTCGTAGTCCTTTTTGGCGGCAGCAAGAGCATTATCCATGCTTTTCATCTGCGCGTCGAAAGACCCTATCTCGGCTTTCGCTTTTTCGAGACTTTCAAACGGCAAACCTTCGGAAACTGAATTTATGGATTCCGAAAGATTCCTTATGTCAGCATTCTCTTTTATGACTTTACCGGACAGCTCTTTTATGATGGCCGCGTTATTTTTTCTATCGTCATCAAGCGACGATATGCGTTTTTCTATCTCGCCGCATCTCGAAATCTTGCGTTCCTCGGCGCTGACAGCCTTGCTTAGTTCGTTAATTTTACCGTCAAGCTCCTTGGCCACACGCTCGAGCATGCCGCGCGCGTTCTCAAAAGATTCACCGGGGAACATCCTTTCCGCGGCTTTTTTAACACTCTCGAGCTGCGTGTCGTACGCGCCCTTCTTTTTGCTCGCCTCAGCGCTCGACTCTGACATGCTATCCTTCGCCTTGTCCGCGGCGTTTTTCAGCGCGTCAATCTCTTCCTTCGACGAAACCTCCCCGGTCGTATTCGCGGGATGAGGGTGTTCGAGAGCGCCGCACACGGGACAGGGCTTTCCGTCGGAAAGTTCCCGGGCAAGAACGCCGGCCTGGGAATCCATGTAGGCTTTAAATTCCGCTTCGTACTCACATACCGCCTTGCCCGCGAGCGACTCTTTTTTGACGTAATCGTCCTGAGCCGCGCGAAGGGCCTTTTCACAGCCGTCCAGGGCTTTAAATTCGGATACGAGCGAATCAATGTCGTTTCCTCTTTGGGTAAGTTTCTCAATTTCGCCTAGATGTTTCTCTCTTTCCGCCCCGGCGGACGCATAATTTTTCTTTTCCTCGGCAAGCGCGCTCGTCTCTTCGTCTATCTTCTTTGACCTTTCCTCCGCCTTCTTTAAAGCGTCCTCGTCGGAAGAAAGACATTTTTTCAGACGCTTAAGTTCGGTCTTCATGTTGCCCAGTTTCTCATAATTCGGGAGCTGGCCCTCTATCTCCGTTTTACGCATCAAAAGTTTTTCCCGCTCCGGCAGCTTTCCAGTCTCGGCAGCGTATGCGGCCTCCGACTCATTTTCCGCTTTTTCGGCGTCGGGAAATTCTTTCGTCCATTCGTCCAGCATCCTCTGCGTAGTTTTAAAGTTTTCCGCCGTGGTGATTTCACATTGAACTCTTTTAATCCCCTTATCGTTCGCGTCAATCGCCGCTTTAAGCTCGTTTATGCGTCCGCGGTCGGCCGCAATCAGAGAATCGATGAGGTCTACGACATCCCCGGCCGGCATGTCACCTTTCCGGGCCTTTTCGACGAGCGGCATCTTCATGGTGTCCCCGGGGCCACACATGATGTCTGAGTACTTGGATTTTAGCGAATTCCACTGTGTGTCATACACTTTTTTAAGTGCGTTGGCCTCCTCTTTAAGCCTATCTTGCAGAAGCTGATAATTCTGCGTGGAGAATATCTTACGGAATATCCCCTTCTTCTCATCCGTGGACGCGAGAAGTATCTTCAGAAAATCCCCCTGAGCTATCATGGCTATCTTCACGAACTGGTCCCTGTCCAGTCCGAGTATCTCAACTATCTTTTTGTCGACCTCGGTAGATTTTGTCATCGGCCTGCCGTCCGGCATGATAAGTTCGGCTGAGGCGAGTTTTGTCGTCGTGCCGTCTCCCTTCTTTTTCGGCGCCTCGTACGCGGGCGATCTTTTCACCGTGTACCTTTTTCCTTTGTTTTCAAAGGTGAGCTCCACCTCCGTCGGTGTGTCGGCGGCAGCGTATTTGGAACGGTACATCGTGCCGTCCTTGTTGTCTCCCGACGTCTTTCCGTAGAAAGCGTACGTGACAGCGTCAAAAATGGTCGTCTTGCCCGCCCCGGTGTCGCCGGTTATGAGATATATGCCACTCTTTCCGAGTTTGTCGAAATCGACTTCCGTCTTTCCCGCATACGGGCCGAAGGCCGACATCACGAGTTTAATCGGTCTCATCTTTTCCCTCCCATATGTTGCTTATGAGGCTACGCATGTATTCCGCCTGTTCATTCGTCATCTCCGCTCCGTACTGCCCCGCGAAGAACTCGGCGAAAAGCTCGAGCGGAGATTTTGTCTTTTCGACGGTCAGGCCTCCGGTCTCACCGCCTCCGGCGGTTCTTTCGTTCTCGTAATCAAGCCTCAAAAGATTTTTGTAGAACACGCGGAGCCTTTCCATGCCGTTCAAAACGTCGGTATCATCAGTCAAGGTTATGCGGAAATAATCGCGCTCGGGATCAAACTCCCTATCTATGTAATAACTTCTGGCGGTAATCTCCTCATACTTGCCCTTTATCTCCACCATGTCGCGTTTCGGTGTCAGCGGCACGAGCCGCACGTCGAGTTCACCTTTTTTGCCAAGCTCGGCAATCGTCACGGACTTATGCTGTCTCGCCTCAGAAAACGAGTATTTGAGCGGCGTCCCGCAGTATCGTATCCTCTTGTTTCCGCTTTCTATGAACTGCGGGCTGTGGATGTGTCCCAGAGCGACATAATCGAAATCGTCAAAAACGCCCGCGTCGACGTTATCGAGACCGCCTATCGTCAGCTCCTCAGAATCGCAGGTCTTAGCCCCCGTGACAAACTGGTGCGCGACGAGGACGTTCCTCTCCGCGGCGTTGACGTTCATGTCGGAGACGGCCACTTTGACGGCGTCGGTGTACGAGTTTATCTCAGCGTCCGGATGCACCGCGCGCACGTTGGAAGGTTTGATGAACGGCAGAAGATAGACGTTCACGGGCCCGTTTTCGTCCTCCAGAGTGTAACGGACGGTTTTTCCGTCGTACGCGGGACAAATGTGAATGCCGCTCGCTTCGATGAGACGGCTGCCGAACGACAGTCTCTCGGCGGAGTCATGGTTTCCCGCGATAACCATGACGGAAATCTTCTTTTTTGAGAGTCCGACGAGAAAGTCGTCGAAAATCTCCATGGCCTCTGTGGACGGGATCCCTTTGTCATAGACGTCCCCGGCGATGATGACCGCGTCGGGAGCCTCTTTTTCCGTCAGAGCACAAATTTCATCCAGGATATACCTCTGATCGTCTGTCATGGACTGTTCATGGACCCTTTTCCCGAGGTGCAGGTCCGCAAGATGCATGAATTTCACTTAAAAATTTCCTCCCCTGTCGTTTACGCGATGAATGCCGCCTTCTAAATCATCATGACCAAAGACACGGTCAAAGGGATTATGACGACCGATATGATGGTGCCGTTTATGAACGTGCACGTTGCGAGATTGGTGTTTCCGTCACACGACTCCGCCATCGCAACTACCGACGACGCCGGGGCCATGGCCATGGCGATGACAGGCGCGAGATAGACGAACTCCTCGTATCCGTATTCAGCGCCGGACCTTAAAAGTCCTTTGAATAAAAGCCCTATCGCGAGCGTTATGGCGGGCGCGGCTATAAGACGTAGAAATGACGCAAAATAGGTCTTCATATCGCAGAAAACGTCCCTCATCTTGACGTCGGCAAGACGTATCCCCACGATTATCATTGAGATGGGCGCGGCACTGTAAGCGAGATACTTGGGGATTATTTGCAAATCCTTCACGGCGTCAATCATGAAGAAGTTGGCCTGGGGGACGAAAAACAGGACGAGCGCCACGGCGGAGGCGATGATGGACGGATGCAAAAGTATCTTTTTAGCCTTGATTGAGTGGGAATCACCGGTTATGAGATAAACGCCGAGCGTCCAGCAGAGCACCAGAAAGACGATGTTGAAGACCATGACATAGATGCAGGCGAGCGCATTGCCGTCGGTGAACGCCTCCACGAACGGCATTCCGAGAAACGCGCAGTTGGAAAACACCGCGACAAACGTGAAGATATTCGCCTCATCCCTGTTTTTCCATTTCATGAATATGAGCTTGCAAACCCCAAAGACGACAAGGCAGGCCGCAGCCGATATCGCTATGCAAAGCCCGAAGTTACGAAGAAGCCTAAGCTTCGACATGTCCTGGATAATTTCCCAGTCCGCGTCGGAGAACACGCAGAAAGCGTTTATCGATATGGCAGGCTGACAGACGTAAAGCAAAATATTGGAGAGGGTTTTGGTTCCTCCCTCCCCTATCATTTTGCATTTGCGCAGAATGAGACCCGGCACCATGAACACCGCGAGCGCGCACATTATTATGAGTGTTTTGAGATACATCGACCCCATGCTCATGGCACTGTCACTCCGCTACCGGTATGTCGTATTTCGTTTCGTCGCATTTGTAATCGACAAGTTTGAAGCTGTCCGTCGTGAATTTGTAAAAGTCAGTGACGGAAGGGTCCACCCAAAGCTTCGGCGCGGGATACCGCTCATGGGTTATTATCTCCTTCACCATGGGGATGTGTCTGTCGTAAATGTGCGCGTCCGCTATGACGTGGACGAGCTCTCCCGCCTTAAGGCCCGACACCTTCGCGAACATGATGAGAAGCACGGCGTACTGCACGACGTTCCAGTTGTTAGCCGTCAGCATGTCGTTTGAGCGCTGGTTCAAAATGCCGTTGAGGGTGTCCCCCGACACGTTAAACGTCATTGAGTAGGCACAGGGGTAGAGGTTCATCTCATGAAGATCGCGGAAATTATAGATGTTCGTCATTATCCTTCTGCTCGCGGGGTTGTTTTTGAGGTCATAGAGCACCCTGTCGACCTGGTCGAACTCACCTTCCGGATACGCGTCCTTTATGCCGAGCTGATATCCGTACGCCTTGCCTATGCTGCCGTTCTCGTCAGCCCACTTATCCCATATTTTTGAGTTTAGATCTTTTGTGTTGTTGCTCTTTTTCTGCCAGATCCACAAAAGCTCGTCCACACAGGACTTGAAATAAGTCCTTCTTATCGTGAGGATGGGAAATTCGTCGGAAAGGTCGTACCTGTTGACAATGCCGAATTTTTTAACCGTGTGCGCGGGCGTGCCGTCATCCCACCTGGGCCTCACCTCCCTGTCCGTGTCCCAGACGCCGCGCTCCATGATTTCGGTCATGTTTGAAACAAAAATATCATCGGCTCTGCTCATTTCTCCTCCTCAGGAAAGAATCCGTCCTTTTCAGTTTTTTTCCAGCGTCCGGCTATGTAACGCGTCCTCAAAGGCGCCGGCACGAGTCTTGTGAAAAAATTCATGAGTTTGTTGGCCGCGCCGGGAATGCATTTCTTTCTGTGCCTGTCCGCGGCTTTTAGTGATTTGAAAGCCACATATTCGGGGGTCTTCGCCGCAAGTCTCCCCCACGCGCCCTCATTTCTAATATATTCGACGACGTCAGGCCGCGAATAAAACGCGCCGGGAAGCACAGCCGTGACGTATACGCCTTTACCTTTCATCTCCCTTCTAAGTGACATGGAAAAAGACGTCAGAGCCCCCTTTGACGCGCTGTAAAGCGCGAAATAAGGCATGGGATAAAGACCGCTCACGGACGAAATGTTTATAATCTCAAGCGTTTCGGCTCTGTTGCCGATAGCAAAAAGACACATCGATGCCGCCGCCTCGAAATTGGAGCGCACCGTGAAGGTCAAACTTTTCTCCGAGAACTTTTCCACCGCTTTCTGGATGTCGGCACCCGCGCAGTTTATGAGCCTGGACACGGGATGCGCGGAAGCTTTCTCGAAAAGCTGACGTCTTTTTTTCGAATCCGTAAGGTCAGCGGCGTAATATTCCACATTCGCCCGGGGATATCTATCCATGAGCTCTTTTCTGAGCGCGCGAAGCTTTCCCTCGTCCCTGCCCGTGACAAATAGGTCATCACCTCTTTCCAGTGACAGAAGACAAAACGCCCTGCCAAGATACCCGGTCGCGCCGGTGATGAGAGTCCACACTATTCAAGCTCCATATTAAATCCGTCCGCGTAAAAATCGTCAGGTCCGAGTTTCACGCAACCCGTCACTTTGAAGCCCATATGTTTGAAAAACGCCACGGCGTCGGCATTTTCATTGTCGACGACGAGGACGACGGGCCTTCTCAGGGTGTTAAGCGCCCTTGTCGCGAGTCCCATCCCACGATACTTATTTGATATGAAAAGAAGCGAGAGAAAGACCCCCGTCTCACCGCTCTCAGGGGGCTGATATGAATAAAAACCGGCCGCCTCACCGTTCAGAAGAATTACCTTATGGACGGCACCCGACTTTTTTGCGAGAAAACTAAGCCTTTCCATGTCAAAAATTTTCTCTGAAAGCGCGAGTCTTTTTTCATCGGGGTATATCCCCTCATACGCGTCGTAACACGTTTTCTTACCCGCCTCGGAAAAAAACCTCAAATCCTCATCCGACTTCGCTTCCCTGATGGTCACAACACCGCTTTTTATGAGTTCGACAATTTCGGCGTCAGCGGGTGCCCAGCCGTCGGGCGAAAGCTCTTCGACCGGTATCCAAAGCTGCTCTTCATGTTCTTTGAGAGAAAAGTCCGAAAGTCTTCTGCAAAAATATATCGTGAGGTTTATGTAAAATTCGGGATATTCGTATTCCACGGACGCGGCGACGCCTGTGACCTCCACGGTCATGTCGAGCTCTTCCGCGCACTCTCTCATAATCGCTTCTTCACCAGTCTCACCGTCATTTATCTTTCCGCCGACGAACTCGAATTTATGCACAACCTCGTCCACGCCGTAGTTTCTTCTCACGGTGAAGAGCCTGCCGTTCTCGACTATCGCCGCGCCGACAACGTTCAAATATGGTTTCATGACAACTCCTTTAAAATGACAGGAAAATTATAGCCGCCCGCAAGATAATAGTCAATAAAATCGGAAGCCGCGGGGTCAAGGCGCGCCGGCCGGCGATTTTATGTCAAATTTTTGATTTAACATTTGTTCTTAAAAAGTCTATAATCGTCTCATCGAAACGATTTTTGGCGCACGCGAAACGGGGGACGTCTTGGACAACTCACTGGCTCTTGTAATCATAATATGTCTTTTGGCCGGCATAGGCGCCGGCGTGTCCACAGGATTCGCGGGGCTTTCAGCCGCCACTTTCATATCCCCCATGCTCGTGACATTTTTGGGTGTGGACTCATTCACGGCGATAGGCATAGCACTCGCCTCGGACGTCCTCGCGTCGGCTCTGTCCTCCGTGACATACATAAAACACAAAAACATACAGATAAAAAACTGCGTGCCTCTTCTCGTCTCGGTGCTTGTATTCACGGTGGCGGGCACCGTGGCGAGTTATTTTTTCACTGTCACATCTGTCGGTGAAACCATAATGAACTATTGGACGATAATCGTTTCACTCATACTCGGCGTGAATTTTTTCGTCAACCCCATGAGAAGAGATTATTCGAAGGACAACAGGTTCACGCACCGTCCCCTGCCGTCCATCATATGCGGCGCGCTCATAGGCTTCATTTGCGGCTTCCAAGGCACAGGCGGAGGACTTTTGATGCTCTTCGTGCTCTCGGTGCTTTTGGGATATTCACTCAAATCCGCGGTCGGGACGTCGGTTTTCATAATGACGTTCACAGCTCTCATCGGCGCCGTGTCGCATTTCACAATGCAGACCTTTTCCTTCAACAGGCAGTCATGGATATGTCTCGCCATATGCGTCGTCGTGACACTCGCGGCCGCGCAGATTTCGGCGCCGATAGCAAACAGGATACGGACGGCGAGGTGTTCCCTCATAATCGGCGTCATGCTGAATGTCGCGGGGATAGGCATGTTCGCCGTAAAAATATACCAGGGGAAAAGCGCGCTCCCTCTCGGCGGATACATTGCACTCTGGGTGATTCTCGCCGCCTTCGCGGGATTCCTTATTTGGCTTTTTGTCAGGGCGATAAAAATAACCAACAAGTCCTATGACAACAAGGTCGTGGAGCATTCCTTCATGCATAAGATGGCGTGGTACGTGTCCCGTCCGGTGGTGAAAAGAAGGCTTAAAAAGCAGTGCGACTTCAGAACGGAAAAACTTCCCAAAATCAAGGGGAATTTCCTCATGGTCGCAAACTACACAACTCAGAGTGACATCCTCATGGCAAGCCTTGCCTCCGGAAGGCAAATGTACTTCGTCGCATCAGAGACCGTCACGAGGATAAGACGTTTCCCCGCTCTCAACTACCTCTTCGGTCCCATAACACTCTACAACTCGGAAAAAGACATAAAGGGCGTGAAAGAGGTTTTGAGAAGGCTGCGCGCCGGACACAACGTCTGCATATTTCCCGAAATCAACCGTTCGTATAACGGAGAAACGAGGAAAATAAACGGAACACCGGGAAGACTTTGTCAGAGTGCACGCTGCACACTGGTCACATACCGCATATCCGGCGGATATTTCTGCAATCCCGGCTGGGGAGAGACGAAACGCCGCGGACCGATGGAAGGTGAAATAGCGGGGATATACTCCCCGGAAGAGATAGAGAAAATGACCGCAGATGAGATCGCCGCCGTCATAAACAGGGACATCCACGTCAACGCGTATGAATGGCAAAGAGAGAAGATGTACACCTACACCGGTAAAAATCTTGCCATGGGCATAGAAAACTATCTTTTCATCTGCCCCGTCTGTTCATCATACGACACAATCACGGCGAACGGAGACTCGTTCAGATGTGTTCGTTGCGGCATGAACGGCAGATTCAACGACAAAGGCTTCATAGAGGGGGACACCCCATACACCACCGTCTATGATTACGCCAAGTGGATGAAAAGAAAATTTAAGCAGGACACCGAAGAAAAAGACGTCACAGAACCCATTGTCGAGGCAGAGGACGTCTTGCAGTATGAGATTGACAAATTTCACAAACCAATCGTGCTCGCTTCGGGAAAGCTCACGGTGTACAAAGACAGGATAGATTTTTATCCGAAATGCGACGAGGGAAGGCGCGGCATGTTCATCGAATGCCAATACCGTTTCGACAGCATAATGGGAATGAGCCTTTCATCCGGCGAAAACGCGTTCACCATGACCACGGAAGACCACCGCCACATAGGCTTCTTCGCGAAAAATCTGCATGCGTTAAGATGCAGGTGGCTTTTCGACACCGACAAAAAAAGGACATCAGACGCCGGAAGGTGAGACATAAATTTTTCCGGACATGAAAAAAGGCCGCAGGGCCGCTTTTCATGACTTTTCTTCACCCGACCTTTCATCGAGGAGACTTTCGAGCGTATGCCAGGAAAGGGTCGCGCATTTTGCCCTCGCCGGCATGTTGGCCACACCGGAAAAAGCCCTCGCGTCGCCAAGTCTTTTCTTCTCTTCAGGGGAAACATCCTCCCTTCGTATCATCCTCATGAAAATGTCTATGATCTCCCTCGCTTCCCCGGCAGACTTTCCCCTCAGAGTGTCGATCATGATTGACGTCGAGCTTTGGGATATCGCGCAGCCGTGCCCGGAAAAAGCCATGTCGGAGATGACGTCGCCGTCCATGACGACCTCGAGCTTTATCTCATCGCCGCAGTTGGGGTTGTGACCCAAACCGGAACACGTGGGACAGGAAAGGTCCTTTCTGTTCATGCTGCGCATGCTGTGTTCCATTATCAAATCATTGTAAAGGTCGTCCAAATCCATGTGTCATCACCCCAGGTATTTTTTGAATCTCTGATACGCCGCCTCAATCGCCCCGACAAGTCTGTCTATGTCCTCTTCATTGTTGTACACGGAGATTGTCGCCCTGCACGTGCTGTCGATTCCGAGATATGTCATGAGCGGCTGCGCACAGTGGTTGCCGCTTCTCACGCACACGCCGTACGCGTCCAGAATGGAAGCCGCGTCATGAGGATGGACACCGTTTATGTTGAACGATATCACCGAACACTGTTTTGACATCTCCGGCGCGTATGCCGTGACATACGGAAGTAGGGAAAGCCGTTCCATGGCTAAGGAAAGAAGCTTTCTTTCGTGGCTCTCTATAAGGTCCCAGCCAATCTCCCCGATATAGTCCGTGGCGCAGCATAGAGACACCGCGGCCGCCACATCCTGCGTCCCCGCTTCAAATTTCTGAGGCACGGGCGCGAAAGTCGCGTCCTGTTCACGGACGTATTCTATCATGTCACCACCCATGATGAAGGGCGTCATTTTATCCAAAAGTTCGTATTTTCCCCAAAGGACCCCGCATCCGAGCGCGCCATACATCTTGTGCCCGGAAAACACGGCGAAATCGGCGCCTGCGGCGGAAAGGTTTGTCGGCATGTGCGCGACGGACTGTGATATGTCCAAAACGACGACAGCTCCCACGCTGTGCGCCTTTTTTATTATGGGCGCCGTGTCGACAATCGTCCCCAAGACGTTCGACACCTTCGTCACGGAGACTATTTTGGTCTTTTCGGTTATTTTGGAAAGCTCTTTTTCGGGGATTGTGTAACTTTCGTCCACATACATATACACGAGCTTCGCTCTTTTGCGTCTTGCCACCATCTGCCAGGGCACAAGGTTGCTGTGGTGTTCCATGACTGAGATGACTATCTCGTCGCCCTCTCCCACGTTGTCCAGGCCGTAGCTGTACGCGAGAAGGTTCGCCGCCTCTGTGGCGTTTTTGCAAAAAACCACCTCTTCCGGACTGGAAGCGCCTATGAAAGACGCCACCTTCTTTCTCGCCACGTCATACATTTCGGTGGCCTCGACGCTGATGCCGTACGCGCCCCTGTGAATGTTTGCGTTGTGTTTTTCATAAAACTCACGCATGCTGTCAAGGACGCACCGGGGCTTTTGTGACGTCGCGCCGCTGTCAAGGTAGACGATGTTCCCGTTTTCCGCTATCAGCGGGAAATCTTTTCTTATGTCCTCAGGTTTCTTCGTCATAAAGTTTCCCGTCCAGCTTGTCAAGAACTTCGCCCTTGAGCTTTTCGTCAAAAAGGTCTGAAAGTATCACGCCAAATTTCGCGCGCGTGAGAAGTTTGAGGGCCTCGGTCCTCGTGAGACCCCTGCTCATTATGTAAAAAAGTTCGTCTCCGCCTATCTTCCCCACGGCCGTGCTGTGAGAGCCCTCCACTTCCTCTTCCGTGCATAGCATGACGGGAAGCTGTTTGCTCTTCGCGTCTTTCCCCAAAAGAAGGCACAGCTCGTTTTCATATCCCACGCTCTTCTTGCAGCCTTTGAGAAAATTTACCGTTCCTTTGAAATTTTTTTCGGCGTTCGCGGTGAGCGCGCCCACGACGTCCATGTCCGTGTGGCATTTTTCACCCATGAGGTACTGGGCGAAGTTCAAATCTATTTGGGAATCTTTTCCGCCGGCGTACATCGTTTTGAGAAGTGACTCCGCGCCGGCGCCTTCGAGATACGCGTGGTATCCGTGCACCGAATATTTTCCCGCGAAATCAATTATTTTGTAATTGAGCCTCGCACCGTCTCCCAAAACGCTTTCATATGACACGAAGTTTGAAGAGCTCGCCCCAAGGTCATGAACGACGACGACGTCCGCCTCGGCGCCCTCTTCGAGTCTGACCTTTATGAGCGCGTTGTTGAACGCATTCTCGCCCTCCGAGAAAAATCTTAATACGAGCTTCGTCCGGATGCCGCGGCGCACCGAGATGCTGATGTCGGTCACCGTCGTCCTGTCGCCGGACAGCTCAAAATACTGGTATACCGGCGTGTCAAGCTGTTTGCCGAGCGAGAGATTCATGACGAGATTGGCGTTTTCAAGCTGCTTTTCGGCCGCCGCGCAGAGCGGCCTTCTGCATGACGTGTCCTTTTCGGCGGTTATCTTGTATTTGTCGTCGTTCCACGGCGTGAAGGGGACATTGTAAACCGTGTCGGGGACGCCGTCGAACGTGTCATCGGGAACCGGAAAGGCGTTTATGTTGTAATTTTTTGAAGTCCTCACGGGAGTCGCGTTAATCTCAATCATCCTATGGCGCCCTCCAGTTCAAGATTTATAAGCTGATTCATCTCCACGGCGTACTCCAAAGGGAGCTCCTTGGAAACAGGTGACGCGAAGCCCCTGACTATCATGGCTTTGGCGTCCTCCTCGGAAAGTCCCCTCGACATGAGATAGAATATGGCCTTTTCGCTTATTTTGCCGATTTTCGCCTCATGGGAAAACTCCACCTCGTCCGTCTCTATGTCATTTGTCGGAAGAGTGTCGCTTCTCGACATGTCGTCGAGCATGAGTCCGTCGCAGTTCACGGAGCATTTCGAGCCTTTCGCCGCGGGCTGGATTCTGACGAGCGACCTGTACGTCGCTATGCCTCCGTTTTTGGAGATGCTTCTCGACGATATGACGGAAGACGTGTTTTTCGCGGCGTGCACGACTTTGAAGCCCGTGTCGAGATTCTGCCCCGTGCCGGCAAACGATATTCCCGTGTATTCGGTCCTGGCGTTTTCACCCCTGAGTATGCTCATGGGATAGAGCATCGAAATGTGCGAGCCGAAGCTCCCGGAAACCCACACCATCTCGCCGTCTTTGTCGACCATCGCTTTTTTGGTGTTGAGGTTGAGCATGTTTTTGGACCAGTTTTCTATCGTCGAATACCTGAGATGAGCGCCCTCTTTGACGAAAAGCTCCACGCACCCCGCGTGCAGGTTGACCTTGTTGTATTTGGGCGCGGAACAGCCCTCTATGAAATGAAGTGACGCTCCTTCGTCGACAATTATCAGTGTGTGCTCAAACTGTCCGCTTTCCGGGGAGTTGAGCCTAAAATACGACTGGAGCGGCATTTCGAGTTGCACTCCCTTGGGGACATAGACAAAACTTCCTCCGGAAAAGACCGCGTAGTGCAAAGCTATGAACTTGTGATCGTTTACGGGCACCGCCCTGGAAAAATATTCTTTGACAAGCTCGGGATAGTCTCTTATCCCGCTGTCAAAGTCCGTGTATATCACGCCCTTATCGAGGAGCTCTTTTTTTATGGAATGGTATATGACTTCGCTGTCGTACTGCGCCCCGACGCCCGCGAGATACTCTCTCTCCGCCTTCGGAATTCCGAGCTTCTCGAAAGTTCCCTTTATCTCGGTGGGGACCTCGTCCCAGTCGCTCTTTATGTCGGATTTGGGTCTCACGTACGTCGCTATCTCATCCATGTTGAGACAGGAAAGATCCGGCCCCCATGTGGGCATGGAAAGCTGGTTGTACGTGTCAAGCGCTTTGAGCCTCAGGTCCAAAACCCATCCGGGCTCACCCTTCTGCCTCGAAATCTCCTCCACTATCTCCTTCGTCAGGCCTTTTTCTATCTTATAGGCGTAATCGTCGGCGTTTCGGATGTCGTATATGTTACGGTCGAACTCTTCGACCTCGGTCTTTTTCTTTGCCATGGTTATGCCTTGTATCCCTGGTATCCGTCTCTGTCTATCTCACGGGCGAGCGACGCGTCGCCGGTCTTCACAATCTTTCCGTCCATCATGACGTGCACGTAGTCCACGTGAAGACCCTCGAGGAGCTTGCACGAATGTGTTATTATCAGAATGGCGTTCTCGTCGTTTTTGAATAGTTTTATGCCCTTGGAGACGATTTTTACGGCATCAACGTCGAGACCGGAGTCCGTCTCGTCCAAAATGGCGAGCTTCGGACTAAGCTCCAGCATCTGAAGTATCTCGTTTTTCTTTTTTTCACCGCCCGAGTATCCGACGTTGAGGTCCCTTTTCTCCATCCCCGGCGCTATTTCAAGCTCCTTCATGTTAGCTTCCATCTCGTCAGCGTAGTCGAAGTAGCTGATGTTCTCCCCTGCCTTCTTGGTCTTGGCCATCTTTATGAAGTCGAAAACGGATATCCCTTCGACCTCCTCGGGAGTCTGGAAAGACATGAATATCCCGCGGCGCGCAATCTCGTCCGTCTTTTCGTCCGTGATGTCCTTCCCGTCAAACCATATTTCGCCCGACGTCTTGGTGTACGCGGGGTTGTTGAATATGACGTTCGCGAGCGTGCTCTTGCCCGTGCCGTTTGGCCCCATTATGACGTGCACCTCCCCCTTCTTTATGGTGAGGTCGAGTCCGTCCAGTATCCGGTTGTCACCCGCGATGCACGACAGATTCTTTATGACAAGCAAATCTTCCATAGAAACCTCCGTATCGTTTTTTTAGAAATCGATTTTAAATCCTATAAAATCACTATGATTTAACCAATAGATATTTTAACACATCCGCGGCGATTTTCAATGTATTTTTGGAGACGTTTTGAAGAAAAACCCTTGATTTCCGGAAAATTCCGTCTCAGACGGCTCGATCGCTCCTCATTCAACGGTGTCTCCATTTTTAATGGTGTACATGTTGTTTGAAAAAGGCGTCCGCAGCTCGGGTACTTTTCTTAAGACAAGACACGATTCATTTTAGCACAACCGTTTGCCTTGACCCTCTGGCTTCATATCCCGGATGTTTCTTCCATGGATCGATAAGTGTTTCATCAATTTCTCTGAACGCATCCATAAGATTATACCCGGTCGTAACGTATATGAGTTCCGAAAACCACATATCCTTTTCTGCGGCTATCTCACGCCCGTCTTCCAATACGAAGACAACGCCTCTCACGATGTCGATGTCGTACGTCTGAACGGCTTCGTGATACAGCTGCTGATTTTCATACAGTATCCGGATTTCTTTTATGGTCTGTTCTATCGGAGTCGACCGCATGTACATTTTGGGCGTGTATAAGGCTTCGTATCTCTCTATGTCCTTCTCACTCGCCAGACCGAATTTGAACACGCCAACATCATCCACTGAGTTCATGTAATCGAGAACTTCGTAGGCGTTGGTCAGTTTGTACAGCGTACCCTCTATTCGAAACATCACAACTTCGTCGACCGCGGTCGTGTACATCCTTCGCTGACATAAAAACGCGTTCATTTTCTTCCCAACAAGCGATTGAAGCAAATCCATGGTACCTTGGTCGAAACTTATATCTAATCTTTTCATCGGTTATTTCTCCTTTTCAAAGTGAATTTTTTGGCTTTGGAGTCCTCCAGTATGACTACTTTTTCTAGTACTAATCTGAATAGCCGGCGAACCGCTTTTCGATTCGCCTCTCCAAGTAATGTTGGTACCGTCATACATATCGACGGAAATACCTACATTCCCTTTTCTTTCACCATACGTACCCCCATTGGTAATCTTATGAAAAAAATCCAATGATGTGCCTTTCGGATTGGGTGATTTTATAATCCAAACATTTTCTCCAATACTCGGATCCCCAAAATATCCATCTTCGTAATCATACGTCGATGCAACTGCCAACAAATTTTGGCCCACGCTCCGATTAAATGGAATGCTCCCGACATGTGTCCCTGCCCCCATATTACCTAACCTCCACAGAATGAACACGTTCTAATTGGCTAGGATAGCGATAAAACGGTACCAAATCCTCAAAGTCGCCAAATATTTCTTCAGGCATAGCTCCATGCACCAATATAGCTTTAGGTTCAAGCACTTCTATAAGAGAGGCTACCCCTTTCTTAAACATCAAGCGCTGATCCTTTGATTTGATGCACCCATGCGTACTTACGGCGACAATGTTATTCTTCGGCACGCCTAAAAAACAGTACTCAAAACTTGACTCGTCACTCCACCGTATATTAGGTATAACTGGGATTCCGTTTTTCTGTAGAAAAAATCCTATGGCACGGTTAAGATATACACACACTTGTTGCACGCACTTCGACTGACCGATTAGCATGGAAAAGTCCGGCGTAATAACACCATCATACAGCTTAAAGAGTTCCACATACCTTTCCGGCATTTTTAGGAGACAGAAAAACTTAGGGTCATGTACATAAAAATGTACATATTGCCGCTTATTGGTGCAATTCCTCGCCTTATCAAACGGCACAATATCCAACGGAATCTGAGTATTATTCAGATTCATAAGCATAGGGATTCCCGGATCCCCAATAAGGAATGCCCCCTCAACCAAATATGACGGAACAAAATCTTCAATTATAGTTTTCCCCATGATTATACCTCGGGGAGTAACACATGAATATACACATATTCATTCCTCCTTTTATTGCCCTTAGACAAAGCAACTAAGCGGGTATAGTATATTTTGCTTTGTCATATCTCCCCGAGATATTCATACTCTATAATACTTGAAGCGAATATGAATACCCGGGAGGAGTTTCACTTTTTAGATTTTTAATTGACATTTATCCCTTTTTTACTTTATAATACGCTTACTTGAAGCGAATATGAATATTCGGGACGGAGTACTGAAGTGAAGCACTAATTCATTTCAGTACTTCTTCTTTTTCAGTTGTCATAAAACAACGAAATACATGTCCTTGATGATCACTTTCCTTTTACCTATCCCTTCCCAATTCTTTGATATAGGGGCCAAACCGTGAGACCAGTTTTTTTTCATTATCTGTATTTCTTATGCCCTTACATCTTGACCATGATTCATGATAATCCAATGAGATTCTGCTTGCCTCGTTGCCAAGACCGAAATAATTTGCGATATCGTCGCTCGATGAGGGACTAATAAGGTCTACCAACGGCGGAGGCGACGCGGCATATTTTGCAAAAAATTTTGCTTCCGCCTCTTCAATTTCATCGTCCTCCTCCACTTCAACCTCACCTTCCTCTGGCAACACAAGTTTACCTCTATGACCCAATACAACATGACCTATCTCGTGTAACATTGTCATGTTCCTGCGTTCATACGAAATAATCTCGTCGTCATTGTAGTATATTCTATATTCAATCCCTATGTGCGTTAAAATTGAAAGCGTGAATCCGTCAGAGCTAAAGCATAAAGCGGCGTCCCTTTTTTTAGGCGACAATTCAGAATAGGAAACAAGAGGAATCTGTAATCTCTTTGCAAGTTCAAGTCCGTCAATCGGTATGGTGTTGACATTGCACCTTTCAAAAACATTCACCACCTCCCCCTTGATAAATTCGTATGTATCATCTGATAAACGAATGCTCATCTTTAATCGTCTCCAATTAATATATTGACGAGGTCTCTCTTTTGTTTATTTGATATGTTGGAAATATTTCGCGCGATAATACCTATCGCAGAATCAATATCGTCTTCATTACTCGAATTAGCCCCGCACACCAAGTAATCCGCCGTTGTTTCAAGAACAGTTGCAATTTCGGCAACAACAGCCGAACGAGGTATTCTGTCCCCTTTTATATAGTGAGACACTGCGGCTTCGGTAATTCCGGCCTTTTCAGCCAATTCCTTTTGAGTCATATTCTTCTTCTTCAAAAGAAGGCTGATGCGCTCCCCTATTCTTGATATTTCGTTCTCATAGTTTCCCATTATAAATCCTCCGAATACAAAAATGCTACTTCACTACAATTAAGACTTTATCCATATATTATTATTTTGTCAAGTAAAATTACTGTTTCACAGAATAAAATTATTATTAGATTATTATAAAGCTCCAAGTCTAAACCATACGCAAATTTTACTCTGAGTCAACTTATGGGCCATTAGACACATGACGCTTATCCGACTTTTAGAAATTAAAAAACAGACGAAAACTACGCACTCGTGCGCCCGATTCGTCTGAAAAACACTTGTGAATTTTTTCGTTTTCGAAATGTCGTCGTATTGCTTTGTCGTGACGGCCGGAATTTCTCCGATTCAGCCGGAGTAATACTCCCTCTGCTCCCTTTCCGTGAGCATGAGGCTTTCGTCATACTCATAAGCTATTTCATAGAGCGCGGCGTATTCGAGTGTTTCCGTGAACGGAAGTTCGTCCGTGGCGGTCATTCTATTCCGGCTCAGGTTAAAATTAACCTCGGTGAGATATCCGCCCTCGATAGTAAATCCCAGAGACACCTCTGCGAATCCCGAATAATCGCCAGAGTAGCCGCCTTCCGCCGTGAACGCGTAGGATGTGACGGCGGCGGATTTTTTTCCGGAAGTTTCGACGGATATGTCCGTAACTATGTTATCCTCGTCGACGTCCAGATAGTTTATTAGAATGTCTTCAAGATAGCCGGTGTACATCTCGCGGAAGGTAAACTCTTTGAAACGTATGCCAAAAAAGTCAAGGTCCTCCGAAAGAAGTTCAGCCCCGGCAAGAGCCTCACTCACCGACATCACGGCCTCCTCGTCCATGTCGTCCGAATATGAGTACATGAACTGCGTGCCGACAGGCGACCCGGAAAATTCGGGGACGAAATAGAGTCTTTCCTCTTTGAATGACATCGTCTCATCCTCCGAATATCCGCCATCGGCATCCCTTTCCGAGGTAAAACCGGACGTCTCATCTTTTGAAATCCGCACCGACGCGCCGCCTTCGGCGTCATAGGTGCGCGAAAGCTCATGGTACGCGCCATCCTCTTCCTCTACTTCATCGTCGAAAAACGAAAAGACCTCGCTTTCCGTCTTCCGGAGCGTGAAAGAGCCCTCATAATCGAGGGTTTTTTGTGCCGCGTCGGAAAGGTCCCTCGCGTTGTATTCGTCGCCTTTTGACGCGCATCCCGCGAAGATAAACGCGAAAATTGCGGCAGCGCACATCATGGGAGCTAAGACTTTACACAGTTTTTTCATCTACTTTACCAAGATTGTCTCTCGCCGTGGCCAGCATGAGTTTTATCCTGTTCTCCTGGTTGACCTTCGTGGCGGAAGGGTCGTAGTCCACGGCCACTATGTTCTCGTTTTGGTAGAGGTTTTTGAGCGTCCTTATGGCACCCTTCCCCGCGATGTGGTTGGGAAGACATCCGAACGGCTGGGCACAGACAATGTTTTCGGTGCCGGTCTCAGCGAGCGCGGCCATTTCCGCGGGGATGAGCCAGCCTTCGCCCATTTTGACACCTTGGTTGAGAACCTTGTCGGCGCAGTGTCTCAGGTGCTCGAAATCATGTATTGGGTCGAATGTGCCGTCCTTTTTGTATTCCCTTATGATTTTCTTCTGCATGTGATGCGCGTACCAGTAAAGAAGCCGGTTGACGTTCCAGAACATCCCCTTGTGCCCGTAGAACGTCCCGTCGTTTATGTTGTTGACTATGCAGTAGAATATGTAGTCCATGAGCGCGGGAACGACGGGCTCGCAGTCCTCCGACAGAAGGAACTGTTCCAGGTGGTTGTTGCCGAGATACGCGTATTTGACGTATATCTCCCCCACAATCCCGACTTTGACCTTCTTCACGTCCTTTCTTTCAACTTTGGCAAACTCCTTTATTATTTTCCTGTTTATCTTCGCGTATCTGAGATATCCGCCTTCGTTGAATCTCTCCACACAGAAGTTCACCATCTCGTCCCTCACTTTGTCCGCCGCGCCTTCGACGGTTTCATAGGGTTTGGTCTGGTTAAAGCACCACATTATGGAGTCGCCGTAGAATATGGCGAGAATCATTTTGAGCATGAGACCTAGTCCCATTTTGAATGAGCTCCCCTTTTCGAGACCGGAAAAATTCAAGGATATCACGGGGACATTGGGAAACTCGGCTTTCAGGGCCTTGCGTATGAGGGGGATGTAATTGGAAGCGCGACATCCGCCGCCCGACTGGGTTATCATGACGGCCGTGTGGTCCAAATCGTATTTGCCGCTTTTCAAAGCGTCGATGTACTGTCCCACGACGCAAAGACACGGGAAACACGCGTCGTTGTGGACGTGCTTTAATCCCTCGTCTATGACCGCACGCGTGTCGTTTTTGAGAATCTCGACATGATACCCCTCATGCTGGAGGAGCTTTTCGAGTATCATGAAATGCCATGGCAGCATGTCCGGGATGAGGATGGTGTACGTGTCCTTCATGCTCTCGTCCCACTGGGGGAACTCGTCGGTGTAATCGACGACGCGTTTGCTCTCGTCCGCAATTTTTTTGCTCATACCGTCTCCTCCTTTGATTTCTGACTTTCCTCTATCGCCGCGAGCATTGAACGGAGCCTTATTTTGACGACGCCGAGATTGTTTATCTCGTCTATCTTTATCTGTGTGTACAGTCTGCCCTGACGCTCCATGATGCGTCTTACCTCGTCGGTCGTCACGGCGTCAAGCCCGCATCCGAACGACACGAGATGAACAAGGTTGACGTTTTCATGTCTGCAAACAAAATCCGCGGCCCTGTAAAGTCTCGAATGATATGTCCACTGATTGAGGACGTTGACCTTTATAGTGTCGTATCCGCACACGGAGTCCTCAGAGAGGACCGCCATGCCGAGGGACGTCAGAAGTTTGTTTATGCCGTGATTTATCTCCGGATCGAGATGGTAAGGTCTTCCCACGAGCACGATGGTCTGCTTGCCCTGCTCTTCCGCCTTTTTCAAAATCTCTTCGGCCTTCGCCGCCTCGTCCCTGTGGTAGGCATCAAGTCTTTCAAACCCAACTTCGAGCGCGCGGAGTATCTCTTTTTTTCCAAGCCTGAATCTTTTGAGCGCGGCTTTGAGCCTTTCCGCAGTGTTCTCCCTCATGTTGAGGTCGAGGTACGGATAAATGAAGTTGTCGGGCCCGAGTCTTTCGTTGTTCGCTTTCAGAAGTTCGGAATAATACGCCACCACGGGACAGTTGTAGTGGTTCACCGAACAATGTTCGTCCAGATTGTAACTCTCGCATGGCAGGAATATGAAGTCGACGTTTTTGTTGAGAAGACTCTCTATGTGTCCGTGCATGAGTTTGGCGGGATAGCACGCCGTGTCGGACGCCACCGTGTGCTGGCCCAGAAAGTAGAGTTCTCTCGATGACTTGTCGCTTAAAACGACCTCAAAGCCCAAAGTCTCGAAAAAGCCCGCCCAGAGTGGAAGCTGTTCGTACATCCCTAGCTGCAAAGGGAGCCCGACTCTTCCGCGCTTTCCCTTCGTGCCCTCAACGCTTTGAAGGAGCCTATTTTGCCTGTATGTGTAGATGTCGAGCTCGTCCGAGGCAGGTTTCATCCCCGCACCTCTTTCGCATTTATTGCCGGAGACGAACCTTCTTCCGTCTTTAAATTTCAGTATGTTGATGTTGCAGTTCGACGTGCAGCCATGGCAGTTGGTCGATGTCGAAGTGTACGAAAAATCATGGAGCTCCTCTTCCGATATGGTCGTCGACTCACCCCTGATGTTCTCCCCGGCGTACAGCGCGGCGCCGTACGCGCCCATGAGACCTGCTATGCCGGGACGTATGACTTCCTTTCCCGTTTCAAGCTCAAACGCACGTAGAACGGCGTCGTTCAGAAAAGTCCCGCCCTGCACGACTATGTTGTCACCGAGCTCGTCCGCGGACGCCGCGCGGATGACTTTGTACACGGCATTTTTAACGATGGACGAAGAAAGACCCGCCGATATGTCTTCGACCGTCGCGCCCTCCTTCTGCGCCTGCTTCACCATGCTGTTCATGAACACGGTGCAGCGGGAACCGAGTTCGACGGGATGTTCGGCGTAGAGCCCCTCCTGCGAAAACTTGTCTATCTCCATGCCCATGGCTCTCGCGAAAGTCTGTATGAATGACCCGCATCCCGACGAGCACGCCTCATTGAGCATTATGGAGTCTATCGCGCCGTTTTTGATTTTGAAGCATTTTATGTCCTGGCCGCCTATGTCGATTATGAAATCGACCTTCGGATTGAAGTGCGTCGCGGCCTTGAAGTGAGCCACGGTTTCGACTATCCCGAAGTCCGCCTTAATGGCCGATTTCATCATGTCTTCGCCGTATCCCGTGACCGCACTGGCGGCTATCCTTATGCGGCCGCCGGAAAGGTCGTATATCTCCCTGAGTTTTTCTATTATTATGTCGAGGGGCTGGCCGTTGTTGGTCTGGTAGTGAGAATACAGAATCCTGCTGTCCGGGGTTATGAGTATGAGCTTCGTCGTCGTGGAACCTGAATCAATCCCAAGATACGCGTCACCCGAATAGGTGTCTATGTCACAGAATTTGAGGTCTGTGGCCCTGTGGCGGGCGACGAACTCCGTATACTCCTCTTTACTTTTGAAAAGCGGCTGCCCGGTTATTATCTCATCGCTGGTCTTGACGTCCTCTATGTGGGCAATTATTTCGTCTATCGTCTCAGCTTTCACGCCGACGCTGTGAAGCGCGGCGCCTATCGCCATGAATGAAGGGGCGTCGTCCGGGAATACCGCGTGCTCTTCGTCAAGGCCGAGTGTCGTCGTGAACGCCTTCCTTAAACCGTGTAGAAAATAGAGAGGGCCCCCGAGAAAGAGAACTTTCCCCTTGATGCGCCTCCCCTGCGCGAGGCCCGAAACCGTCTGGTCGACCACCGCCTGAAAAATCGAGGCCGAAATGTCCTCCTTCTTCGCCCCCTGGTTGAGAAGCGGCTGTATGTCGGATTTGGCGAACACACCGCATCGGGAAGCTATGGGATAAACCTTCTCAGCTTTGAGGGCGAGTTCGTCCATCTCGGTGACCGAGATATTCAAAAGCGTGGCCATCTGGTCTATGAACGCGCCCGTGCCGCCCGCGCAGCTGCCGTTCATTCTCTGTTCGGTGCCGCCGGTGATGAAAATAATCTTCGCATCCTCACCGCCGAGCTCCACGGCGACATCAGCGTCGGGATAATACTTCTTTATGGCCGTGAAAGCGGCCTGGACTTCCTGCACAAAGTTTATGCCGCTTCTTTGGGAGAGCCCGAGGCCCGCGCTGCCGGTGATGGAAGCGCGATATGAGCCGCCGAATTCTTCGCGAACGCGTCTTAATTCATCCAAAACGGTCTCTTTGACGCGCGCGTAATGCCTGACATACGATTTATACAGAATGTTGTCGTCTTCGTCTATGACCGAAACCTTCACGGTCGTGGACCCGACGTCGATTCCTAAAAGTTTGGACATAAAATGCCTTTCCGTCTCAATTTTTTGGGTTTATTCTTTGAAAAACAGAGTGGGAGTCGCGACGTGTTTTCAGATTTTGACAGTCTCGAACTTCACATTGTACGTGCCGTCTGTGCCGTCCTCTTTTATCCCCGGTCCGTAGTTTATGCCAACGAAGAGAATCTCACCCTTATAGAAAATTCTGTCGAAGTATCCGGCGTACTGCCTGTCCTCTATCTTTTCAATCGCCTCCTCGGCCGTCTTGTTGTATTTGAGTTCGACTATCATCGGAACGTTCTTCCATACTTCGTACGGCGTGAATATGAGGTAGGCGTATCCTTTCTTTGCCTGGACCTCGGTCTCCGTCCGGTATTCGCTCAGAGCGGAGACGAAAGCGAACCTCAAAACATCCGCGAGCGTACTTTCATCGTTGAAGTTTCTTGTGGCGGCGTGTTCGCCGTGGAATTTGGCGATGAGCGTCGCAAGTTTCTCTCCGTTCTTTTTGAGGGTCGCGTCAAGGATTTCCGAGGAAAGTTTCAGAAGTTCGCAAAGGGGGTCGTCGCCCATGCCGCTTATGACCTCTAAAAATTCTCTCCTAACCTCCAGATTGGGGATGCACACCGTACCGTCGACGAGGTCATACGCGAGATACCCGAGATTAACGAGCTGCCCGATGACCTCTTTGAGATATTTTTGGTCTTCGTCGTCTACGGAAAATAGTTCACCGTGAACTTGGTATATGCCGCCGGCGAGCATCTCAAAAATCACGTCGTGAAGGCCGTCTTTGTTGAGTTTTATGTACTGTTTGAGGTCTCTTAGTGATTCGGTCCTCGGCCAGTAACTCGCGAGCTGGTTGTTGACAATGGCGGAGACCACGGAATTCGCGTTGTACATATGGAGTCTTTCGCCCGGTTTCTTCTCGAAGATGTAGCCGTCGTACCAGTCCTTGATACTGTCGTACGGGAATCCTCTCTCGTCGCAGAGCGCTTTCACCTCGTCGTCCGTGAATCCAAAGAAGCTTTTTACAGGCCCGGGAATTTCCATCGAATACTCCTGGAACATGTTGAGTGAAGAGTTGGTGCAGAATTTCTTTATGGGAAGAATTCCGGTCATGTATGCGAGTTCAACGTAGTCCTTGTCTTTCAATAGATCCATAAGAAACTCGACATATTTGCCGTGACCATCCGTGTCGCTTTTCCTCACTCTGAAAGGGCTGTCCCATTCGTCTATGATGAACACGAAGCCGGACTCCGTTTCCGAGTAGATGTCATTCAACATGGCGAAAACATCACCCTTATCTTCGTAATTCACCTCGGGATATGCATTCCTTAGATCGTGTATGAGACGTTTGGTAAACGTCGAAAGTCCCGTTTTAACATCTACGTCGCTTTTTATCAGGTCAGTCATCTTGACGGATATAACATCATATTTGTTGATATGAGTCTCATAATCATCAGTTTTGGAAACCGCCAGTCCATCAAACTGGGAATGCGAATCGCATGTGCGGCAGTAGTATGCTCTCAGCATTTCTGCGGCCGTGGATTTGCCGAACCTTCTCGGACGCGTCACGCAAATATATTTTAACTTTGTCGACACAACATCGTTTGTATATCCGATAAGGCCGGTCTTGTCGACATATATCGGTGAATCCAGCGATTCTAGGAACGATTTATTTCCCTTGTTCAGATAATTGCTCATGGTGATTTACTCTTTTCCCTGATTTAAGTTTAACATAAACTACCGAGGCCGTGCAATTAAAACGTCTTGCGCCGCGGGATCGCAAAATTGAAAACTGCGTGTAAATTAACCTCCCGCGCGGCGGAAGCGCCTACGGATTATTTGCGGGTGTATTTTTTAAGTTCCGGAGTTTTCAGCATTCTCTTCGCCTCAGCGTACCCGTGCTCCGCCGACTGACTAAACCAGTAGTGCGCGTGCTTGTAGTCAGCCTCTCTCGTAAGCCCGTAGTAGCATATCTCACCCAGAAAGAAGGTTATCATCGAAAAATCCGTCTCTGTCTCTTCGTCGGGTTCGGGGTAAAACGCTCCAAATTCGGCATACGCCCTAGAAAGCCATTCCTCGGCGGCGACATAGTCTTTGTCCACGCCTTCCCCGCACATGTAGCACATTCCGACATACAGCATGCCGTGCACGTCCCCGGCATCCGCGGAGCGCTTGTACCAGATAAACATCTCTTCCGGATTAGGTCTAGGCCCATCGCCCGTGTACACTTCCGCTAGCATGTTCATGGACTCGGTGTCGCCGAGATCCGCCGCTTCCTTATACAGGCGTATGGCCTCGTCCACGTCCGCCTCCACAAATTCTCCGTCCAAATACAAAAACGCGAGAAACCTCATGGCGTCGGAGTTTCCCATTGAAACGGCCTCTCTGATGAGAGCCAAACCCTTCTCAATATCGAACGGAACTCCCCTCCCGCCGAAATACGAAAGCCCTAGCAGGTTGACGGCGTCGCTCTCACCATTGTCGGCCGAAAGTTTCAGAAGTCTAGCCGCCTCGCCGTAATTTATTTCAACACCCCAGCCGTAAAAATACATGGTGCCAAGTTCAAACTCCGCCTTGGGGTCGTCTATCTCCACGGCTTTTTTGTACCACTCCAAAGCCCTGGTGTAATCGCGCTTCACGCCGAGTCCGGATTTGTAGCAAAGCCCCACTTCTCTGTACGCGGCCTCGCAGCCCTGTTCGGCAGCCGCGAGAAACAGTTTGAACCCCTCGGCGTAATCCTCCGGAACTCCTTCACCATGAACGTACATCTCCGCGACATAGTATTGGGCTTCCGGAAAATTCTGCGCGGCAGATTTTTTAATCCACCTAAGTCCCTCTTCCAGATCCTTTTCAACTACGACTCCGACGGTGTAGCAGCCTCCGACATAAAGCTGCGCCGCGGGGTCGCCCGCCTCCGCGAGGGCTTTCTGTTCAAGAAAAAAATCCAGCTTGTCATCATCTTCATTCGGCATACGCACTCTTCCCAAATTGTTTTGTCACTCACCAAAGTCTCATCTGAAATTTTTGAAGCAGGCGTCCATGAGCGCCTTCTTTGCTTTTTTTTCTCCCAATTCGGCGGCAAACTTGAACCGGTTGTAGGCCTCTTCGAGATCCGACTCGGCGGTCAGTCCGTCCTGGCATATTACGCCTAGATAGTAGTTGACCAAACCCAGCATTTCATCCTCATCGGCGCCGGAGCGTAGGCTGTCATCGGCGGAGAGAAGATATTCCTCGGCCATGTCATAATCCTCTTTTGTGCCCATCCCGCAAAGATAGGCAAATCCCGCAGAGTACATGCCCGCACGTCTCCGGCGTCAGCGGAACGTTTGCTCCATTTGAACTATTTCTTCTCGTCAACGGCGATGCCGACGTCGGCGCCCGCTATGTAGAGATAGCGAGTCTGTTCATCGCGTAAACGTCGCCCGCGTTGGCCGCCCTCGTAAAATATCTTATGCCTTTCTGAACGTCCCTGGGAATCTCCTCCCCGGACATGTACATTTCCGCCAAAAACACCATCGCCCTTCTCGAACCTTTTGACACCGCCTTATTGAGAAGCACCGTCGCCCTTTTAATGTCCTTTGGTCTTACCTTCCTTCGATATACACAAGCGCGAGATCAGACATGGAAGTGGGATCCCCCATGACAACGGCCTTTTCGAGATAATCAGCCCCTTTTTCAAGGTCGATTTCAACATCCTGTCCCAAATAATACATCTGTCCGAGTTCGCCTGACGCGAGAGCGCTCCCACTGTCCGCCGCTTTTTCATACACCTCCACCGCTTTTTCCAGGTTTTTTTCAACGCCTGTGCCGCCACGATAACAATCGCCGACGCACATGTATCCATCCGCATAGCCCTGTTCGGCAGCCATTGAAAAATATTTGAACGCCTTGTCATTGTCGGGAGCGACACCGTAATCGCCAAGATACAAAGCTCCCAATAGAAACTGCGCTTCGACGTTGCCGCCGTCGGCGGCCCTGCCGTACCATTCGACGGCCTTTTCCATATCCTGCTCTATGCCGGCCTCATGATTTCCTATAAGATAAAGATTTCCGACAAATCTCTGCGCGTCAGTGTCACCTTCGTTCGCGAGACGCATGTTCATTTGGATTTCATCCTCGGTGACGATTTCTTCACCCATACATTTTCATCTTCCGCTGTGTTTTTGAGGCGCGTCTTACGCACATCAAGACTCGCATAAAATTATAACTCACGCGACGAAAAAAAACAACACCATAACCCCCTTCATGCCCCGGCCAACCAATTACTTGACACCGGCCCCTCGGCAAAATTAAAATGTCTTATGTAATCAACACATTTCAAGGAGATATTATGGCAGACGACAAAAGAGCCGTGACACAGGACAAACTCATGGCGCACTGCAAGACGCGCGGCTTCATCTACCCCGGAAGCGAAATATACGGGGGACTCGCCAACACCTGGGACTTCGGGCCCCTGGGCGTGGAGATAAAAAATAACGTGAAGAAGGCCTGGTGGCAGAAATTCGTGCAGGAAAACACACTCAACACGGGGATAGACTGCGCAATTCTCATGAACCCCAGCGTATGGAAGGCGAGCGGACACATAGGCGGATTTTCCGATCCCCTCATGGACTGCAAAAGCTGCAAATCAAGGCACCGCGCCGACGATCTTGTCGAAGCCTATGCAAAAAAACACGGCATGAACATTCAGGTCGAGGGCATGACGAACGACGCACTGGAAAAATTCATTGAGGACAACAACGTCCTCTGCCCCGTCTGCGGAAACCACAATTTCACGTCCATAAGGAAGTTCAACCTGATGTTCAAAACATTCCAGGGCGTCACGGAGGACACCGTGAACACGGTGTACCTTCGTCCCGAAACCGCGCAGGGGATTTTCGTCAATTTCAAAAACGTCCAAAGATCGACTCGTCTCCGCGTGCCGTTCGGGATAGGACAGATAGGAAAATCCTTCCGTAACGAAATAACGCCCGGAAACTTCATCTTCCGCGTCCGCGAATTCGAGCAGATGGAGCTCGAGTTCTTCTGCGAACCGGGAACCGACCTCGAGTGGTTTTCATACTGGAAGAATTTTTGCAAAGACTGGCTTTTAAGCATAGGACTAAACGAAAAAAACATCCGGACAAGAGATCACTCCAAAGAGGAGCTCGTCTTCTACTCCAACGCGACGACCGACTTTGAATATCTCTACGCATTCGGCTGGGGAGAACTTTGGGGAATAGCGGACAGAACCGACTATGACCTCAAACAGCACGCGGCGGAAAGCGGCGAACTCATGGACTACACCGACCCCGTGACAAACGAGAGATACATCCCCTACGTCATAGAGCCGTCACTCGGCGTCGAGAGGATAGTCCTCGCGCTTTTAACCGACGCGTATGACGAGGAGGTCCTGGACGCCGAAAAAAATGACATAAGGATAGTCATGCACCTGCACCCATTCATCGCGCCATACAAGGCGTGCGTTCTGCCTCTTCAAAAAAATCTCGCGCCAAAGGCGGAGGAGATTTACAAGAATCTAGCGAAAAAATTCCCTGTGACATACGACGTCACGGGCTCAATCGGCAAGCGGTACAGACGGCAGGACGAGATAGGGACGCCGCTATGCATAACCGTCGACTTCGACACGCTGGAAGATGACACCGTGACGGTTAGAGACAGGGATACGATGCAGCAAATACGGCTCAAAATCGACGAGCTTGACACATACATATCGAAGATGATTGAATTTTAAAATTGCCGCCCTCAGGGCGGCTTATTTTTTATCTTCTTAACTTGTAGACGTCCTTCGTCCTCGCGATGATGAGCATCGTGTCATCTCTGTAAAACGTCGTTTCCGGGCCGGGGATTATGTTGAGCTCCTCCCCATGTCTCACAGCCACAATGTTCATCTTGAATTTGCGCCTCACATCGAGTTCTCCGAGCGACTTATTTAGCCAGCCGTCCGGGGCGGGCGTCTCGAATATGCCGAATCCGTCGCCAAGCGACTTGTAGTTTTTGACATTGTCGAGACTATGGCATATGGCGAGGTTTTCGGCGAGCGACTCATCGGACATTATTACCTGATCAGCGCCGGCGGCATATAGAATGTCGCGCTGAAGCTGATCTCTCGCCCGGGCAGCCACAAACGCCGCGCCGAGTTTTTTCAAAAGAAATGTCGTTATCACGGACGCCTCAAAATTGTCGCCTATGGTTATGAAGCAAAGCTGGAAATCGGCGCAGCCAAGTTTTCTCAGAACTTCTTCGTTTGTGTAATCGGCGATTCTCGCGTCATTGAATCTCGAGGACTGTTTCTCTATGACGTCCCTCTTATTATCGAGAAGCATGACCTCATTCCCGAGATCCTGCATCTTCTCACCGAGTTCGGCCCCGAGTCTTCCAATACCTATAATCAATACGGATTTTTTCATTAAAAATCCCTCCTATCCTATCAAAATACCCTCGCTCGGGTGATTGACTATCACGGACTTGCGATCCGCGAGGAAAATCATCATCATTGTGTAACCTCCCACTCGTCCGAAAAACATCAGCACACAGAGCACGATGAGGGAGAAGTCGCAAAGGTTTCCCGTGAGGTTCGCGGAAAGACCGACCGTGCACACGGCGGACACAACCTCGTTCAGAACCGCGGTGAATGACGCGTCGGGTTCGGCGGCCATGAGACATAAAAGCCCAACCACTATCGCCACTATGTATATGAAGAGCACCGCGCTCGCCTCATATATCGTCTCGCCGTCTATTCTCTTTTTGAAGGCGACAGTTTCCTCCTTTCTGCTCGCCGTGCCGATGGCCGCGAGTATGAGGACGGTTATCGTCGTAACTTTGAGCCCTCCCGCCGTGGAACCGGAGTTGCCGCCTATGAACATGAATATGATGTTGAGAACGTTTCCGCCGTTCGTCAGGCTCTCATAGGGGACGGTGTTGAAGCCCGCCGTCCTCGGCGTGACGGAAAGAAAGAGCGCGTTGAGAATCTTGCTCCCCGTTCCCATGGAGCCCAAAGTCTCGGGATTGTTCCATTCAAATGCGCCGAAAAGAATCCAACCCCCGAAGACGAGGACGGCCGACGACACGAGCACGAGTTTTGTGTGAAGGGAATATCTTTTGAACTTGAACTTGTACTGTTTGATGTCGTACCACACGAAAAAGCCGAGACCGCCTATGAGCACGAGAAGAACGACGGTGATGATGACGAGCGGATTGGACGCGTACGGCACCAGGGAATTTCCCGTCAGCGCGAAACCGGCGTTGCAGAAAGCCGAAATGGAGGTAAATATGCCGTTCCATATGCCTTTGCCCCATCCCATGTCCGGGATGAACGCGCCGCTTAAAAGAATCGCTCCGACAAATTCAACGATGAACGTGCCCGCGAATATCGTGCTCATCATCGCTCTCAGAGAGTCAAAATACATTCCGCCGGAAGACTGCTGTATGAGTTTTCTGTCGGAAAGGGATGTCGACCTTTTGAGAAGCACCATGAAAAAGGAGATGAAGGTGATGAATCCTAAGCCGCCCAGCTGTATTATGACGAGAAGCACTATCTGTCCGAAAAGCGTGTAAAACTCGGAAACGTCAACCGTGGAAAGTCCGGTGACACACGTCGCGGAAACAGACGTGAAAAATGACGTCATGAAATCACCCCAGCCATCCCCCGTCGTCGATATGGGCAGCGCCAGAAGAAACGTGCCCACAAGCAACACACCTAAAACGCCCAAAGCCACCGCCAGGACGGGAGATACGCTGATTTTTTTCCTTTCCCTTGCCATACGGCAATTATAGTTCATGAGGCAAGTTTATGCAAGATTATAACAAAATTTTTTGTCGGTTTTTCCCGCCTCATAATAATGTAAATTTTTAACATTTTCACATAATTTTTGTGAATTTTAGGTATCTTTTTCCTTGACTTGACAGTTTATCGCATCTATACTGTAAATAAGAACACAAAAATTGTAAATTATTTACAAATACGGGAGAAGAAATGAAAAGGGAGAGAGTGGAGGAAATCGCTGAAATACTTGACAAGCGCGGCAAAATGACGCTGGAACAGCTTGAAGAAGTCTTCCCCAATGTCTCACAGATGACTTTGAGAAGGGATCTTTTCCAGCTCGAAGAGGATGGTAAAATCATCCGCGTGCGCGGAGGGGCGATGTCGGTCAAAGAGGTGCAGAAAGTTTCAGGTGAGGCTTACATCAAAAAGACGACGATAAACACGGACGCGAAACTCGTCATAGCCCAGAAAGCCGCGACGCTGATTGACGAAGGTTCGTCGATATTTCTGGACGGCGGGACGACGGCGATGTACCTCGCAAAAGAACTCTCCGACATAAGGTGCAACATCTTCACCAACGGCATAGCTGTCGCGATGGAGCTCGCGCAAAAGAGAAACATAGACGTGACGGTCGTGGGCGGACAGCTCATGAGAGAAAACCTCTCTACCGCTTCCCCAGCCGCGAAAGAGTATTTCGCGAGAACAAACTTTGAAATCGCGATAGTTTCGGCGACGGCCTTCACCCCCACAAACGGGTTTTCTTGCAACAGCCAGATAGAAAGCGACCTTTTAAAACAGGTCTTTGAAAAATCGCGTCAGGTGTACATGATGCTCGACAGCTCCAAAATCGGGAAAATAAACCCGTACACGTTCGCCCACACAGAGGACATAAACGTCCTCATAACGGACGACAATTTTCCCAAGGAATACAAAGCACTTTTTGAAAGCAGCAACATCGTCGTCATGTAAAATACGTATTAAAACTCACGAGGCCAAAAAGGCCTCTTTTTTTGTATGACGGGCATGTCATGTCCCTTATGGGTGAAAGTCCCTACGAGGGGTA
>JAJQAJ010000019.1 GCA_021203865.1 Clostridia bacterium
GGTCATGCGGCAACAGCCGAATTAGATATGCCTTATTTTTCGCTATTCCAGCTTAGGAAAAAATTCGTGTGCGTTAAGCCAAACCGTCACCGCCATGTCTTCCGGTGTAAGTCCCCTTATCGCCGCCATATTCGCACATATTTCGGGAATCGACATGGGCGTGTTCGGAAAAAATCCATGCCTGCTGCACGGCGACTGGTAGGGACTGTCCGTTTCAGTGAGAAGACGGTCCGCGTCAAGCGTGGCTATGGTTCTTCTCACTTTTTTGCTGCCGTGGTACGTCGATGAGCCGCCGAAAGAGAACTTCACGGGGAGCTTCGCAAACTTTGCAGCCATCTCCAAAGAGTACGAATAGCAGTGCAGAAGCACTCCGTACGTAAGGAAATCAACATAATTATTCAGGATTTCCAGTGTGTCCGCGGCAGCATCTCTGGAGTGCACAACCATGGGAAGACGGTTGTCGTACGCCATGCGCATCTGCGTCAGAAACGCCTCTCTCTCCTTTTCCCTGTCGGTGGTGTCCTCGTAATGATAGTCGAGGCCAATCTCTCCCACCGCAACGCACTTCGGATGGGAAAGAAGCTTTTCTATCTCTTTCACCGCGAAATCGGAATAAGAAGAAAGCTCCGTGGGATGGAATCCCGCGGTAAAGTAAACCTCGGGATATTTTTCAGCGTAACTCATGGCCTCCACGGATGTCTCGAGCGTTGTGCCCGAGGTGATTATCTTTTTGATATCCGCCCCGCGAAGCGCGTCCATGAGAGCATCAATGTTTCCGTAGTCCCTGCCGTTGAGGTGGCAGTGAACGTCTATGTAATCGACACTCATCCCAAAACCGAACCGTCCGGAACGTCCTTTTCCGGTGACACGACGGTAAGCGACCCATCCGGGGCCTCCGCGCAGACTATCATGCCCTCGCTGACTATTCCCTTCATCTCGCGGGGAGGAAGGTTTGTAACCACCACCACTTTCTTTCCCACCATCTCCTCGGCGGTATAGTAATTGGCTATACCGGAAAGTATGGAAAGCGTCCTGTCGCCGACTTTTATCGTCTCATGAAGGAGTTTGGATTTCTTTACGGGCTCGCACGCGACGACGAGGCCAACCTGCATGCGTATTTTCGCAAAATCATCTATGGTTATCATTGGCACATCCTCCGTCTTTATTTCAGCCCCGGGGGTGTTTTTCTCTTTTTGCGCGGCAGATATTTTCTCCGCGGCGGCCGCCACATCCTCGGCTTTGAGTCTTTCAAATATCGTCGAGGGGCTCTTTGTGGGGATATATTCCGGGACAAATCCGAAAACTTCGCACTCATCAAAAGATTTTCTTTTCGTGCCGAGCTCGCTTATTATCTTTTCCGCCGTGTCAGGCATGAACGGATACGCCATCGAGGCACCGATGGATATGGCCTCTACGAGGTTGTAAAGAACGGTCCCGAGTCTTTCCCTTTTCGCGGGGTCTCTGTCGAGAATCCAGGGTGCGGTTTCGTCAATGTACTTGTTCGCTCGACGGAACACAGACCAGACGGCGTCTATGGCGTCCGCCACCCTGTACTCATCCATGCATGTCTCTGCGCATTTCACGGAGTCCAACACGGAAGAGATAAGGTCCCTGTCGATGTCTTCTTCCGCATCGCCCCTTTTGAGACCGTCCGGGAAGTACTTGTTCGCCATGGTTACCGAGCGCTTGACGAGGTTTCCGAGTGTGTTGGCGAGCTCCGAATTGTGAACCTCCGTAAGAAGGTCCCAGGTTATCACACCGTCGTCGGCGTATGGCATTTTGTATAAGACGAAAAATCTCACGCTGTCCCTTCCGAACACATCCATGAGATCGTCTACGTACATGACATTCCCGCGGGACTTGGACATTTTCTCACCACCCTGCAAAAGCCAGGAGTGTCCGAAGACGCATTCGGGAAGCGGCTCGCCGAGCGCCATGAGAAAGATGGGCCAGTAAATGGTGTGGAACCTGACTATGTCCTTCCCTATGACGTGAAGATCCGCCGGCCACAACTTTTTGTAAAGCACGGAGGGGTTTTCGGTATCGTAACCTATGCCGGTGATGTAGTTTGTCAGGGCGTCAAGCCAGACATACACCACGTGTTTTTCGTCAAAATCGACGGGAATACCCCATTTGAATGTCGTTCTTGAAACGCAGAGGTCCTGGAGTTTGGATTTGAACCTACCTTCGTCGATTGCCCTCAGAATATCCTCGTCCGACATGCCCAGGAATTCATCAGCCAAAAGAAAATTGTTCATCATCTCGTTCTTTCTTGACGAAGGCTTAATGAAACCCGGATGGGTGAGGATGTGACGGCAGAGCTTTTCCGCGTACTTTCCCATCCTGAAAAAATAAGCCTCTTCCCTGGCGAGTTTCACCTCTCTGCCGCAGTCGGGGCACTTGCCGTCCACAAGCTGGCTCTCCGTCCAGAACGACTCGCAGGGCGTGCAGTATAGCCCCTCATAGGAGCTTTTGTATATGTCGCCCTGTTCATGGAATTTTCTGAAAATCTTCTGAACTTCTCTCTCGTGTTCGGGGTCGGTCGTGCGTATGAAATGGTCATAGTCAACCCCGGAAAGTTTCCACAGCATTTTGATCTCGTCCGACACGCCGTCGACGAATTCTTTGGGACTCACACCTCTGTCCCCGGCCTTCTGCTCGACTTTCTGACCGTGTTCGTCCGTACCGGTCATAAAATAGACGTCATAGCCTCTTGCCTTCTTATACCTCGCTATCGCGTCGGTCAGTATTATCTCGTACGTGTTTCCTATGTGCGGCTTGCCTGATGTATAGGTTATTGCGGTCGTTATGTAAAATTTCTTGTCTTCCATGTCTTCACGCTCTCACTTCGTCACCGCGAGGTCCGAAAGCGCCCTCGTGTATGCGATGTATTTTTCATTGACAGAAAGGTCCTCGTCAGCCACCACCACAGCCGTGAACTCCAGGCCTTTGCTCTCATACACGGTCATGACGTTCACTTTGCTCTTTGAAATTCTGCCCGTTTCAGAAAGGACGTTGTAACTTTTTTTCGCGAAATACGGAACCCTTTCCGCAGAGCATATCAGGGCCTTGAGACCTTTTTTCTTCGCGAAGAATTTCCCGATTTGAGGCTCGGCGATGTACTCAACCTCCACGCCGTCAAAGCCTATGGGTTTCATGTTGACGCCGAGAATCCTCGCCACAAAATTGACTATCTGGTTCGTGTTTCTGTAATTGGTGTCGAGATCAAAAACGTTGAACCCCAGCCTCTCCCAGTTACCTATGAACTTCCATGGCGTGACGTTCTGCTGGAGATCGCCGAACACATTGAATTTGGCGTTGGGGTTAATCTTTCTCAGAACTTCATATTCGGACGGGGCGAGATCCTGTCCCTCATCTATGAAGAGGAACGAATACCTGGGTGTCAAGTCGTACTCAAGCTTCGTAAGGATGAGGCACACTATGTACGGGTCGGCGGCGTTGAGTTTCTTTGACTTTATGCCGTATTTTGTTTTGGTCTCCGACACGACCATGCGATAAAAGAAGAGCGCGATGTCATGAACGTTTTCGCATTTGGTGACCGACACGAAGTAGCTGTCGCCGCGGAGCACGTCCGCGAAATCGCACACGGACGCGAAAAGCTCCTTAATCTTCCGGATGCGGTCCACCATGACCTCAATCTCCTTCATTATCCGCTCCCGGAGCTCCACCTGTTCGCGGTTCAACGCTTCGTCGTCAGAACTAACATACCTGTATCGTTTAAACTGCTGAATTTCCCTCGCAAGCGTTTGGGAAAGAGCCGATAAATCTTTTTCAGCCTGTTCACATATCTCCTCACTGTGCTTTTGGACATATCTCAAAGACTTTGAAAACGACATGGTGTTGTTGAAAAAGTATGAAATGTCCTTCATTTTGTTGTCAGTGTCGGCGAGATGCAGAAACTCCCTTATCTCGTGCACGGCGTTGAAAAGATATCTGAGCGGCTTTGTGTAATAAAGTCCGCCGTTCTTTTTTTCCTTAATGTCGCCGAGAAGGCATCTTCTCACGCGGAACGAGGAATTTTTTATGTAGTCGAATTCCTCCTCCTGTCTTACGCACGCGTTTTCGACAATCCCGGAAAACTCTCTCGACGAACTGCCGGTGACCATGCCGTATATGCTGTCGTAAACCTTGCGGACCGCATTCTCGACGTCGCGGGAGAATTTGTCTGAATAGACGTATTCCAGATAATCGGCGGGAATCTCGGCCCCGCGGTCAATGTTTTTTTCGAGGTCTATCCCCATCCCGGAGAGGATTTTGAGATAGTAGTTTCCGAGCGTCATCGTTCTCACTTTATCGAGTTCGAGGATGACGGAGAGCTCGTCTATGAAACTGTTGAAGGAATCGGACGGCGTTATGACGAGCACGTTTTCAGGACGCAGCGTTTCGTCGTTGTACATGAGATACGACAGCCTGTGCAGCATTATCATGGTCTTTCCCGCACCCGCCACGCCCTGCACGACGCACTGGCTGTCTTCCGGAAGGGTTATTATCTCAAACTGCTTTTCCTGTATGGTCTCGATTATGTCCGTGACTTCCTGCTTTTCCTTGCGGGATTTTAGAATTTCCTTTAGGAATGGGTCAAAAACGACCTGTTCTTCCCTTCCCGCTATCTCCTCTTCGGAAAGATAGTTCTTTACGGACAGATATTCGTTCTGCATGTCGAGAAGTTTCCCGTTCTTCGTGCGAAGCGCCCTTCTCAGAATGACCCTGTAGTCATATTCGTTTATCGTGAAGGAAAGCTTGCTCTTTTGGTAATATCTTCTCGCAAGCGGAGCGCGCCAATCGACAATCTCCAGACTTTCATCGCCCCTTTTACCGATGTAGTAGGCGTTATACCCTTCCTTGTCGTCCTCGACGTCCATCCTGGCGAAATATGTCTCTTCGAAAAGCGGTTTGTACGAATCAATCTTTGCTTTGAGATCGGATATCTCGGCGTCCAGTTCAAGCACTCTCCTGTATTTTTCCGCAGTGTAGTCAATCTGGGAGCCCAGCGAATGTTTTTCGGCGATGGCGTCGTTCATTTTCTTTCTGAGCTTGTTGAGATACCTGATTTTGAGCATGCTCAAAACGGCCTCGACGTGCCTTTTTTCATACTCAGTCTGAACGTCGGTGTCGAGAAGTTCCAAAAAGAATTCCCTGTCCGCGTTCTTCCTGGGGTTTATCAGGTTTTTTATCTCTTCGAGATCCATTCACACCGCCAAAAGGGCCTTGACAGCGCCCGCTCAATACGTGTCCGTAACTTTTATTATAACAGAAGAGCGTCAAAACACAAACAAAACAAACAATTTTCCGCGTCAATTTTTCACGCGCCGCCGCCCCGGGGTCTGTACACGTATTCGACGTATTCGTAGTCGGAGTCTGCCGCAGCTTCGGACATCGCCGAGAAAACCTCATCCCGAAGTTTTTCCGCGGCTTCCTTTTCGGGAAGTGACACATCCGCAAAAAACGGCCCGTCGACATAAAGCGTCCTTTTGGGCCTCCTGCCCCGCTTTCTCTTCTGATATGTGAGCGTGAATGAAAAGACCGGCGCACCGTATTTCACGGGGTATCTGAACGACACGGCGGGAAAAGGTCTAATCTTCGTGTAGTATTCCCATATGTGCGCTTCCGGGTACACAGCCACCCACCCGCGTCTTTCCACGGCCCTGCTTAAAGCGTCCATGAATTTCGGCATGAAATGATAGTCGTCCGGGATGGGTATGGCTCCCGCGGAGAGCGCGAGGTGTCTCGTCCCGAAGATGCTCACCGAATCGGCGTTGACAATCCAAAATGACTCCCTTGGCGCCGCCAAGGCGACCGGGTCGAACGCGTCAGTGAAGTACCCGGTGTGGTTGCCGTACATGAAGGCCGGGCCATTTTTAAAAGGTTTGGTCTTCTCCCTCCCCACGACCTTCACTCCACAAAAAAAGAGCACGGCGCGGGCCACCGGTCGAAGAAGCACCCTCTTTACGAACCAGCGCGCCGCACGGGGAAAAAGCCGCGTAGGATAGTATCTGAACTTTTCCGTCACGGGCTTTCTTTTGATGTTTTTTACCGAATCTTTCGCGATGTCCTCAGTGAGGTCGTCAGAAAAGTAACGGACGGCGCGCTTTGCCATGTCAGGCGTTCACCTTGCTGTCCTTGAACATCTCCACGAACTCTTTCAAAGCGTAGGGGAGCGTCATGGTTTTCGCGACGGCGAGTCCTATTCCCCTCGCGGGAAGGGCGGGCTCGGTGTCAACCACGAAGAGTTCCCCACTATCAAGCTCGTGTTTTACGTATTCTCTGGGAATGCACCCCACCCCCATGCCTCTCACGGCGAGTTTTATCATGAAGTCCCATGACGCCACTTCGACGTCCGGGACGAGGGCCACGCCGAGCGTGTCCGCGAACGCGGTGACGGTCTTTCTCGCGACCGTGTTCTGTTCTATCATCAAAAGCGGATAGGCGGAAAGCTCTTCCAGGTCCACCTTCCTGCCTTTGAGCTCAACATACTCCCTTCCCGCGACGAAAACGTCGTTGAGGTGCGCCACTGTCTGCATGCAGTTGACATCGTTATTGTCGAGAGGAAGGTTGACAAATCCCACGTCAACCCTCGAATCTCTGAGCTGTTCGACAGTTTCCGGCGTGGTGCCCGTGACGAGCTCTATTTTAACCTGGGGAAACTTCTCATGGTATTCGACTATTCTGTCGGGAAGCACGTGCGCGAAAATTGAGTCGGTTGCACCGATTCTCAGTGTCCCGGTCGGGGTCTGCTGCATCTCAGAAATCTTGTTTTCGGCGGCTTCGAGATACTCAAGCGCCTTTTCAACGTCATCGATAATGAGCTTTCCCCCGTGTTCGGAAAGTTCCATCCCTCTGTGCGTCCTGTTGAAAAGAACCGTGTTAAGCTGTCCCTCAAGCTGTTTTATTGACTGGGAGACCGCCGGCTGGGATATGTACAGCTGTTCGGCCGTCTTGGTGAGCGAGCCGCATTTTGCGACCGCGTAAAAAATCTTGTAAAGTTCGAGATTTACCATGATGTTTCCTCCGCCATTGTCATTTTCCGACACAGAATTTGTCGAACACTTCGTCTATTATGCTCTCCGAGGCGCTCTCGCCGGTGATTTCGCCGAGCGCGCTCCACGCCGCGGTGACGTCAAGCGCCGCCATGTCGGGCGTGAACTCATCAAGTCCCAAAATCGCGCGTTTAAGACTTTCCGCCGCCCTTTTTATCGCGTTGACGTGCCTTTCCTCACAGATGACGGCTTCGTCATCGCCTTTCACCGCCGGAACAACGGAGAGAATGAGCTTTTTGAGTTTGTCTATCCCTTCGCCCGTCTTCGCTGAAATCACGCAGTCGAAGCCGCCGGGCGGCGTGAGGATGTCCGCTTTATTGAAAACCTTTATAAGTTTTCCGCCGTTCGGAAAATCCTCTTCGTCCTCATCGTCAATACCGTCGTAGACCCGTACCACGACATCTGCCGAGGCGATTACGTCTCTCGCCATTTCTATGCCCAGCGTCTCCACGGGCCCCGCGCTCTCGCGAAGACCTGCCGTGTCAGTCAGTCTGAAAAGAATGCCGTCCATCTCGATTTCACCTTCAACGGCATCTCTCGTCGTGCCGGCCTCAGAACTGACTATCGCCTTGTCATAGCCAATCAATGCGTTAAGAAGCGAACTTTTCCCGACATTGGGTTTGCCGCAGAGCGCCACCCTGACACCCGATTTTAAGACCTTCCCCCTCGGATATGTCGACGCGAGCTCATCTATTGACGCAAGGATTTTGCCCAATCTTTCTTTCAGCGGCACAGCTTCGCTTTCCGCCACGTCCTCTTCCGGATAATCCATGTCGGCGGCGAGCGTCGCAAGAATGTCTTTCAGCTCTTTTTGCGCGTCCGTCACGGCTTTCACCGTCTCCTTCCTGTAAAGCGCGCCGGCGGCTTTGAGCGACGCCTCGCTCGTCGCGTTTATCATGTCGGCCATGCCTTCCGCCGAAGACAGCGTAAGTTTGCCGTTGAGGAAGGCGCGCCTGGAAAACTCTCCCGCCTCCGCGGGCCGGGCGCCGAGCGTGAATGTCTTTTTTAAAACCGCTTCCGCGACAAGCTCCCCGCCGTGGCAGTGAAACTCGACAGTGTCCTCTCCCGTGAACGACCTTGGCCCCCTGAAATACACACACATGCCGTAGTCCTCTACGCCGTCGCACAAAATCCGTCCGGGGTACATGACGTTGGGTTTAAAGTCCGCGGGCTCAACCTTCGCGGACGGCACGAACATCCTAGCGGCCAAATCCAGCGGCGCATCCCCGCTCACCCTTATTATCGCCACACCGCCTTTTCCTCTCGGAGTGGAAATCGCTGAAATGTTCTCCATCACAGTCCTCTTCGTCATCTGTACAAAATCGAGAGTCAATTACCATAACCCAAACTTATATTTCTCTCACATTATATCACACAACAGGCGCCGCGCAAACAAAAAAAGGCAAATGGGCAAAAAAAAAGAGGCCCCGGGCCTCATTAGTTTTAAAAATCGTCAAACGGACTCGTGTCAGTTTCCTTGGGCTGAGTCTTTTCCGAAGGCTTGGAAGTCTTCTCCGCTTTCTTCTCCGTTTTGACCTCGGTCTTATCCGTTCCGATCTCTTCGGATTCTCCGGGCTCACTCACTCCTACGTCATCGTAATTTTCCTTTCTCTCGCCCTCAAAATCATCGGAGAAGGGATCCATTGAGCCGTAGCTTCCAGATGTCGACGCGCTTCCGGGGTCACCGGAATCAAAATCCTCGAAAGGATCCGGATTAGAGTTAGACTGCTGTCCGGTTTGGCCGTTATTTTCACCGTATCCCGGCGGCGGCGTGGGACGGCCGCTGTAAGGATTGTAGTTGTACGGGTTGCCGCTTTGCTGGTTCTGCTGGTATTGCCGGTACATTCTCTCCTGTTCGCCCTGCATGAATTCTTTGTATCCCATGCCGCGGTTGTTTCTGACGGCGAACATCAGCGCGCCGCTTATGGGAAAGAACGCCCCGAAAAGCGACATTATGGCGTATCTTCTCGCTGAATATGTCATGAAAAACGGCATCAGCGTGAACATGAACATGACGAAGTAGACAAGAGACACCCAGCTCAGAATTATGCCCATGTAATTGTATATCCACGCCATCCAATCCTGAGCGTACGCCACAACCTCATATCCCGCCTCACCAGCGTCAATGATGTAACCTTTCGCGACTAGAATACCCTCGACGACGTACAAGAGGATGTATCCCACAAACATGAGAAACTCCAGCGCGGCCGTGGGAATCGAGAAAGCCTTGGCGTTGGCGTTGAAGAGTTTGTTCTTCCTCGCGACATCGCCTATATAGTACGTGTTGAGGAAGGGAACGAATGCCATCCACTTGTTTTTGTACCCCTCGCGGACACATATGACATACATGGAATATGCCCGAAAGCCATACATGATAAGAAAGCCAATGACAGCCACGCCGAGGGACACCCCGAAAAACGTCCAGTCACTGGAATCATAGAAGAAAGAATATGAAATTATCTCACCATACTGGAAAAACGTTATGAGTTCCATGCGAAAACAACCTCGGGGTGCGGCCTTTATATGGGAATAAGTATATACCCATTCGGGATAATACACAAAACACTTTAGCGCAAAATAATGAATAGAGCAAAAAAAAACTGTGAAAATTAGGTAAAAAAAACTTTCAGGCAAAAAGGCACCTTCGTTCATGTCAGAACGACGCAAACATCGCTCTTTTCATGGGTTCACACATGGCCTCGAAGACAAAAATAGGCCCCACCCAGAGGCCGCGAAAAAATCGAATCATTCGCCACAAGTAAAATCAAAAAAGCTCCATGACCACCGGGAGCGATGTCCTGACAGCCAAATATCGTTATGATTTTATATTGCATAGTCACATGATGTGATGCCGGACGAGAATCAAGCAAAAACAAACGGAGAATAATCGACACTGACGAGGGTAAGACCCTTCGCGGGAAGTGTGCGGCCGACAAGACTCCTCTCGGGTGAGGAAAGACTTTTTTCAATGTCGGATGCGGTCACCTTTCCCAGCATGCAGTCGAGCGCGGTCCCCGCCATCGTGCGGACCATGTTGTATAGAAACCCTCCGCCGGTAACTTCAAAGGACACCGTCCTCCCAAAAAAATCCTCACTCTCATAAAATTTTGTCTCAAAAACGGTGCGGACGGTTGTCTTTGCGGAGGATTTGGACGCGCAGTATGCGGCAAAGTCATGTTCGCCGACAAAAAGCGACGCGGCTCCGTTCAAAACGCCGATATCGCATTCTCCTCTCACAAAAAAAGCGTATCTGTCACACATCGGGTTTCGTCTTTTCCCGAAATACATACGATAAACGTACGTCTTTTTTTTTGCCGAAAGATTTGCGTCAAAGCCATCAGGCGCCACCGAAGAGGAAAGCACGGAAATGTCCGGCGGAAGTACGGCGTTGAGCGCATCGGCGATTTTTTCCGCGGGAAGAGAAAGCGACGCATCAAAATGAGCGACTTGACCCAAGGCGTGGACCCCGCTGTCGGTCCTTCCGCTCGCGTGAAGCTTCACCTCCGCGCCGAAAAGCTCACTCGCGGCCCTTTCAATCGTTTCCTGGATTGTAACGGCGTTTTTCTGCGTCTGCCATCCGGCGTATTCCGTGCCGTCGTACGCAATGATGAGGACGTATCTCATGGCTCACCTCACCGCGACAAACTCGGCAATAGAAGGAATTATGTTCGCGCCGTACACATTCAGAAGCACGACCCCCGCTATCATGACGGCGAAAACAATGGTTATAATGAGATCGCGGTACGTGAGTGTGAGTTTTTTGTACTTCGTCCTGTTCTTCGTGTTGGAATAACACCTCGCGTCCATCGCGTCACCGAGCTCCTCAGCCCTCCTGAACGCGCTTATGAGAAGCGGAATGAGAATGGGGATGACCGCCTTTATTCTTTTGAAGATGTTGCCGCTCTCAAAATCCGCCCCTCTCGCCTTCTGCGCCGAGATGATTCTGTGAGTCTCGTCAAGGAGCGTGGGAATAAATTTCAGAGCTATCGACATTATGAGCGCAAACTCGTGCACGGGGAATTTGATGTATTTGAGAGGCTTCATGAGACTCTCCATGCCGTCCGCGAGCGCGACGGGCGTCGTGGTCAGCGTCAGCACCGCGGCCCCCATGACGAGAAAGACTATTCGGAAAAGAAGAAACAGCGAAAAGATGAGCCCCTCTCTCGTTATTGATATCACGCCCGACTCGTACCAGACGTGGTCGCCGCCGTGGAAAAGGAGGTTTATCGCCGCCGTAATGATGAGGATTATTATGACAGCCCTAACCGACCTTATGACACTTCCGAGCGGCACCCTGGCCGCGAAAATCATCATGAGCAGTATGATGAAGCAAAGAAGCAGCCCGTAAAAGTTCTTCGCGACAAAAAGCGCGACTATATAGGCAATGAGAAAGAGAAGCTTCACTCTCGGGTCCGAACGGTGAACAAACGAATCAACGGGATAATACTGTCCCCACGTGACGTCATGCATCCTCGTCACCTCCCCCGGGAATGAGTGTTTTCACGGTCTCCACGAATCCCGCGACAGTGAGGTCACAGTCGACGTCTATCCCGTGGCACAAAAGCTTTTCACAAAGTTTTTCGGTGAGCGGCACGTCAAGGCCAATTTCCGAAAGAGTCGCGCCGTTTGAAAAAATCTCCCTGGGAGTGCCCGTGAGAACGACAAGACCACCGTCCAAAACCGCGGCGCGAGTGCAGTTTTCCGATATTTCATCCATATCATGCGAGACTATGATAACAGTCTTGCACACGGTCTCGTGAAGACCGTGCAGCATGGCCATGATTTCCTTTTTACCCATGGGGTCCAGCCCCGCGGCGGGTTCATCCAAAATAAGTATTTTGGGCTTCGTCACGATGACTCCCGCTATGGCGGCGCGTCTCTTCTGCCCGCCGGACAAATCGAACGGGGACTTGTCCTTCACCTCGTCGTAATCAAGCCCGACTGCCTCAAGCGCGTCCTTCACGGCCGCGGCCGTCTCATCCTCCGTCATTCCCTTGTAGAAATTTTTAAGACCGAACGCGACGTCTTTGGCGACGGTTTCGGCGAAAAGCTGATATTCGGGATACTGAAAGACCATCCCGACGTCGGCGCGAAGGCTCTTGAAATCGCATTTTTTATCGGAAAGGTCATACCCGCCTATATGAATCTCCGGCAGGACGGGCGCGGATTCGCCCTTTTTGACCTTTTTCTTTTTGTATTTCTTCGTCGACTGGGGAAGCCGGTTCAAGGCGTTGAAATGCTGCACGAGTGTGGTTTTGCCGCTCCCGGTCTGGCCTATGATGCCGTAAAACTCCCCTTCCGAAATGGTGAGTGATATACCTTTCAAAGCCATGTTGGCAAAAGGCGACTTCGCGGAATAAGTGTACGTGAGATTTTTGACCACGATGTCCCATTCTCCGCCCGTCTTCTTTTCCTCTTTTCGGAGCGACGCCGTCTTCACTGGCGCGTCACGAAGATTTTCGGCAATCTCATCGCCCAGAACGCCCGCGTCCAGAACGGGTGCGAGCGGAAAAATCTTAGAATTGAGTTCGTCCCTTATTTCACACACGGGCGGACGTGCGAGGTTGAAGGTGCTCAGCATGTCGCCGCTCTCGAATATCCTCTCCGGGGGGCCCTGCATGACTATCTCACCCTTGTGCATGACAATCGCTCTGTCGGCAAGGAGCGCCTCCTCCATGAAATGAGTGATGAGCATGACCGAAATGCCTTCCTCTTTGTTGAGTTTCTGAACGACCGAGATGACCTCCTTCCTGCCCCTCGGATCGAGCATGGCCGTGGCCTCATCCAAAATGAGAACGTCGGGTTTAATGGCTATGACGCCGGCGACAGCGATTCTCTGTTTCTGCCCGCCTGAGAGTCTCTCGGGAGTGGAATGCCTGTATTCGGTCATGCCAACGGCGTCAAGCGCCCACTCTATACGGCGGCCAATTTCCTCCCTGTCCACGCCTATGTTTTCCGGGCCGAAAGCGACGTCGTCCTCAACTATGGAGGCAACCATTTGGTTGTCGGGGTTCTGGAAGACAATCCCAACCCGTTTTCTCGCCTCTTTGACTGCCTTGTCGGAGTCCAGTTCCTGTCCGAAAACGAAGACTTCTCCCTCATCCTGTTCCAAAAGACCGTTGCAGAGTCTCGCGAGCGTCGACTTGCCGCTTCCGTTCTGGCCGAGAACAGAAATGAACTCGCCTTTTTTAAGGGTGAGCGAAACGCCGTTGACGGCGGGAGTGCCCTCCTGGCCGGCGTAAGAGAATATGACGTTGTTCAGACGGAGAGCCTCCTCCGTTTCGACCGCGGTTTCTTCCATTTAAAGCCTCACAGAGCGCGAAAAACAAAAGCGTTCAAAGTAAATTATAGCAAAATACGGGTAATTTAACAATATAAAACTGTGAAAATTTTGCAAAATGTTGCCCTTCCGCACTTTCGCCGCGGCCGGGATATTTTGTGAAACTTAGGCGAAACAGACAAAAAAACGTCTCTTTTTCTATGCGGACGACGAAATTGTGCTATAATGGAGCCAAAGTCAAATCATTGACGTGAGGGGTGTGACAAAATGTACAGCTCAATCGAACCGGGTCAGTCAAAATACGTGGATGAAGCGGAAAATTTCTGCCGGGGGATTCTAGAAAGTCTCAGGCGCAAACTTTGCGACAAGCACAAAATCTCCGCCGAAATCAGAAAGCTTGGCGACGGCGACACGAGGCTCCTCGTTCAGAACGACGCCCGGCCGATAGCCTTTGATTACTTCCTCGTAATCCATGAAGCGAACAACCTTAGAAAAACGCGGAAGATAAGACGGCTCAAAGAGAAGATACGAAAAGACCTTGACGAGGTCCTTTTGGAAAAAGACTCAACGCTCGGCAAAATGGAGGACATGGGCTATGTGGAAAATTCGACATCCGCCCTTACAAGCCCGCCGCTTCTCCTCGTCGAACACACTTTTTTCAAATTCTACTTCGACCTTTCCGTCATGACGGAGGACGATGAAGGCTTTTCGCGTCTTGTCCGAAAAAAGAAAAAAGGGACGACAGGGAAAGACGCATACTCATTTGACAGGGTGCCCAACTCCTCAGAAATTTTTGAAAAATATGACAGCATCACAGCGCAAAGCGGCGGAACCGAACTTGTCAGAGACCTTTACCTCAAAGCGAAGAACAGACAGCTCAAGGGCAAAAACAAAGGGTACGGCGCGCCGCACACGTCGTTCGTATGTTTCGTGGAGGCCGTCAATGAGGCGCAAAGCCGCCTCGCGCAGAAAAACGCGTCACGGAAACACCGATAAAAAACCTTCCCGAAAGGCAATTTTTGCATAGGACAATGTGATTTTTTCCAAAGCGATATTGACTTTTGACCCTTTTCAATATATAATTGCCTATGTATGTGAGAAAATCACATTTTTTGTAAGTTAAGAAAAATTTAAATTATTTTCGGAGGATTTTTTGATGAAAAAATTGACTATCGACGGGAACACCGCCGCCAGCCATGTGGCCTACGCCTTCTCTGAGGTCGCGGCCATCTATCCCATCACTCCTTCTTCGCCCATGGCAGAAACTGCCGATGACTGGGCGACGGCGGGTCGGACAAACATGTTCGGCCAGAAGGTAAAAATCGCCGAGATGCAGTCAGAGGGCGGCGCAGCCGGAGCCGTACACGGATCTTTGTCCGCCGGTGCCCTCACGACAACGTTCACCGCATCCCAGGGACTTCTTCTCATGATACCCAACATGTACAAGATTTCCGGCGAACTCCTTCCCATGGTCATGCATGTTTCCGCGCGTGCGCTCGCCGCTCATTCGCTCAACATTTTCGGCGATCACGCGGATGTAATGGCTTGTCGTCAGACCGGATTCGCGATGCTCTGCGACGGTTCCGTGCAGGAGGTCATGGACCTTGCGCTCGTGGCGCATCTTTCTACGCTCAAAGCCAAGGTTCCCTTCATTAACTTCTTCGACGGATTCAGAACATCCCACGAAGTCGCTAAAATCGACGTGTGGGACGAGGAAAACGACTACGCCGAGATCAGGGAAATCTGTGACGAGGTTGGTCTCAGCGAGGACATAGCGGACTTCAAGAGCCGCTCGCTCAACCCCGAGCACCCCATTCAGAAAGGCACGGCCCAGAACGGAGACACCTACTTCCAGAACAGAGAGACAGCGAACTCCTACTACGCGGCCACGCCCGAAATAGTCCAGAAGATGATGGACGTCGTTTCCGCGAAATGCGGGAGGAAATATCACCTGTTCGACTACGTCGGCGCTCCCGACGCGAAACAGGTCATCGTCTGCATGGGTTCCGGATGTGAGACCATCGAAGAGTCCATCAACAAACTCAACGCCGAAAAACACAAGAAATACGGTCTCATCAAAGTCCGCCTCTATCGTCCGTTCGTCGCGGAAGCGTTCGTGAAAGCCATCCCCTCGACCTGCAAGACGCTCGCCGTCCTTGACAGAACGAAGGAGCCCGGCTCTCTCGGCGAACCTCTTTACCTCGACGTATGTTCCGCTCTCCTGGAGCTCGGCAAAAAGAACATCAAAGTCGTCGGCGGGCGTTACGGCTTAGGGTCCAAAGAGTTCACGCCGTCCATGGTTCTCGCCGTGTACAAGAACATTGAGCTCGCGAACCCCAAGAACCATTTCACAGTCGGCATCTACGAAGACATCACAAATTCTTCTTTGGATTTCTCACAGCAGTTCGACGCGGCTCCCGCCGGCTCGACAAGCTGCATGTTCTACGGGCTCGGCTCTGACGGCACCGTGGGCGCGAACAAGAACTCCATAAAGATAATAGGTGACCACACGGACAAACACGCGCAGGCATACTTCTTCTACGACAGCAAGAAGTCCGGCGGCATAACCGTGTCCCACCTCCGTTTCGGTGACACTCCCATCCAGTCCGAGTACCTCATCGACTCCGCCGATTTCGTGCAGTGCTCCAACCCCTCGTACATCACGCGTTACGACATGACGAGCGCACTGAAAAAAGGCGGCACGTTCCTCATCAACACGTCAGCCACGACCGTAAAGCAGCTCGAGGACTTCCTCCCCGCTAAGGTTAAGCGCGACATCGCGACGAAAAAAATAAATCTCTACGTCATAGACGCCATAAAGATCGCCGGGAAACTCGGCCTTAGAGGAAGGACCAACACCATCCTCCAGTCCGCTTTCTTCCGCGTAAATCCCCAGATAATGCCTTACGACAAAGCCGTCGAGTACATGAAGTACATGGCCAAAAAGTCATTCGGCAGAAAGGGTGACGACGTCGTTCAGATGAACTACAACGCCATCGATTCCGCGGCCGGCAACAACCTCGTGAAGATCAAAGTTCCCTCGGCATGGAAAACCGCCGACACGGGCGCTGAAATGCACAAAGGTGTCGACAACGAGTACTATCAGGAGATCATCAAACCCATCATGTACCTCCAGGGCGACACCCTCAAGAGCTCGCAGTTCAACGC
>JAJQAJ010000054.1 GCA_021203865.1 Clostridia bacterium
TTTACTTACACAAAGACAAGTATGAAGTAACATACTTACATCAAGACAAGTATAATGGAAAATTGGTTCAAGTCAACATCGCTACGACAACATGTGCGGGCTCGGCATTTTTATTGACTAAAGCGGCTTAAGGTTCTAATATTGTTGTATAAAAATATCCGAAAAAAAGCGAGGTCACAAGGTATGCCGAGCGAAGATGTAGCGGAAAAGAAAAACACGGGTTTCGGGTCTCTACAGTTCGTTTTCACGGACTCCGGCTTTTTGCCGGACATCAAAACGGAAGGTGAGACCATCGACGAGAACTGGGCGAAAAGATTCGCGTCAGACAGATTTGCCGCGCTGTACGACATGGGACTTGAGGAAAAGCCGGACGCCATAACGCAGTCCGCGAATTTCCTCTATCAGCTGTCGTCCGTTTTCTGGGACAATCTCACGCGCAAACCGGAGCTCGAGCTCGCCCGTGAAAAAACCGAGTTGGTTTTGGACGAAGACACCGTGAGAAACATTCTGGATTCCGTGCCGTACGTGATAGGGGCCGATTACATCACGGAAAAGTGGGTCAGAAACGTCTTCAAAGAACTCAAAAAGAGATTTTCCGACGAGATTAAGGATTTCGCTGGTACGGTTGCCGCCCTCATCGCGCAGAAGACGCCCCGTCTTCATGTGGCGGAGAGGATTTACTTCCACCTCGTCGAGTCAAAAAACGACAAAGAAGGATATCCTTTCGCCTTTTTGGCGACGTACGCCACGAAGACCGACAAAAAGAAGACCAAGCACATGCCGCTCAAGTACGCCCTCACGGAGTTCAAGACCGACACGAACAGGCTTCTCAAACTCCTCTCCTGCCTCAACAGGGCCGCCGACGTGTCGCCCCTCATATCGTCGTTCGTGACAAGCGGCGAGATGTTCCATCCCTTAAGACTCACCGCGAGCGAGGCCTATTCGTTTCTAAAGGACGTGGAAGCCATAGAGAAAACGGGGATACTTTGCAGAATCCCCAACTGGTGGCGGAAAAAGAACATGTCCCCGACGATTTCCGTGAAACTCGGCGAAAACAAACCAGCCAGGCTCGGATTCGAGACGTTGATATCTTTACAGCCGGAGCTCATTGTGGACGGAGTCCCTCTCACCGCGGAGGACATAAGATTCCTTCTCGAACAGACGGAGGGTCTCGCGCTTTTAAAGGGAAGATGGGTCGAGGTAAATCACGACAAGCTTCGCGAGCTTCTGAAAAGAATGGAAGACATGCCGACCGAGGTCACTTTAATGGACGCCATAAAGATGGGCCTCAAAGAAGACGAAGACTCCTTGAATCCGGACGTCGGATACCTTGTCACGAACGGGAAATGGCTCTCGGATTTTTTGGAAACTCTCAGAAAACCGGAAAGGCTCCGTGCGGACGAAGTGCCAAAAAGCCTTCACGCGCAGCTTCGGCCCTATCAGAAAATCGGCTACACCTGGCTCGACTACATGGCGGGCCTCGGCTTCGGAGCGTGTCTCGCGGACGACATGGGCCTCGGAAAGACCGTGGAGGTTTTGGCGTATCTTGAAAAGCTGAGGGCTGAAAAACCCTCCGCCCGCGTTCTTTTGATTGCCCCCGCCTCGCTCATGGGGAACTGGCAGAAAGAGACGATGAGATTTGCCCCCGACATGGAATACCTCATACTTCACGGCTACACGGCCGCGAGGCTCGACAAAATGGTAAGGGAGATAAAATCTTTTCTCACCGTCACCACCTACGGCATGGCCTCGAGGCTCCCCGGGATAAAGGCCGTGGACTGGGACTGCGTCATTCTCGACGAGGCGCAGGCCATAAAAAACCCCGTTGCGAAGCAGACGAAGGAGATAAAGAAAATAAAGACCCAAAAGCGCATCATAATGACAGGGACGCCCATAGAGAACGACCTCACGAACCTTTGGTCACTTTTCGACTTCCTCAACAAAGGGCTTTTGGGAACCTCCACGGAGTTCAGGGATTTTTGCAGGGACCTCGACGCGAACCCCGAGGGATACGCGAGACTCAAGAAAATGATCTCGCCGTTCATTTTGAGGCGACTCAAGACGGACAAGAAAATCATATCTGACCTTCCCGACAAGGTCGAGAGCATAGACTATGTGTCTCTTTCCAAAAAACAGGTCGTCATGTACCGCGAAGTCACCGCGGAGCTTGCGGCAAGCGTGACAAACCCCGAGATCACGCCCATGCAAAGGCGCGGCATGGTTCTCGCGACAATCACGAAACTCAAACAGGTGTGCAACCACCCCGACCAGTATTTGGGTCAGGACGCATACGAGGAAAAGGAAAGCGGGAAATTGCAGCTCATGAGAAAGATCTGCGAGACGATACTCGAAAAACGCGAACGGGTCATCGTTTTCACGCAGTTCAAAGAGATTACGGGGGCCCTCTCCTCCTTCCTAAAGGACGTCTTCGGGAAAGAAGGCTTCGTGCTTCACGGCGGGACTCCCGTGAAGAAACGCACCCAGATGGTCGAGGCCTTCCAGAGCGAGGAATACATACCTTACATGGTCATATCCCTCAAGGCCGGAGGTTTCGGGCTTAACCTCACGAAGGCAAATCACGTCATACACTTCGACAGATGGTGGAATCCCGCCGTGGAGAATCAGGCGACCGACAGGACGTATCGTATAGGACAGAAAAACACGGTCATCGTGCACAAACTCGTATGCGAGGGAACCGTCGAGGAAAAGATAGACGAGATAATAAACTCCAAGACGGAGCTTGCCGAAAACGTCATAGGCTCGAGCGGCGAACAGTGGATAACCGAGCTCGACACGGACGAGCTCATGTCGCTTTTGAAACTGGAAAACACGTCGTGCATGGAGGAAGAAAGAGATGTCGTATAACTACTGGGACAATCAGAACTTCAGTCAGCCAACGACGGAGGAGCTTAAAAGAAAAAGCGAGGCAACGCGCCAGAAAGCCGCAAAGTCCGGAAACGAAATGGAGCCGGTCGTCATAGAGGGCACGAAGATCACCAAGAAATGGTGGGGAAACGCCTGGTGCCAGAATCTCGAGGATTACGCGGATTACGAAAGCAGGCTTTCGCGAGGCAAAAAGTACGTACGCGCGGGAACGGTGCTCGATCTCAAAATAAACAAGGGAAAGGTTTCCGCGAAAGTTCAGGGAAGCAGAAAGACCCCCTACAAGGTCGAAATACGTATAAGTCCACTGTCGGAAGAAAAATGCTCACGCATCATAGACAGGTGCGGCAAAAAGATACAGAATCTCGAAGACCTCATTTTGGGAAACATCCCTCAGGAAATGCAGGACGTAATTACCGACCAGGACGGACTTTTTCCCGCTCCCAAAGAAATAAGCATGACGTGCAGCTGCCCCGACTGGGCGATAATGTGCAAACACGTCGCGGCGACATTGTACGGCATCGGCGCGAGATTCGACGATAACCCTCTGCTGTTTTTCGAGCTTCGAGGAATCGACCCAAATAGGTTCATAGGAATTACCCTCAACAACAAAGTCGACGAAATGCTCGCTAACGAAGGAAAACCCAGCAGCAGGATCATAGACGATGATGACGCTTGGAAGCTTTT
>JAJQAJ010000055.1 GCA_021203865.1 Clostridia bacterium
CCGCGCTCGAGCGCATGCCGGGAGGTCTTTACATAGACATGGAGGACGGAGCTGAGGGCTGCCGCAGGTTCGGATTCAGACGTAGACATTCTGCTGACAGGGGTGATGGCAAATGAACGAAGAAAAAATGACGGACGAGGAAATTTTTGCCGACGCCCGTGTAAAGGCGGAGGCCGGCGACGCCGGCACACAGTGCTTCATTGGACAATGCTACTTCAACGGCAAGGGCGTGAAAAAGGACGCTTCCGAGGGCATCAAGTGGTATCTCAAGTCCGCGGACGGAGGCTTCACTCCCGCGATGAACAACCTCGGCATATGCTATGCCTCCGGCACGGGCGTGAAAAGAGACGTTTTTGAGGCAGAAAAGTGGTATAATAAAGCGGCCAGACTCGGCGACGCGATTGCGATGTCCAATCTCGGTTCGCTTTATCTTGAGGAATCCGAATTGGGAATGGATCCCGAGAAGGCGTTCGGACTTTTCAAAAAGGCCGCGGAAATGGGTCTCGTTCAGGCGTGGCACAACATCGGAGTATGCTATGACGAGGGCGACGGCGTCGAAGAAAACCCCGTCGAGGCTGCGAAGTGGTTCCGTAAGGCCGCGGAAAAAGGCTTTGCGCATTCGGAGTACAATCTCGGCCTTTGCTACAGGGACGGATACGGCTTGAAAACGGATTTGAACGAGGCTCGCAAATGGCTGAAAAAAGCGGCGGTACACGGCTGCAATGAAGCTCAAGAACTACTCAAAGAAGACAATTTGGGAAAAGAATAAAGATTGGTTTCTCCGGGCATAATTTGTCACAGTAAACGGTTAAAAATAATGCATTACACTGTCGGCGATTTTCGCCGGACGGGACAAAGCTACGTATGTGAAATTCGGTTTTTTTTCGTTAAGGCGAGGAGGTGTATATGAACTGGTCGTACGTAAAGGAAAGAATGACTGGGTACCTCGACACCGTGGGAAGCCTTCTTCTTGGCTGGCTCGGTGAGAACCTTCCGAGAATCTCGGACGACTGGTGGGAGGAGTGCGTAGCAGGGCATTTGGACGTTATGCACAGGGAAGCCGCGAGTCTGGGAGAATTGGACCTTCTTACGCTCCTTTACATCACCAAAATGAACGCGGCGGCACTTTCCGAACACGCCGGCGCGCGAAGAACCCTGATTCTTTCCGTGGCCGCGAGCATGAGGAAGGTGAGAAACGGCTGGCACCATCTTTCCGCGGCGGGCACGAGGGACAAAAGTCTGGTTTTGTCCGACCTTCAGGCGTTGCGCGACTTCTTCGTGATGGTCGGCGCTAACGCGGAGCTCAACGGCGCGGAGGCCTTCTTACTTGAGCTCGAAAAATCAGAGATAGAAGAGGACGCCCCGGGCACGGACCTCCGTGCGACATACCTGTCCGAGGTCAGGGAAGCTAGGGCCATGATTCTCTCCGACATCGCGGCGGAAAAAAACGAGCCGGAACCGGAAGCGGAAAATGAACCGGAGGCCTTGCCGGAAGAGACGAAGACGCCGGAAGACCCCTACAGTCGTGGTCTCGACTTTCACCAGACGGCGAAGGGCTGCACCGTACGGGGAAAGGGCTCGTGCAGGGATGCGGTTCTTTCAATCCCACCTGTTTACAAAGGAAAGCCCGTCACGAGGATAGGCGACGGGGCATTCGCGAACGCCGTGTGGATAAAAAAAGTCATTATTCCCGACAGCGTCCACCACATAGGCGAGGGCGCGTTCAAAGGGTGCACGGGGCTGGAGTCTGTAGAAATTCCATTCGGGGTGACGGGGATAGCGAAGGACGCATTCTACAGGTGTTCGCGTTTAACCTCCGTTTCCATTCCGAGTACCGTGTCGTCTTTGGGCGGAGGGGCTTTTCTCGCATGCTCGGCATTAAGCGAGGTGTATTACGACGCGGAAAAGCTAAAGGGAGAATCCCGGTCCACGACCTTCGCACTCGCGGGGATGGAAACGGAAGGGCTTACCCTTACAATGGGAAAACACGCGAGGGAGGTTCCGGCGGGCCTTTTCTTCTCACTGGAGCCCGAGCCCGGGGAAGAAGGGGATGCGGATACCGGGACGGAGGAGTTTGGCGCGAAACTCAAAAAAGTTGTCTTTGAGGATGGGTCAAAATGCACGGCGATAGGCGAGGGCGCGTTCTTCGGATGCAAAGGCCTCGTCGAGATGATGCTCCCCGATACGGTCATGTACGTTGGGGCTCTCGCGTTCTACGACTGCACGACGCTTAAGAAAATTTCGCTTCCCCAAGAGGTTACGTATATCGGCGAGTGGGCTTTCAGAAATACCGGGCTTGAGTCGGTCGATTTGCCGGGAAGCATCTCGTGTATTCCCGAGGGCGTCTTTTCCTCATGCGCTTGCCTCAAATCGGTAAAACTTCCGAAAGGACTATCGGAGATAGGAAGGCGCGCCTTCATGGACTGCGCCTGTCTCGAGACGTGTGACATTCCCGACGGAGTCGCCGGAATCGGCGCGCTCGCCTTCCACGGCTGCTCGTCTCTCAAAAAGGTTGATTTTCCCGAATCGCTTTTTGAGATAGGTTTCGAGGCGTTCCGAGGATGCTCCGGAATTGAGGAGGTATACATCCCCGAGGACGTCGTCTCCGTAGGCTACGGCGCGTTCAGGGAGTGCGAGAACCTTTCCGAGGTCACCGTCGACGCTGCGAACGTGGACATCGGCCGCGACGCGTTTTCCAGAAACCCCTCTTTGGAAAGCGTCGAGATATATGCCGAGAACATGACTATTGGATCGTACGCCTTCGGCGGGTGTCCGAAACTTGACTTCGTCGACATGATGGGCGACATGCAGGATGTCGAACCGCTTCTCTTTTCCGAGTGCACATCGTTGGAAGACATAAGAATCCCCAGGAACGTGGAGTACATAGACCATCACGCCTTTCAGGGGTGCTCGTCGCTGAAGTCCGTCATGCTTCCCAAAGAGCTCGTCGACGTCGGCATCTGCGCTTTCATGGAGTGCTCGTCTCTTGAACAGGTTCTTTTCAGAGGAACTCCGGAGGAGTGGGATGACGTCGTGTTCGACGCGGGGAACGGATACCTCATAAACGCCAAAATATATTTTTACGGCAAGAAGAATCTTTCCGACGGCTTTGGACACTGGTACTACGACGACTGGGCGGACATAGTGATCTCCGAGCCTAAAAAGCCCCGCGGGAAAGGCTCCGTTAAACGAAAACCGTGAATCTTTTAATCTTAACTTTAAACCGCCGCGCACACGTGTTTGCTTGCGGCTTTTTAATTTGGGGAAAACATTAAATGTCATAAAATTTTATTACAAACATATCGTTTTATAATAAATAAGTTGACACAACTCGACAAGGTTAAATATAATTTTTTTAGAAACCAAATTTAACTTCCCGGCATAACCGGAATAAATTAACGAGGTAACAAACAATGAGTGTAAAATCTAATAGGAAGAGCATGCGCTGGATAATCGCGGCTGTTTTAGCCGTGGTTCTTTGCGTGTGCCT
>JAJQAJ010000087.1 GCA_021203865.1 Clostridia bacterium
GTTGTCTTTTAATCCCGCGGTGAGAAAACCCCTCATGAAATCGATGACGTCTGAAAAAAAACTGTATTCATACCCTTTTTGAATTGGGACATCATATTCGTCTATGAGAATGATGGGCTTGACCTTGTGATGAGCGTAAAGCATTCTGGAAAGGAGTATCAGGGATTTTTTGAGTTCATCGGCATCGGCCTTCATTTCGGAAATCTTTTTATACATGGTCAAATCATGCCTTTTGTCAACTCTGTCGCTTTCTCCAAGCTCATTGTGCCGCGCAAATTCGACCGACACCATGTCTTTGACACCTTTCATGACACTGTCGAATGTCTTGCCTTCACATTCCTTGAAATTGAGATATATGACGGGATATTTCCCCTGTATGGATGTGTACTTTTCTCCGCAATCCCAGATTTTGAGGCCCTTGAAATAAACGGATGTATCCTCGTCCGTTTTTTCAAAAAAGGTCTTCATCATGTCCATGTTGAGAGACTTACCGAACCTCCTCGGGCGGGTTATGAGAGACACCTGTGAATGCCCATCTATGAAATCCTTTATGAGAAGCGTTTTGTCGACGTAGTAATAATTTTTCACCGTTTCCTTGAAATCACTGGAGAAAAAGAAACCCTTATTTTTGTTGTTACAAGCCATATGTCACCTCAACAATAACCCATTCACATGTTTATTTTGAATATAGAATTAACAATCAAACAGGCAGGATTCATCCTGCACACAGCAATGCTTGTATAAAGATCGGCATCGACAACAATCTCAAAATGACGCAGCGCAATCAGAAATCTCAGATCTTGTCAACGGAAAGACTATATGTGAAGCTTTTGCCTTTTTCGTCGGCAAAATTCATGAAAGGTTTCAAAGTTATCTCACGTGGCGCCGCGGGATAATCGTTCGTCCCCCACCATGGTTCCACACACACATATTCCCCGCCATCAGGATTTGACCAGAATGCGAAAACCGGGCAGTCGGACCTGTACGTGTACCTGTATCCGTCGGCAGTGTCCGCGTATATCGCTCCGCCGGAAAGAGAACCCAGCTGGAAGGTCTGACACTCTTTGAAAAACTCCTTGTTCGCGACAAATCTGCAAAGTCCTTCCATGGGTACAGCCTCATCGCTCCCGACAGGATACATTATGGGATTTTCGAGATTTTCAAACTCAATTATGGCCTCTCCTCCGGGGGCTTTCATCCCGGGATGTCCTCCGACGTAGAAAGGTATCACTCCCTCCGTTCCCCTAACAAAATATGTGATTTCCACAGCGTTGCCGCGAAGGCGGTATGTTATGGAAAACTCGAATGTGTAAGGATATTCCTTCATTGTCCCGTCATCAGAGGAAAACGAGAGCGTTATCTTTTCATCATCTTTGTCGGCAAGAGAAAACTCTGCGTACCTTGCGACACCGTGAGATCTCAGCGTGAATTCCTCTCCCTTCGCGACGAACTTTCCGGCATGTCCGAGTATGGGGAATATGACGACGTCCTGACTCGTCCAGAACTTGTCCCCCTGCCAAAGTCTTTCCTCCCCCGTGGGAAGGTATCTAAGCGACTTCATGCTTCCGCCGGCTGTGGTGACGGTGAGTGACAAAAACTCATTTTCTATCGTGTACAGCATGTTTCCTCCTTACCAGGGCAAAGTTTCCCCGCCCATTATGTGGAAATGAAGATGGAAAACTGACTGTCCGGCGTCTTCACCTTGATTGGCGATTATTCTGAAACCCTTTTCGCACCCGTTCGCCCTCGCCACCTCAGGAATCTTCATGAGCATGTATAAAACCTCAGCACTTTTCTGCTCGTCCATGTCGGCGTCAGACAGAAGTTTGAAATGGTTCTTTAGTATGGCGAGCATATGCACCTTCGCCTTTGGTTCAATGTCTTTGAAAACAAGCATGGTTTCGTCCTCATACACCTTGTCGGAAGGAACCTCTCCCCTTATGATTTTGCAAAACAGGCAATTGTCATCAAGCATATCCCATCTCCTTATTTGGTTGGTTAATTTTAACCCGGTGTGACGCGGGTGCATTTTATCTGTATTCTTTCGCGAGGCTCTCGAATGCCGGAAGCGATCTTTCAATCATTTCCGGGGACACACAATAGGATATCCTGACATACCCCTCTTTTCCGAAATCGTCACCGGGAACAATGAGTATCTCATGCGATTTCGCGCGCTCGGCGAATTTTTTTGCGTCCGGCTCAGGACTTTTGACAAACAGATAGAATGCGCCGCCGGCTCTCGCCACCTCAAAACCGAGCTCCGTGAGACGCGACGAAAGTCTGTCCCTGTTCGCCTTGTATATCGATATGTCGGAAACGAGTCCGTCAGTCTTCACAATGAGCCTTTGAAAAAGACTCGGCGCGCAGACAAAACCAAGCGCCCTCCCCGCCCCGCATATGCCGGCATAGAGCTTTCCCTTTTCCTCCGCCTCGCTGTTCACGGCGATGTAGCCTATCCTTTCACCGGGAAGGGAGAGACACTTTGAATACGAGTAACACACAATCGAGCGGTCATAGTGGTTCATGATATACGGCACTTCCGCACCGTCATACACGACCTCACGGTATGGCTCGTCAGATATGAGATACACGGGCGAGAATTTTTCCGAATGAGCTTTCAATAGGGCGCAAAGATCCTTTATTGATTTCTCGTCATACACGGCTCCGGAGGGATTGTTCGGTGAATTTATGAGAACGGCTCTCGTTTTTGGTGTGAGAGCCTTTTCAATCGCGGACAGATCAAGCCCGAACGTACCCTCTATTGTTTGTACGGAAACAAACATGCCTCCCGAGCTTTCCGTGAAAATCTTATACTCCGGGAAATACGGCGCGGGAACCACGACCTCATCACCTGGGGTCAGAAGAGCGCCCAAAGTTATCGTCAGCGACGCTGCGGCGCCGCAGGTCATGTAAACGCAGTCCGCATCGAGCCCCGTTCCGAACCGTCTGTTAATGCTCTTCGCGACAAAATCCCTGACGGAGAAATCGCCCTGTGCGGACGTGTAACCGTGCAAAAGGACGGGATCGGTATTATCAACTATCTCCTTTATGCATTCGTTCACCTCTTTGGGCGCGGGAACACTGGGATTTCCGAGTGAAAAATCAAAGACGTTGTCTTCGCCTATCTCAGCCTTTCTCTTTCTTCCGTACTCAAAAAGCTCCCTTATGGATGAACGCGTTTCACCGAGTGCGACATTTTTTTGATTGAACATCCATTATATCTCCTAAGCATTCTTACATCCATTATACCATGTCGAAATTTATAATCAAGTAATAAAAAAATTTGCTTGACAAAAAAAAACCGATATTATATTATTGTTTAGCGTGTTGGGGGCACCTCCCTTTGGGGTCTTTAGCTCAGCGGTTAGAGCAACCGGCTCATAACCGGTCGGTCCGCGGTTCGAATCCGTGAAGACCCACCAAAAACGCCCAGGCGTTTCCCCGTTCTTTTTGGCCCGATAGCTCAGTTGGTTAGAGCGCCAGCCTGTCACGCTGGAGGTCGACGGTTCGAGCCCGTTTCGGGTCGCCATTTATATTTATGAGGCACCTCACGGTGCCAAAGCATGGCTTGGTAGTTCAGCAGGTAGAACAGAGGACTGAAAATCCTTACGTCGACGGTTCGAGTCCGCCCTAAGCCACCAAACCACGGGGATGCGTCCTGGCCAGTTGCTGGTGTAGCTCAGTTGGTAGAGCAGCTGATTTGTAATCAGCCGGCCGGGGGTTCGAGTCCCTTCACCAGCTCCAAATTTAATTCGTATGGGCGAGTTGCAGAGCGGTCAAATGCAGCGGACTGTAAATCCGCCGTCTCAGACTTCGGTGGTTCGAATCCACCCTCTCCCACCAAAAAAAGGCGAGCCGCGAGGTTTGCCTTTTTCTTTCGCAAAAAAATCCGTCCTTCAAAAAAAAACGCCCCGATTCGGGACGCCTCTTTTCACGCGGATAAAATCATGTCTTTTTACTCCGTTCTTAAAGCCACGACGGGGTCTTTTTTCGCGGCGTTGGACGCGGGGATTAGTCCGGAAATCAGCGTCAGAATGACGCTCACCGCCACCATTATCGCGGCTTCCCATACGGGCAGCGACGCTATCGTATAGATTCCGAAAATCGACCCCACAATAAGATCTATGATGAGCGCGATGATGTACGTTAAAATTATGCCTATGAGTCCCGCGACGAGACCTATCATGAAGGTCTCCGAGTTGAAGAGCCGGCTTATGTCCTTCTTTCTCGCGCCGACAGCGCGCAAAATTCCTATCTCTCTTATTCTCTCGACGACAGAGACGTATGTTATGACGCCAATCATGACGGTCGAGACGACGAGCGACAGCGCGGTGAACGCGATGAGCGCTATCGTTATGATTCTTATCAGCATGTTGACGAGCCCTATGATGAGCCCCACAGCGTCGGTGTAGTTCACCGCGTCACCTTCGCCAAGAGTCACGGTCACGCTCTCACCGGTGATGTACGAGGTGTACGTGAAACTGTACCCTCCTTCCGTGGCGCACATGCTGTTCCAGCCGTCGAGATATTCCGTGACTTTCTCCTTGCAATCGAAATCCTTGGGGTAGACGTATATCGCTATGGGAAGTCTCGAACCCCCGAGATACGCGGCGGATATCGTCAAGGCGTCCGTCGTGTCCCCACCCCCGAAAAGCGCGGACAGCATCCCGCTTCCGGACGAATCCATGAGATAATACATGCCGGTCCCCTCAGCATAAACCTGCCCCTGCGGATAGGAATAGTTGTAGAAATACGGAAGCATGGAAAGATCTCTTCCGGTGTTCTCTATGTATTTGACAATTTCGCTTTCCTCCGCCGTCCTGAACATGTGTTCAGTCAGAGCGGGTGTGTAATACATTCCGCTCGAAAGACATCCGTAGGAGACGTCCTTCTTTTTTTGCAGTATCATGGTGACGCCGAGATCTACCTCGTCATCTTCTGTCTCGGGTTCTATGTCCCCAACATCCCAATTTATGGTGTATGCCTGGCCCATAGAGTCGGTCGTCTCATACTCATAATGTCCGCCTTTCACCGTGGATTTGTAGACGAAAGGCACGCTGGAGTTATCCTCCGCCGCCTCATATATGCTGTCATTGGAGTACCACTTGAATTTTTTGGAATCTTTCCCAACGAAGTAGTCGTAATCGAGACCGTATATTTTGTCGCCGTTCTCATCTTCGACGCCGCCCTCATCGGTGAGGGAGCCCACAAGCCCGTAGTCTTCGTTGTAATGTCCGTTGCCGGGGTCCATGTAATAGAAGGCGTAATTCAAAAAGACGTCCTCGGAAAAATACCCGTACTGCGCCATGTCGAGATCGGTGACCTCGCCGCCGGAAAGCACCAGTATGAGGCTGTTTTCAGACTCGAAAAGCTCTTTGAGCTCCCTGTCGGAAAATCCGCTCTTGACCACTTCCCCGTCCCTATCTATCGCGAGAACGTCGTACTGGCTCATGACATAGTCGTAGCTGTCCAACATCTCGTAAAATGACGACATCGAGGATATCAGCGAGGAAAATGAGCTCGCTTCGAGCACTTCCTGTTCACCGAGAACAGATGAATACATCTGTCTTATCGCCGATATGCTGTATGTGTTGCTCGTGGTGTCTTCGGAGAACTCTTTCGCCTGCGCTTCTTCCTCCGTCACGTAGAAGTCGGCGTAAATGTTGTTCGACATGTCAAACTCGTAGTCGAGTTGCATGACATTGTAGTATTCGGAGGGCATGTCCTTCACGTAGCTCACGTAGGCGTCGGATATGTTGTTCACGGTGAGCGTGTTGGAGTAGTTCGCGAGCGTCTTTAAAAGAGAGTCGACATAGACCCTGTCGTCAAGTTTGAATAGGTTTGGCGACTCGCTTGTGGCGGTCGAGGCGTTCATGAGCGACGAAAAGTCGAGTGCGGTTTCTTCGACAGATATGGGATACCCTGAAAGCATGTCGTTTTCCATGTCGTCTATGTAGCCCTGGACACCCGAGGATATGGCGAGAACGAGCGATATGCCTATGATGCCTATTGAGCCCGCGAAGGCGACCAAGGTCGTTCTCCTTCTTTTAGAGAGCAGATTTTTAAAGCTCAAACCCATCGCCATGCCGAACGACATGGACGAGTTTTTCTTTCTCCATCTGAAAAGCCTGACCCTGCCCCCGAAAAGTCCCTGGGATTCGTGGGACTCCGTCCCAGCCTCGCCCGCACCTTCCCCGGTTTCGGGATTTGCCTCCTCTTTTTTGGCATCGGGAACCGCGTGGAGCTCATCCTCCCCGTCATAGGGCATGGAGTCGTCGGTTACGACGCCGTCCAGAACCCTTATTATCCTCGTCGCGTATTCCGTGGCAAGGTCCGGGTTGTGTGTGACCATTATGACGAGCCTGTCTTTTGCCACCTCTTTGAGAAGATCCATTATCTGGACGCTCGTCTTCGTGTCGAGGGCGCCGGTAGGCTCGTCCGCGAGGATTATCTCGGGATCGTTTATGAGCGCGCGCGCGATGGCCACCCTCTGCATCTGACCTCCGGAAAGTTGGTTGGGCCTGTTGTCCGCCCTGTCTTTGAGACCTACCATGTCAAGGGCCGAAAGCGCTCTTTCCTTCCTCTCCTTTTTGGACACGCCGCCTATCGTCAGGGCGAGTTCGACATTTTGCAAAATGGTCTGATGCGGGATGAGATGGTAACTTTGAAATATAAAGCCCACGGAATGGTTGCGGTATGTGTCCCAGTCCCTGTCCTTAAACTCCTTCGTGCTCCTGCCCTCAATGATGAGGTCGCCGTCGGTGTATTTGTCAAGGCCGCCTATGATGTTCAGAAGAGTGGTTTTACCGCATCCGGAAGGTCCTAAGATGGCGACGAACTCGCTTCTTCTGAATTTCAGGTTGATATCCTTTAGAGCGTTGACCTTGCCGCCCGCGATGTCATAATCTTTCACTATGTTTTTTAGTTCAAGCATTGTGCGTCTCCGATAATTAAATGGCCTTACATAAGTATATTAAAATTAAGCAAGGAGAGCAACAAGGCGGGCGCCTGCCGCCCGCCTTTTCATTAAAATTTTACAAATTTGACAAAAATGTTCTCCGCGCATTCTGAAAAAGGGCCGGCCGCCGGGGCCGGTCCCAATCGAAAACATGTCGAAGTGACACGTAAAATCATTAAATCATGGCTTTTTTGAGCCTCGAAAGTGACCTATCGCGGCCCAGAATGTTCATTATGGTACATAAGTCCGGCGAATTAGGGCTTCCCGCTATCGCCACGCGCACAATCTCCGCGCAGTCGGAAACGTTGCCGATAAACATGTCCGGATTTTCTTTGTACGCCGAATTTTCCGCCGCGAATCCGCAACGCGCCGCCACGTCTTTCAGCTTTGAAAACCACGCGCCGCCATCATCGGCGGGGTCGTAAACTTTGGAAAACTCCTCTAAAACGGAATTGACAATTTTCGCGTCGAACCTGTAAACGTAATCGGGCGCGAAACTGTCGTCGAAAAAATAATCGAAAAGCCTGACACCCTGAGACGCCGTCACGATGTCCTTGCGTCTTTTTTTTGACCCATCGCCGGTGACGAGCCTTATTATGCGAAGAACGTAGCCTTCGTCTTTGAAATGCGCTCTGTCGCTTTCCGAGCCGAACTCATTCGTCCAGTCTGACAAAAAAGAAAAAATCTCTTCGGAGGAAAGCTTCGCCATCTCGTCTTTTGAAACGTCTTTAAGCTTGTCAAGGTCAAAAAGCGCCCCGCTTTTCCCCATCTTCGCCACGGAGAATTTGAAATCGGTGTAAGGCGCGTCCGGGTTCTTTCTCTCCCACTCCTCGAAATTGGACTGCAAAACGGTCATGAGGTATTTCATGACGGCGGCGGGGAGATATCCCTCGCGCCTGTAATAGTCGAGCGAGCATTCGGGGTCCTTTCTTTTGGAAAGTTTCCTCTTCGTGTCCCCGTCGATTTTGAGAAGGGACGACGTATGCGCGTACGCGGGCATTTTAAAACACAAATCGGAAAAGAGCTCAATATGTATGGGCAGCGACGCGAGCCACTCCTCACCCCTTATGACGAGCGTGGTCCTCATGAAATGGTCGTCCACGGCGTGCGCGAAATGATATGTGGGAATGCCGTCGGATTTCAGGATGACTACGTCCTGGTCGTTCTCGGGAACGGTTATCTCACCCTTTATTCTGTCATTGAACGTGTGCTTTACGGAGGCGTCGCCACGGGCCTTAAGTCTTATGACGAAGGGCTTCCCCTCGTCCAGATTTTTTCGTATCTCCTCTTCCGTGAGATGACGGCACTTCGCGAACTTACCGTAATAGCCTATATTTAGCTTGTTTTCCGTCTGCATGGCGCGAACGAGAGTAAGCTCCTCCTCTGTGCAAAAACAGGGATACGCGAGGTCACGCAAAAGAAGGTCTTTCGCGAACGCGTGATATATGGAGGCGCGCTGCCGCTGAAAGTAAGGCCCGTATTTCCCGTCGCCGTCTATCTCCGCGCCCTCGTCAAAATTTAAGCCGAAATATCTTAGCGTCCTTATGACCGACTCGACCGCGCCCTCAACCTTTCTTTTGTCGTCCGTGTCTTCAATTCTAAGATAAAACTTACCTCCCGTAGAATGGGCCGCCCTTTCGTCGGCGAGGGCGGAGTAGAGGTTTCCGAGGTGTATGAAACCCGTGGGAGAGGGTGCAAGACGCGTGACTTCGGCACCTTTTTGAAGCTCCCTTTCGGGATACATTTTTTCGTACTCGTCAAGAGGGAGAATGTTTTCGTCGCTAATGAGAAGGTCGGCAAGCTCCTTTGTCATGTTCAACTCCTAATGTTTGTCTGTCTTTTTGCCATTGAATATTCTGACCCGCGTGAGGTGTCTTCTCTTTGTCGGTCGGATGAGCTGGAATATGACGGACACGACGCTGAGTCCCACCGCAATCCCAAGGAATATCAGAAGCGCCTGCATGCCGTATTCGCCCGCCCTGGACATGTCGCTCTGAATGAGGTACTGCATGGTGTAATAGAGCGCGCCTCCCGGCACGAATATGACGAGAAACGGCGTGCAGTACATGGTTGACGGCGCCTTGGTAAGTCTCGCGAGAATTTCGGCCGCCGTGGCGCCGAGAACGGCGACTATGAGGTTCGCTATGAATATGTTCGCCGACTCATATCCCACAAGGTCCCGATAAAGCACAAACGCGAGGTACGCCACCACGGTCGCGCATATAGCGTAAATGAGTTTTTTCCCGAGCGGCATGCCGAATATGAGTGAATACGAGAACACGGCGAGAACACAGGCCATAAAGCCGTACACGTACTTCATCGTCCCCATGAGCGCCTCCTCCACCTCATAGACGGCGAGCCCGTCACAGATGAGCATGGCCGCGGCGTAACCCGCCGCCACAGCTAAAATTATGAGAATGCCGTTTAAAATCTGGAGCGTACCGGAGAGAAGGTCACCTACAAAAAGGTCCCTCACGGCGTTGCAGACTAAAAGTCCCGGGGCTATGAGCATCGTCGTGCCTATCATGACATACGGCGTCTGGCATATGAGAGGCGACCCCGCGGCAGCTAAGATCTCTATCATCGCTCTCGACAGAAGTATGCTGCATATGCCGCCCATGAACGCCAGAACGAAAGAACGCACATACCCGTTGAAGGACTTTATGGAAAGGCAGGTGTTTACAAATCCCATGAGCATGCCGACGGGGAAGGCGACCAAAGCGTCTATCCAAATTCCCCCGAAGAGCATGCAAAAAGCCGCGGCCGCGAACCCCGACATGAGCGACGGAAACCAGAGCGGTTTTCTCTTTTCCGCCTCCAAAGCGGCTATATAGTCTTCCGCGAGATATTCGGGAGGTCTAAGCTCACATATGTCCCTCGAAAGCTGATTGAACTTTTCCATTTTCCCGAGGTCATTGGCAGAGGAGTAAATCCTCCTGTTCTGTGAAAAATACTCTCCCGACGGCGCCACGATGGTCGCCGTCAGCATCGACGGCACCACCCAGACATCCACTTCCTTCGCGGCGTAAGATAGACATATCCTTTCCACGGCGGTCTCGACGCGAGAGACGGACGAACCTGAGGAAAGAAGTCCTTTACCCACGGATATGGCGATGGAAAGTATTCTCTCATAGTTGATGCTGTCCGGTGTTTCCACATTCTCGGTGATTATTCTTTCCAAAACTTCCGCCTTCTCCGTCTTTCAAATGAATTGTTTGTCCGCAGCGAATTCATTATATAACGCCGCGCGACAATGTCAACAATTTGGCAAAAAATGACGGGAAAATCATTTGACCTTCCGGAACACGAACCACAGCACGTCGAGGACCTGTAAAGCGAACGCGACAATATAGAGTATGAAAACCTTTCCCATGACCTCGGGATTGTCCAAAAAAACATATAAAAGGACGTGAATGAGGACCGCCGCGGACCATATTATGAGCGATGAAAAGACGCATGTCACAACCCGTCCCCACCACGCGTGTGAAAGAGCGGTCATCGTCACGGCCGCGACGAGAAAGGCCGAAGTAAAAATACATCCCGCATAGTGTTCTGTATGTGGGATGAGATATAGTATGGTGAATATTACCACCGCCACGAAAAAACAAAAGGCGACGGCGAGGGCGCCTATGAACGCCCTCTTTTTTTTCGAAGTTTTACGGGGCCCGAGAGGCCCTCCTCCGCCTTCCGAGACGAGCTCGTCCATCGTCACCCCGTAGATTTTTGAGATGGCCAAAAGTGTCCTTATGTCCGGCACGGCCTCGGCTCTCTCCCATTTGGAGACCGCCTTGTCAGAATAATTGAGTTTTCTCGCGACATCAAGCTGCGTGTACCCAGCGCGGCTTCTGAGCCTCACGAGATTTGCCGCTATCACGTCTTTCAAATCGTCCATGGCTCCATTCTATAATAACGCCGGGCGGAAAATCAACCCATTTGAAAGCCCGGGTGTGTGAGTCAAGTGAAATTTAGGTCAAAAAAAAAGACGGAGACATGCCCCGCCCGTATCTCATGTTTCCGGAAGATATGTTTTTGTGCCGAGCGTTTTCGTCTCTCCCGAACCCGAAAGAGCAGACGTCATGCCCGACACAAACGCCGCGGAAAGGCCAGCTCTCACACGAAGGTTAATTTTAACCTTGCCCAAGTACTCAACCTTGACGTCCCTTGCGCCGAAACAGTCAATGAACTTCGTGGCCGCCGAAAATTCGGCGTAGTCCGTGACCGTCTCCACGTCCTCGTATAGCGCGTACCTCGTAACCTTCGCCGCGGAGAGGTTTTCCGCCGCGCATCCCGCATAGGCTCTCACAAGACCTCCCGCCCCGAGCTTCACGCCGCCGAAATACCTTGTGACGACGACGGCAGTGTACACGAGCCCTTTATTTTTTATGACCTCCAAAATGGGCATTCCCGCCGTCCCTGACGGTTCACCCGCGTCTGAAAAGCGGAGAAGCTGCGCTCCGTCGTCCGCTATGTACGCAAAGCAGCTGTGCGTCGCGTCCGGAAACTCCCCGGACACGCGGGACACGAACGCTCCGGCCTCCTTATCACCTTCCACATGGAAGGAGGTCGTTATGAACCTCGACTTTTCTATTGTCTTCTCCGTGCGGCAAAGGCCTTCCACGGAGATGTACGCGTCTTTCATGAAAGATTGACCTTAACGTGCACCTTCTTTCCCTTGTGGATGACGTCCCCGGAAGACACCGGCGCGTTTATGTCTACGACCTTTTCATCGTTTATGAAGACCCCGCCCTGGGCTATGAGACGCCGCGCTTCGCCGTTTGACGCGCAAAGCCCCGCCGCGACCATGACGGGAATTATAGTTTCCGTTTCCACATGAACGTCCTTTGAGGGAAGCTCTCCCTCTCCCCCGGAAAACGCGGCCCGGGCCTTTGACATCGCGTCATCCGCGTCCTTTTCGCCGTGCACGAGCTTTGTGACCTCGTACGCGAGGACCTCCTTCGCGGCGTTCATCCTCTCGTCCTTATGTTTTGTCATCTCCTCTATCTCGCCTATGGGAAGATAGGTTAAAAGCTTGAGACACTTTTCGACGTCCTCGTCGGCGGTGTTGCGCCAGTACTGGTAAAAATCGTACGGTGAGGTCTTGTCCCTGTCAAGCCACACGGCGCCTTTCTGGGTCTTTCCCATTTTTTTGCCGTCGGAAGTCGTGAGAAGCGTGAACGTCATGGCGTATGCGGGCTCTTTTTCCTTGACGCGTATGAGGTTCGCGCCCGCGAGAATGTTGGACCACTGGTCGTCCCCGCCAAGCTCCAGACGGCAGCCGTATTTTTTGAAGAGCACAAGGAAATCATAGCCCTGCATGAGCATGTAGTTGAATTCGAGAAACGACAGTCCCCGCTCCAGCCTCGTCTCGAAACATTTCGCGCGCAGCATCTCGTTGACCGAAAAATGCACGCCTATGTCCCTTAAAAAATCTATGTAGTTGAGACCTAAAAGCCAGTCGGCGTTGTTGACAATGATGGCGGCGTTCTCTCCCTCGAAACTCACGAACCTCGACATCTGTTTTTTGAAGCATTCGATGTGATGATCTATGGTCTCCTTCGTCATCATCTGCCGCATGTCCGTCCTGCCGGACGGGTCGCCTATCATTGCTGTTCCTCCGCCTATGAGGATTATGGGCTTGTGCCCGGCTTCCTGCATCCTTCTCATGGCGAGAAGCTGCATGAAGTGCCCGACGTGAAGCGAGTCGGCCGTGGGGTCGAAGCCTATGTAGAAGGGCACCTTCTCGGTGTCAAGAAGTTTGTAAAGATCGTCTTCATAAACGGTCTGTTTGATGAACCCTCTCTCGCGAAGGGTGTCCATTACATTTGACATGATGTGTTCTCCGTTGCCTGGTTTCTTTTATGAATATGCTCTTTTCTAAAATCCTGTGATTTTTGTGTTTCAAGCCGCCGTGAGCTGAAAATTCCGGCCTCCAAACTCATTTTCGATTCGTTTTCCGGCTTTTTGAAGCTTTAAGCGCTTTACAATGTCCTTTCCCTCCGGGCGGGCCTTTTCCCGCCTTTTAGGATCCGCACCTCGGCGTCACCCTTTTTTGACGACTTTGACGGTCTTCCCGTAAAACACCATGGCGTATTTGTCTATTCTTCTGACCCCGGCGTCAAGAAGTTTCGCATCGTACATTTTCTCATCTATTTGGCTTAAGGCTTCCTCGGCCTCGGCGTCCATACTCTCTTTTGACGCCGCCACCTCGAACTCTATAATGACTCCGGGGAACAGTCCGGAAATGTTTCTGGGAAGGTATGCAACGTCAAATCTTCCGATCTAGTTTTTTCGTAAATTGTCTCAAACATCGAAACAGGATCTTTCTTTTTAAAAACAATATACGGATACTGCCCTTCCATCTGCTCAGCAATTCGGACGTCAGATTCGCAATCCCGCATTTTGCGTTGACGTCGGTTTTGATAAACTGCGCGACGTCGAAATACACAACATTATACTTATTGAGATGCTTTTTGAACGACGGATCTTTTGAAATATTCAATTTTGCAAAGAGTTTTCACGATTTGCGCCCACGGCTGTAATACGCCGTGAGCATGTCCGCGGTAACTGACTTACCGAATCTCCTCGGGCGGGAAACGCACATATATTTGCCAATGCCGGTCATAAACCGATTAAGATAACCAATAAAACCGGTCTTGTCAACAAATATTTCCATCTGGACACATTGCTCAAATTTTATGTTTTTTAGGATTGAAATTCGTGCTCATGCAGTTTTCTCTCTGCTTTTTAAAATGTTACCATCGCGCTCCCATTGTGCAATAGTATACCACACTTTGGAAAAAGGTTCAAGCACGTTTGACAGGCTTGAACCCGGGCCGTCCCCGAACTTTGGGTCAAACCCGTCTTAGGCATCATTTCGGACCCGTTGTGGAAAATATCCGCCGCGTGTTGATTTATGTACAAAAAGAACGTGATTTATCCACATTCAAAAACCGCATGCGGACATGTAATTCACATTCAAAATGTGCGAACTTCACAGAAGTTATCCACAATTTTATCCACAAATTCCGATTGTGCGCATGTATTTTTCCCCACAGTTAAAAATAATGATGTGAGATGTTAAAACTTCACAAAAGTTATCCACATTATCCCATAATCTCACACTTTAAAAAAAATTGTGAGGCCGGCAGTGTTTGACACGGGATACGCGCGCGAATTATAATGTAGATAGTAAATCTTTCGGAGGAAAAGATATGGACGTTATCGAAACATTGAAGGCCAGAAGAAGCTGCCGCGCTTTCACGGACCAGCCTCTGACGGACGAACAGGTAAAGACTATCGCTGAAGTCGGCACATACGCCGCGAGCGGAATGGGCAAACAACCCGCGAAGATCCTCGCCATCACAAACAAAGAGATGATAGCGAAGCTCTCCAAAATGAACGCCGACGTCATGAAGATGCCCATCGACCCCTTCCACAACGCACCCGCCGTGTTCGTCGTCCTCGCTGACAAGACTCTTCCCACCTACATCTATGACGGAACGCTCGTCATGGCGAACATGATGCACGCCGCCAATGCTTTAGGACTCGGAAGCTGCTGGGTACACCGCGCAAGAGAGACATTCGCAAGCGAGGAAGGAAAGAAAATCCTCAAAGAGTACGGCGTTGAAGGCGACCTTGAAGGCATAGGCAATCTCATCGTGGGATATCCCGCCGAAAAAAACGAAGCGGCCCCCAGAAAGGCTGACTACATAACCTACATCAAATAAGACAACCGGCTTGAAAACTCGCACGGGTGGGTAAAAAGCCTGCCTGCGTCGTTTTTAAGAAACAAATATGTTTGACAAAGGTCCCCTGCTTTATTTATAATTTGTCTTGAAAATTGACATGCATCATTAGTTCAATTGGATAGAGCGCCGGTCTACGGAACCGGAGGTTGGGGGTTCGAGTCTCTCATGATGCACCATAAGCCGGTCCTTGCGGATCGGCATTTTTAAAGGAAAAAAAGAAGACATATTCGGAGAACATATCATGTTGAGGAAGAAACTTTACGGCTTTTTTGCGTTTTTGCTTGTCATTGCGTGTGCGCTGGGACTTACGTTCGCTCTAAGCGCGTGCTCTAATGACAAAGACAGCGATCTTGATCCGATAATCGGAACATGGGAAGGCACGGTAGAATTTAGCGCCACACTGGGAAACTTTCCCTTAGGTACAATGTCAGCCGACACAACCATCATTGTTGATGAAAACACATTCAGCCTTCTCGTCACCATCGACATAATGGGCTTTTCGTTTGAAAACTACATGGCGATTGAAGATGCCGAGTGGGAAAAGACCGAAAACGAAAACGAATACATGGCGACGGCATATCTTTCGGAAGACCCCACTTATATTCCCATAGTACTTATAGACAACGGCAAAGGAAATTATGAACTGTCCCTTACCACCAGTGTAACTCTTTACATCCAGGGGCTTAGCATAACCGCCACATTTGAAGACGCGAGAGTTTCCAAGGTTTCCAACGACACAACAAAGCCCGAGGACAAAGGTTCGAGCCCCAATGACACGAATGACGAGACTTCGTGCACGTGCGACGATGAATGCACCTGTGGCGATGACTGCGAGTGTGATGGTACCTGCAGTTGCGAAAACTGTGGGACAGGCGAAGATGAAGGGGACTGCACCTGCGATGATGAATGCGCGTGTGGCGATGGCTGCGAATGCGGCGATAGCTGCGGATGCGAAAACTGCGGGACAGAAGGAGATGAGGAAGGGTGCACCTGCGATGATGGATGCGCCTGCGGCGAGGACTGCGAGTGCGAGTGCGAAGATGGATGTGAATGCGGTGAATGCGTCAGCAAATCAGGTGATAACGGGTGAAACCTTCTAAAAAACCAGAATAAAAAAAGACCGCCGCGACATGTGACGATCTTTTTTTTTAAGCCCTTATTTGCACAGTGTTGGTTTTTAGTCTGTTTTCTTAAGGTAGAA
>JAJQAJ010000065.1 GCA_021203865.1 Clostridia bacterium
CACATACACTCAAAAACAAACCCTCCGGGGGAGTCACCCTTATATTTTCATTTCGCATCCGTAATCCTCCGAATTCAATCTCACATTCTTATTATACAACATATAATGTCCCAATTATGGGACGCGCGGAAAAATTTAAAATTTTTTCGGAAGATGTAAATATTATACACAAAGATTAAATCCGAGGCAATTTAAAACAAAAAGCAGGATCACTTTAAAATCAAACCAATGTTGAACCTTACCACTCTGCCGGATTTCCGTCCTCATCATGTATTATAAACCAACAAACTAAAAAAGTAACACCCCAAAAAAACACGTTAGGGTTTAAAAATTCCTCTTGTCTGAAAAAGGCCCGGCGATTTCCGCCGGGCCTAGATCCGTTTTCAACTATATAAGTCACTCATCCTTCTTCTTTGCGGGTTTGAAGGATTCGCACATGACGATGATAATAACAACCGCGCAGATGACTATCACGCAGAGGATTATTATGATCTCCACGGGAACGCCGTCGCTAGTCCTTCCGGACACGGCGCCGTCACTTTCTACGGGAGGTTCATTTTCCTCGACGTCGGAGCTTAAAAGAAGGAACTCGGAAAAATGCGTCGTCGTGAACACGAGGTAACCGTCACTAGTGACATACGTGTCGTAGACCTCGGCCCTTCCGTCGGAACCGACGTATATGACCTGGAGCCCGCCAAGTCCGAGAAGGTCGTCATCAAGCTTTATGCTGACCACATACGTCCCTTTGTATCTGTACACGAAAGATTCTGTGGACGCGTCGTAGAGCGATATATCAAAGACAGCCGCGACTCCCTTTCCTTCAACAAGATTGTTTATGTCCTCCTCTGTGTAGTCATACTCGCCGACATAAACAAAATCTTCCGCGCTGACATAAGTGCCCGAGGCGTCTTTGGACTCTATGACAAATTCGACGGACGCGCTCACGCCTTCCGAGCTTACCACGTTTCCGGAAATGTCAGATGCTTCCGATGTGAACGCCGTGGAAGGTGTGACACCCTCCAAAGCTGTCTCTGCTCTTTCGAGGAACGCATCATAGATTTCCTTTATGCTTTCGATGCTGTCCACGGTTATTTTTCCAAGGTCGGACGCGAGCTCGTCAAAGATGTCGTTCAAAGAGTCGAGAGCCGTCCCTTCGTACTTCCCGCTCTCCAAAAGCTCTTGGTAGAGCGAGTCAATTATCTGTCCGGAGGAAGCTTCGTAAGAGCTTTGTGTGGCGTCTATGAGGATGGATTTGAGTTCGTCTATCCCTGTCGCCGCGTCGTAACCTGCGTTCTCTATGAGACTTCTGTATTCGTCATACACCTCCTCCACGGCCGCCACGGCGGCTTTATATGCATCGGAGTTTTCGCCAAGACTTTCCGCGAGGTCGGCAAGAAGGCTGTCTATCTGCTCGTCGAGCTCAGCCAAAGTGCTCTCTTTGGTGCTTTCAAAAGTGTCCTGGGCCTCGGCATCCGCTTTGAGGTTCTCCTCGTTCTCGTATTCGTACATGGCATCGCCTATCTCGAGAACATACTTTCCGCAGCCCGAGCAAACGTAATACTCATATTCCTCATTGCCTATTTTTACGGTACCCACATATATGTAATTGTGATCTTTCGGAGTCGTCACCTTGACAACAACGCCTTTTCCTTGTCCGTAGGTGTAGACGGCCTCACCCTCTTGGACGCAATCAGCTTGGACGCTGACAGTGTAGGTGTAATTTTCGTCGTCTTCCCCTTCCGTGTACATCTCAAGGCTTACCGAACCGTAAACGTGGTATGAATATGTCGTACCGTTTTCCGCGGTGACAGTCGATATAATGTCATACTCAACTATAACTTCATCGCCCTCGACATATGCCGTGTAGTCGGACTCCGACACGGGCACGGTCTTTTTTACCGTTTCTCCGCACATGCAGCCGAACGTTATGGTTATGCTGCTCGTGTTCGCGTTAAATTGCCAGTCCAAAACCTCGTCGTAGCCATGTCCCTTTCCCACGTGGTCAGCCTGAGAAACAACCTCGAACGCAGCCTCCCCGTCAGAGCCCGTCGTCGACTGCAACATCATGCCGTCCGGAAGTATAATTTCCGCGTCGTCTGAATATGTGTCGTTTTCCATGGTCAAAGACGAGTCTTCGCCGAGAGTTATTGTTCCCTCGTACGAGCCGTTGTTGGCGCCCGTCGAGTCAATAATCACGAGGGATGAATCCGCACAAACTTCTATGTCGCCTTCAAAATCGCAGCCGCACACGTCTATCGTGAGGCTACCCTCAACGACAAGGGCGCTTCCCTCCGGAATTATAACGTCGTCCGCGAGCACAAGCTCCGCGCCTGTCGTTCCGGAAACATTGAGGTTCCCGTCTATTTCGGTAACTCCCGTGAGCGTGTTTCCTCCAAGGTCCACGGATGAATCGCCCTTGAAGATTATCTCACCCGAATCCCCCACGACGGAGTCTTCTGTAAGAATCATCGCCGCGCCGTCGACAATAAGCGTGCCGTCAATTTCCAAAGTCGTCTCCAAAAGACCGGAGCCGTCTTCACTTGAATCAACTATTATGAGAGTGCTGCCTTCGGATACATTCACGCTGCCTTCCAAAGTGTGACCTGAAAGGTCTATCGTGACAACGCTGTCGCTTCCGATCGCTATCTCGGCTTCCGTCACGTCGTCATTTAATATAAGCGTGCCGTTTGTCTCGCAGGCGTATTCAAGCGCCTCGTCAAAGCTTTCAAAGTAATATGTTTCGCCGTCTTCTCCCGTAACCTTCGCGGCGACATCCACAACTATCTCGCAGCTGTAGGTTTCTCCCATAAATTCGTATTCGCAAGTAACTACAGCCTTTCCGTCGCCCGTCATAATTATAGTGACGTCGGATGCGGGAATTTCGTAAGTTTCAGCTTCTTCGCTCTCGCCGTCTTCCATGTAGTACGCGCCGCACGCGCACATGAATTTGACGGTGACACACCCCGACGCATAATCATACTCCCACACGGCAATGTTGTAAACGTGGCTATGCGTGCTGTAAGATTCAATGACGTACGAGTCGCTATCAGAGTCATACGCGAGAACGTACGCTGTCTCTTCCCCTACATTTCCAAGAGCGGAAAGGTCTATCTCGAGATTTTCGTTGGGAGACGCGCCCTCCGAGAACACAAGCGCGCCCTCGTAAGGATTGTCCGCACCCACATTCCCAGAGCCGGTGACCTTAACACTTCCTTCCAGGGACCCGGCGTTATTTTCGCTAGAATCCTTGACATTAAGCGATCCGCCACTATTTGTGTCCACGGTGAAGCTCCCCGTCAGGGTATGGCCGTTGAGGTCAATTACTACCTCGGATGAAATTGTATATTCCTCGCTCCCGAGGTCCGCGTCGGATGTGAGAATTACAGTTCCGCCGTTTTCTATCGCGGCAGCGATGGCGTCCTCAGCTTTTTCGTAGTATCCCACGGTGCCGTCAGCAAACTCCACGTACGCCGCAGCGCTTATCTTTGCCTCCTCCGTTGCCATTACAGTGTATGTGACACTTCCGTTTTCGTCGTATCCTTTTATGGCGACATACCCTTCCACGAGATATGCGGTCACATCTTCGTAATACGTGCCGCCAGAAATCTTAACGCTTTCCTCGTCATAAGCGTCAATGTCGCCTGTGACGATGCCGCCGCCTACGGAGTCGGAAATCAAAACTTCCGCGTCTTCCGAAATCTCAATGCCCCCCTCCACGGTGAAGCCTGAAAGGTCAAGTTCAATTTCGCCGTACAGCTTAATGTCTCCGCTGTAATCTTTCGTGAGGGCAACCGTTCCGCTTTCCGCCGCGGCGAAAGATATCGCCGCCTGCATGTCTTCAAAATACAGTGTGACGGCGCCGTCGTCACTTCCAAATGTCACGGACGCGATAGCCTTTTCCAAGGCGTCGTCCTCCGAAAGAATCGTGTACGAGCCGTCCTCGCCTACCATTATCGCAAGACCGGACTCGGAGCTTATGATGTCTTCCAAAAGTTCGAGCGTGCTCTCGTCGTACGTTCCGCCGAGAATGCTAAGCTCGCCGTTATTCTCTATTTGTTTTATTTTGCCGTCCCCAACGACAGTGGCGCTCGCGCCCTCGTCAATTATGAGCTCGCCCAAGTCGAAGCCGTTGAGGTCTATTGTGATGTTCTCCCCAGATATCTCTACGGTTTCATCCGACGCGTCCGAGTAAAGTGTCAGTGTGTCGCCGTCTGAAAGCGCGTCTATGGCGTCTTCAAGGGTCTCATAATATGTGACGCTGCCGTCTTCTCCCGTGACGGAAGCTGCTGAATTCATTTTAGCGTAGCTTTCGCTCACCACGGAGACTTCTCCGTCTTCCTCCACGAGGACCGCGTATCCGCTGTATGAGTCAACGTAAGTTTCAATGTCCTTTTCATACGAAGAGTCGTATGTGCCGCCCTGGAGTCTTACGTTAGCGCCATCCTCCACATCCAACGAGGATACGAAACCTTCGCCTTTTATGACAACAGACGAGCCTTCTTCCGCGCATATCCCGCCAAGGTCAAAGCCGTTTAGGTCAATTGTCATCGTACCCAAAACCGTCGCCACATCCTCGCAGTCTTTTTGCAGCGTCACCAAAGAATCCTCTAATGTTGAGGCAAAGTCAATCGCGGCATCCAAAGTTTCAAAATAATATGTTTCTCCGTCCTTTGTTACGGTCGCGACAATGTCCGCGGTATATGTGTACCCATAGGTTCCATCGGGCTCCCCGCCTTCGACATCAACATCCGAAACGGTCGCGGTGAAAACGAAGTTCCCGTCTTCGTCAACCTCCACCTCAACTTCCGCCGTGTAAATCACGCCCTGCAGCATCTCGCCGCACGCGCACATAAACTCCAGATAAATTTCCCCGCCCTCGGCGAAGGTCCAGACCTCTATTGTATACGAGTGTACGTGAGACATGACTATGCCGAAGCCGTCTACATCCACATCGAAGGTCACAGCGTCAAAGTAATAATCAACGTTCGTGCCGAGAGCATCTAGGTCTACAGTAAGCTCGCCATTCGGAGCGGCGCCGTTTATAAATTTTAAGGTTTCAGCGTAAGGGTTATTTTCATCACTGTTCCCGTCCTGCGCTCCTTCCACGGCAACGTATCCCGTGAGAACGCCGGCGTAAGTCTCATCTTTTACATACGTTCCGTCAGTTACAACGAGCGTGCCGCCCTCATCTGCCAATATGACAATGTTCACGCCCGCACTCTTCCCGTTCAAATCTATTGTGAGTGCGATTTTAACATCTACCATCTCCCCCGTCATCTCCACGTCGTTTAAAATGGTGACGGTGGCGGAAGTTTCCGCCTCCACGGCGTATTCAATGGCGCCCCCCAGAGACATGAAGTACTTTACGGTGTCATTTTCCGCGCCGCCGGGTATGGAAACTTTTACAAAAGCAACTTTTTCCACATCTTCTTTGCTTACGACTATAACGCCGTTTTCCCCATTATCTATCGCGACATAAGTCTCGTCTTCTTCAAGATATCCGGCGACATCAGAATCCGTGAACGAGCCGCCTTGCAAGGCGACGGAGCTACTATCTTTTGCCGTAATGGAGCCGTCGAACACGCCATAATTTTCGCCATCCGAATTTGTGACCGTGAATTTTGTATCACTGCTTTCGTCCCCCACCTCAACATTTCCGGTGAAGGTGTGGCCGTTTAGGTCAAATACGACGTCGCTTGTGATCGCAACTGGGTCTTCTCCCGCCGTGACGTCGCCTAGAAGAGTGAGTGTGAGAGTTTCGCTTCCCTCATATCCATTCACATACTCCACGGCCTCATCGAAGGATTCAAAGTATATTGTGACATCCCCCACGGAAATAGATACCGCGGCGTTCTCCATGGCGTAATTTTCGTCTACAATTTCCACGCCGTTTTCCGTGACATACGCCGCGAGGCCGTCTTCGAGGTATCCGGCTATATCCTCTATATCGCTCTCCCCGCCATATGTCCCCTCTCCGACAATCGTCAAAGAGGCGCCGCTTGTCACAGAAATTTCGCCATTTACGTCGTTTCCGTTCAAATCGAGGATGACGGAGCCGGAAGTTATTTCGATATCAACATCACTAGATACATCCTTATAAAGTGTCACGGTCGCCGAGCCCTTTGCCGAGTCGCTGCAGGCGTAGCTTATCGCCTCGGAAATGTCGTCAAAGAAGTATATTGTAATGACGTCCCCGCTCTCGCCTTCAAAGGACACGGAGGCCGCAGCCAACTTTTCGGCGTCCTCTTCTGACAATATCCTGTATGTATTTCCGGTTTCGTCTTCCGAGCTTATGACGAGCGCGGCTTTTCCTTCCGCGGCGTACCCGGAAGGGTCCTCTCCGTATATTCCGGCCTCCACGACGAGCGTGGCATATTCGTCTTTTACGGAGACGCTTCCCGTAACCATACCGACGCAATCCTTAGTCTCCGTTGAATCTATTATGGTAAGAGATGTGTTTCCCGAAACTTCAATGGAGCCTTTCAAGGTCATACCATTTAAATCAATGGTGAAAACCCCGGCGCCGTCTATTGTAAGAGTGCCGCTTTCATCCTCTCCCACGGTGATGTCAGATAGAAGCACGACGGTGTCCCCGAAGGAGACATGCGCTAATGCCGTTTCAACGTCGTCATAGTATGTGACGACGCCCTCCGAGCTCACAATTTTTATCTTCGCGTCCGCGAACGCGTCCCCATCCAAAGAGTCCCTCACGACATAGATGTATTCGCCCGCCTCAGAGCCGGATTTTACGTAAAGCGTAGAGCCCTCCGCAAGGTTTCCGCTTACATCTTCGCTATATTCGCCGCTTATGATTTCAACATTGTTTCCGAAGATTGTGCCCGTGTAAAGGCCCGCGCTTTCAGCTGTATCCTCAATTTTAAGGATTGTGCCGTCCGACGCCGTGAGCTCGGCAGCAACGCTCCTGCCGTTAAGGTCTATCGTGACCTCCCCGTCCGTCAAAATGTCGATGTAAATAGTCTCTTCTATATCGGCAAGGAATATGAGCGTGTCGCCGTCTGAAAGAGCCTTTGTAGCTTCTTCCACGCTTGAAAAGTAATAAGTTTCTCCGTCCACGCTCACTATTTCTACGACAAACACGCCCGCGTTGTCATTTACAGAGCCGAAGCCGTAAACCTTTCCTTCTATATTGCTCTCTCTCTCGTCATCGCCATTATTTTCGATGGTAAGAGTAGCTCCCGCCTTAACTTCAATATCGCTGTAAATTGTGTAACCGTTAAGGTCAATAGTCACATCAACGCCTTCTGGTACCACCACATCCTCTTCTAGGTCGCTAAGAAGCGTTATAGTGGCCTCTTCCGAAGAGTTTTTCTCTATATAGTCTATGGCGTCTTGGAGCGAGGCAAAGTACATTTCCTCATCTTCAATTGTAACCGCCACGGCAGCGGTCTTAGCCGCGAGGTCCTTCGTTGTGACGGTTATCCCGCCGTCTTCATTATATATTATGGTAAGGTCTTTATCCGAAGATAGACAGCTTTCTATGTCGCCATAAAGCTCCTCAAGCGATTCAACTGCTTTTTCCGTATACGAGCCGCTTTCGAGGAAAACACTGTTTGTCCCCGAGCTGCCTTCAGCGTTCTCAATCTCACAATCGAAAACTCCCGTGCCTATGATAGCGCTACCATCCTCTACCGCGGAGGAGTCCATCACAGTCAGCGTTGTCGAGCTTTCCTCATCTGAGAAAAGCGTTATGCTGCCGGAAAGAGTGTGGCCGTTAAGGTCCAGCGTTGTGTCTTTCGAAATTTCAAGGGATTCAACGCCGCACTTTTCAAGGTCGACATTGTCCCAAAGGGTTATTGTAATCTTGTCCGTGTCCGCTTCCCCGTAGATTCCTTCAAGAATTTCGTTTATGTCACCTATCGTGGTCTCATCAAAATAATATGTGGTTTCCCCCACCGTCACCGAAAGAAGCGGGGTTATGGTAATCTCCGTCGAAAAAGACGTGAACGTCGAATCCGAACCATCACCAGCTAGAAGGGTGGCACCATTTACGGAATATGCGACGGTACCGTCGCCGTTATCCGTCACGTTCACGCTTTCTGCCGACACGTGGAATAAGTCCGCCTCATCCGCGCTCTCCACGGCGTTTTCCCCACCCTCAGCTGAGGACGAGTAATAAGCTCCGCAGCTACATTTCATTCTCACATAAATTATGCCGTCTGAGCCCACGTACGCGTCAGCTATCGTAAACTGATGGCTGTGTCCTGCGGTTATGACATACGCGCTCGAATCGGAGTCTAAAGAGAAGCTGTATGAAACCGTGCTCTCGCTATAAGTTGATTTGAGGCCGGATGTGTCCACAGAAAGGTCGGGGTCAACCGCGGAAGCGACAATTTTCAAAGTTTCGCTAAAAGAGTTGTTGGTCTCCTCTTGGTCCAAAGACTCACCTTCAACGACTATCTTTCCGTAAACTTTGCCCGCGGTTTCCGACGAATCTTTTATTTCAAGACTTCCCCCCGCGGCAAATTCCGTATCCGCACTCCCCGCCTCTATTTTAATTTCAACCTCGAGTGTGAAGCCGCAAAGGTCTATCGTCGTTTTCCCGCTTGATAGGGTTATTTCCTCGACGAAGTCCTCGCCCGTAACATCGCGGCATAGATATATGGTGCTTTCCCCCGTTTTTTCAATCGCTGTTTTAAGTGTCGCGAAATAGATGGTTTTTGTGTTATCGCTTTCTTTTATGTACGCCACGGCGTAGTCGGAAACCTCATCCAATGAATATATTGTGTAGGTGCCGGGGCCCTCCTCGTTTTCCTCGTAAAGCCCGACATAACCCTCAACCAAGGTAATATTTTCAAACGAAGTTTCGCTAAACGTCCCCCCGCTCGCGCTAATTGTGATGTAAGTGTCCGTCTCGGTAGAAAGAGTGCCGTCTATTTCGCCTCCCCCAAGCGAATCTCCGATGGTGAAGGTGTGGACGGATGAGTCGGAAGATGAAACCGTAATGCCTCCTGTCACAGTGTGCCCGTTGAGATCGAGTGTAATGTCGCATCCGACAGAAAGAGTAAGGCCTTCCTCCGACGCGTCTATGTCGTTCAGAAGAATAATATTTCCCTTTTCTGTCAAGCTTTCCAAAGCCGACGATATATCTTCATACCATGTAAGGTTTCCGTCCCCGTCGCCCGCGAGAACTCCCCCCGTTACGGAAAGCACGCCCTCCGTAATCTCGCCGTCCTCACCATTCACATAGCACGTGTATCCATCCACATACGCGGTGGCATTGCCGTTTTCATCCAGGGCGTAGCTTAAGTCAGAGCATATGCCAAGATTTTCAAAGCACTGTGAGCAGTAGAAATATGCCTGGGGCGCGCCGCTTTCGTCAAAGCCCAAATAAACAACGGCGTCGTGGCCAGCGTACAAATAAACATACCCGTTGCTAAGGTTCAGCCCCACGCAATAGCCTTCGTCGCTTGTGACGCCTGACTCACTCTCGTCACCATTAACGCGTCCCGACACAACCTCAATGAATGTGTCATATTCAAATGTGTTTTTTGTAATCTGCACGGAGGGGTTCGCGGCGCAAGTCACGCCTATAAGTCCTGTGAATTTATAGTCTCCGTCGCTGTCCACCGTAATCTGTTTCCCGGAAATGATATAGAGGTTGTTTTCAGTATCCTCACTGTATTCTTCCGGTGTCCCGAGATAGTTTTTGGATATCACCACGTCTCCGCCTATCTCCATCGACGCGGAAGACGTGAAGTATACTCCCGCGCCCAAACCTTTCGCGAAGTTTCCCGTAACGGTGCCGCCTAAAAGCTTTACGGTTGAGCTGTCGTTTCCGAAGACGCCGCCGGCGTTGCCCACAGTGTAGTTTCCGGAAATTTCGCCGCCCGTCATGGTGAAGTATGTGCCGCTGTTTCCCGCGTACACGCCGCTGCCGTTTCCGGTCGTGGCGCTGTTTCCGCTAATTTCCCCACCATACATGTTTAGCGTCGAACCTTTGCCGGATATCGACACGGCCCCCGCGCGGGTGGCGGTGTTTCCCGACATGATGCCGCCGGTCATGGTGAACGTCGCCCCGTCGGCAATAATAAGCGCTCCGCCGTAGAATCCCGCGGCGTTTTCAGAAATGGTGCCGCCGCTCATTGTCGCGGTCCCGTAAACAGCTACGCCGGCGCCCTGCCCCTTAGAGGAGCTCGTGGCGTTATTTTCGGAGATTCTACCGCCGCTTATTTCAAGAGTCGCGGAAGCGGACGCGTACACGCCGCCGCCATAATTTTTGACGGTGTTTTTGGATATTTCGCCGCCCTGAATGTATATTTTGGACGTCCCGTACACGCCGCCGCCAGAATCGGAAGCGCTGTTTTCGGTTATCTTCACGCAACCCGCGTCGGATACATCTTCGCCATATATGTACAGAGTGCTCGTCGAGTATACTCCGCCGCCGTTCGTCGCCGCGCTGTTCCCCGATATTTCACCCGCATAAATGTAGAGGTTGCTCGTCGAATATATGCCTCCGCCCAAAGAGCCTGCGGAGTTTTCCGATATTTTGACGCCACATCCATCGTCACTTCCATCCGCATAGAGGTAAAGTGTGCTTACCGTGTACACGCCGCCGCCCTGCTTCGAGGCGGAGTTATTGGAAATCTCCCCGCCGTAGAAATACGAGGTCGAACCCATGTATATGCCGCCGGCGTACGAGCCGGTTGAATAGTTATAGCTTATGTACCCGTCGTAGAGATAGAACGACGAAGGCGAGCACACTCCTCCTCCTATTCCCGCGACGAAGTTTCCGGTCACATACCCGCCATACATGTAGACGGGCCCGCCATTGTTGTTTATGCCGCCACCGTCGGTTTTGGCTTCATTTAGGGTTATGTATCCGTCATAGATATAAAGAGTGGAACTATTGAATATCCCGCCGCCGTACGCCGACGAATAGTTCCCGGAAATGACGACGCCACAAAGCCCGGGGTCACCTGGGATTGTCTCGTTTATTTCAAGTTTTTGTAGGTACATTGTCCCGGCGTTTTCAATCGCCCCGCCGTATCCCGTTCCCGTCGTGGTGTTGCCGTAAATCACGCCGCCGGAAATGTACATGGTGCCCTCGTTTAAGAAAGCCGCGCCGTTATGTTTTGATGACGTGTTTTGTGAATAGTTTCCGGAAACTGACCCGCCGTACATAGTGAACACGCCGTAAGTGTGAACGGCGCCGGCGTACGTTCCCGTGTTGTTGTAAAGCGTTCCCCCGTACATTACCATACTAGCCGCGGAGCCCACATAGAACGCGCCGCCCCTGGAGCTGATGTCGTTTCCTGCGCTCGTTGTCGCCATGCCGCCCGTTATCGCGCCGGACTCATAGTAATAACGTTTTGTCTCGCCACTTTTGTCCATGACGTCATAAACCGTCATGTAAGACGAAGACGAAGCGCTCGCAATTTTGTAGACGCCACTATCTTCGTCGCCCTCATATTCGCCGCCTTTCGCGGTGCTGTCTTCAAGTGTGAAGTTTCCGTAAACCACGAAGAAATTCGATTTGGAAGAGCCCGTCCACGAGACTGTGCTCCCGTAAAGATCAAGAGCGACGTACGTCCCCGCGGCGACGGTGATTGTCGAAGAAACATCGACGTCCCTATGAAGTTTGGCGGTGCCTCGCGTTTCGGCGCTTTCTGACGCCGCGACAGTGAGAGCGCCGTCAAGCGTGTCGAAATACCGTGTTTTGCCGCTTGTCCAATTTACCTCAACCGCGGCTTCATCTCCGTCTATTAGCTGCAGGTATTTGTCCCCGCTTTTGTAGCCCACGAAATTTTCGTTGTCGACGTCGAGGTCGAAGTATTGTCCAGCGCTCTTGTACCTTTCCGTGCTGTCCTCTTCGGTCGTAATTTGCGTCTGAGACTCGTTCGCGAGCGTCAGGCCTATGTATGAGGACGTCGAAAGCGACCCGCCGAGGGTTATATAGTTTCCCTTGACGAGAAGAACGTTACCCGCTGTAGCGCTCCCTCCGAACGTATTGCCTTCAATGATTATCTCGCCGGAAACGGAGAGTGTCCCGGAAAGGTACACGCCGCCGCCGCCCGTCGAAGCCGTGTTGCTTCTTATCACGGTGTCCGACATATAGACCGTACCGCCGTTAATGTACAACCCGCCGCCGGTTTCGCCGGTCGCGGTGTTTTCGGAAATATCGCAGTCGGAAATGGTCAGCGTGCCTCGAACGTCAATCGCTCCGCCTTTTACACCCGAGTTTTCCTTCATGGTGACATTTGTCATCGTGCAGGTGCATCCAGATGTGACATGCACGGCGCCGCCGCCCTGACTTGTGGTTTCGTTGCCCTCCATCACACAGTTTTCTATTGTCGCGGTGTTTTTACCGTTGAGATAAACACCCCCGCCGTACGTCTTGCATGTGTTGCCGGATATCTCTCCCCCGTTCACGACAAGTTTTGAGCCGCTGTACACGCATATGCCGCCCGCGTAGTTCGCGGAGGTGTTGTTTATGATTTTTCCGCCGGTCATCGTGAAAGTGCTGCTGTCATAGACGAGAAGGCCGCCCCCGCCGTACTTCGTGCCGGTAACTTTGTTACCGTAAATGACGCCGCCCGTCATGGTGGCGTTTTCTCTAATGTACATCCCGGCGCCGGAGTTCACGGCCGAGTTGTTGCCAATGAATCCGCCCGATAAAGTGAAGTCCACGCCGCCGTTGATATAAAGCGCCGCGTCGCTTGACGACGTGTTGAACTCAATGTGTCCTCCCGCAATTTCTGCGGATGTGCCCGATGATAAAAAATCAATTCCTGAGCCGTTCTTGGCATTGTTGTGGGAGACAACCATGGGTATGTCGCCCGTCTCGTCCATGTAAAACGTGCTAGAGTTCAAAATGTACAGGCCGCCGCCGCAGTATGAGCTCCCGGTGACGGTGTTACTTGAAATTATTCCGCCAGAAAGCTCTATGTCTGTGTATTCAGCCCAAATCCCCGCGCCGTCGTTTGTGGATGTGTTGCCCGAAATGGATCCGCCGTTCATTATGAGTGTGCATCTCGACGAAGATGAGCCGCTGGAACGAATCGCGCCGCCGTAAGAATGAGAGTTTCCTGTGAGTATTCCCCCGTCCATGATGAACGTGCCGCCCTCATTAAGGTAAACGGTGCCTCCGTACGTGGTGTTCACACCGCCGCATATCGCGCCAGATGTGTATGAATAGGCGGTCGCATCGTACGTGGTCTCATCCGTCACTTTGTAAACCGTCGTGAAAGTGCCGTCGCCATTGTCGTACACGCCGGGCTCTTCTGACCCGGTGTAGACCTCATATTTTCCCGTCGAATCGGTGAGTGTCAGTGTGCCGTATATAACGAACGCCCTGGCGACGGATGTGCCCATGAGATCCAGGGTGTGGCCATTGAGGTCGACGGTGATGTATTTCCCCGCGGGGATCTCAGCGCCCTCCTCATCTTCGGCGAAAATGTAGTCGTCCGTTAAAGTCAGGGCGACTTGCTCCGCCTCGGTGTCGGACAAATTCTTTTCGACGGCTTCCGCGAAAGAGCTGTATCCTGTCATCTGCACCTCGGGATATGCCACGGGTTCGGCGTATATGGTTTTGCCGCGCTCAGCGCTCTCCTCGGAGGAGCAGTTTATGGTAAGACACGCAATCCCCGCCGCCATGACGAGGGCGACGAAACAGGACAGCGTGGCCGTGAATATTTTTCTGAATTTAGTCATGATGCGATATCCTCGAAAGTACGCAAAATCAAAAGTTCTTCACCTATGGTTAATTTTAACCGAGAGCGTTCATACCCTTTCGGTTAATGTGCCGGTTTCCTCGTCTATCCACTCCGAAATGAGCTTTTCTATCGTGGAAAGGCTTCCCTCGTCCCCGTCGTTAAGCCATGTGTCTATGAGCTCATATATGGCTTCTGTGAGCGGGGTCTTTTCAAGCCCTGAGGATGAGTCAGCCTTCTTCGTGCCGACGGCGTAATCGGCCGTCTCGAGCTCGTCCGTGAGCATGACGGAGCCGGAAACCATGTGGCTCATGAGTATCGAATGGTCCGCCACGAAAAGGTCTATATCGCCTTTTTTCATGGCAGCTTCACACGCGTCGTAGTCCTCGTATTCGGCGTACTCGAAAAAATTCCCCATGGACGGATCCGCGTATTTTATGCCGCTCCCGTCGTTATAGCTATCAAGATACAACTGGAACGCGTCGAACGCCGTGGAGTCCACGACATACCCCACGCGGCAGGGCGTTATGTCTTTACCTTCCGCCCCACTTGTCTCCACATACGAGGAGATGCTTTCAAGACTGTAAACCGCGTCATCGCCCCCCTCCGCGAATGCCGAGCCGGCGAAATCACCGCTCATGAGGACGCCCACATAGTCCGTATAATACGCCTCGGAGAAGTCGACGTCGTTTTCCCTCATCTCGGTTCTCGTGTATGTCGCTATGACACAGTCAACAATCCCGCTCTGAAGATATTCCTCTCTGTCGTCGGGAAGGACGCCGATGTACGCCACACTCTCATAGTCAAAATCGTCGCTTTCGTTGAGTTCCTCGTAGATCATCCCGGCAAGTTCAATCTCAAGTCCCGAATAAACGCCCGTCACGTGGTCCCTATAACCGAAGCCCTTGACGTCATCTTTTACGCCCACTTTGAAAACCGTGCCGGGTTCAGAAACCGTGACGTCGAAAGCGCAAGAAATCTCTTCGTTTCCCCTCACGGTGACGGTGACGCGAGTCTCGCCCACGGCCTTAGCTTCCAAAATGTTGCCCACAGAGACGCCGACCACATCCTCGTCCTCCGACGTCCAGTCTACATAGCCCGAGAAGGCTTTGCCGCTTTTCGTCGAGACGCTGGCCCTAAGGGTGACTCTTTCGCCGACGTCGAAAAACACCCCGTCATTTACGACACTCGTCTCCGTGTTCTCGTATGATACATCAATCCCCGTCACGTCTTCCGCAGACGAGGTGACACCTTTTTCGCCGTCTTCATCCGACGAGCACGCCCCGAAGACGCAGAGCGCCAAAAAGGCCGCGACGATGAGAAACGACGCCATGATTTTCCAAAATGCGTTTTTTGTCATAATTTCAAGCAAAAATCCCCAGATGTAAGTTTCCTCATTTGTTTACCGTTGAAGTTTCGGCCGGGCGGTCGGACGGCCGCGCGTAGCCTTTGTGTGCCGCTTCGCGAAGAAGTCGCTTTTCGCGTTTTATGGGGGAAAAGAGCGAAAACTTTGCGGCAAAGCGAAAACATTTTACGCAATTATAACGCCCCCCCGAGGATGTCAAACTTGGTAAGTCCCTTGAGGCAAATTTACCGCAATGACGGGCCAGTACCCCATAAATTCAACCGATAACATGCGGTAACACACTGAAAATCGGCCGGAGCGACAAAAAACATCTTCTTCACAAAACGAATGGCACAAAGATAAAAAAACCCCGTTCGGAGACAAATAACACTGCGTTCAAAAAACTTCGTGAAGACGCATTTGCCATTAGAGGAGACTACGTCAATTCGTCTTTCTCCGCCCCAGCGATGTTCGATATTTTCCATCTTAAAATTTTCAATGTTAAAAGGCGTCCGGCACACGGCTCGGGCACCCAGTGCGTGCCAAGTCCCGCATCATTGCCGAAAAAGCGTTTGCCGCCATCATCTGCATGGCCCTCGCCTTTTTTCGCGAGAGCGGCTTTTTTCTTCTCCGTCATCTTTTTGAAGTTTAACCCGACGTGTATGACGTCCCCGTGATAGCCTCTGTACTCGAAGTAGTCGTCATATCCTTTTTCGGTAATCTGGTTCATGGCGGCCTTGGTGGCGGGAGACAAAAAGGAGCCCCGCTCGGAGACCCCTTAACTCATGACAAATTTCGCACGAAAGCTTAGATAAGCTTCGTATTGTCGACTGTTATGACTTCTTTT
>JAJQAJ010000008.1:0-9964 GCA_021203865.1 Clostridia bacterium
CCACATATCCTCCCATGGTGATAGAGCTTAAAGTCAATAAATCCGCGGAAGGCGCGCTCAAACACGCTCTTGACAGCGAATATTATGACGCGCTTTCCGGATATCACGGCGATGTCATACTCGTGGGGATAAACTACGACGACGAAAAAACGAAAGAACACACCTGCGTAATAGAAAGAGTTAAGGTGTGAAAGTTTGATAAAAAAACAAATGAAATCCGCGAAAAACGGAAAAAGGCGAGGTCGGTGTCAAAGCCGGCCCCTTTGTGTTTGTGTCATGGCATGTTCGTGCCGCAATGCGCCTTTTTGATTTAAACTGACGTGAAATTGGGAATTTTTTCATGTCTCATCGCTCCATGGTGTCCTTTTCGCGTGAAACCTGATAATCATTTGACGCGCGTCAAAGGCATATGATAGAATTTTTTTGTAAAAGAACGACGAATGACCTGATAAAGTATAATTTTCGCGGAAGTCATATTTTATGGGAAAGACGAAGAAAATAAGATGGCATAGGGCCAGACACACTTTCTTTTTCAGAGTGCAGAATTTTCTGTTCGCCATCAACTCCAAGCTCAAATTCGGATATCGACGCGGGGGGAAGCTGGATAATAGGAAACAGCCCTATCTTTTTTTATACAATCATCAGATGACCACTGACTCGCTCTTTTTGCAGTTGCAGCTAAGACACCAGACTTACACCGTGGCCGCCGAAGACGTCATGACCCAGGGTCTTAAATCAAAGATTTTTCATTTCGCGCAGGCGCCCATCCCGTTTAAAAAATCGACGAACGACGCACACGCTGTCATGACCTGCATACGTGTGGTAAAAGAGGGGTATTCGCTGGCGCTTTCCCCAGAAGGCGCGAGGTCTTATAACGGCATAACCCTCGACATCAACCCCGCGATAGCGAAGCTTGTCAAGATGCTAAAAATACCTCTCGCATTTTTTGTCATGCGCGGAGGATACACCGTCCTGCCGAGGTACGCCGACAAAAAAAGGAAGGGGCGCAGACTCGAGGGTGACATAAAAAGAATAGTCCCCTACGATGAATACAAGGACATGTCCGTGGATGAACTCAACGAGCTCATAAAAAAGGAGATGTATGTCGATGAGTCGGATGAGCCCGTGAAAACCCGCGGAAAACACACGGCGGAATTTTTGGAACGGGCCGTGTACTGCTGCCCCGTGTGTCATTCGCTGGGCACGCTGAGAAGCCGCCTCAACACGATAACCTGTGAAAAATGCGGAACGACGACGAAAATGGACGGGTTCAGACATTTCGTTGATTTTCCTGTGAAGACCGTCAGGGAATGGATAGATTTCCAGGAGGACGTCGTGAGGGCGTTTGACGTCAACAAAACGGAAGAACCCATATACAGCGAAAAAGTCACGGTTAAAATTAACCGAATGGACAAATTGTCAAAGGAGCTGGTTTCAAAAAACACGGAGCTAAGGCTTTATGCCGACAGGTTTGAACTCGGTGACAGAGTATGGAAATTTGATGACGTTCTTTCCGTCACCGTCTGGGATAAATGCGCGCTTGACGTGTACGCGGAGGGAAAGACTTTTCAGCTCACGTCCGGAAGAAGGTTCTGCGCGATAAAATACGTCAATTTCTACAACCACTACAAAAACGTGAAGGGAGGAAAAGATGATATCATTCTCGGCATCTAGCGTATGGGCGTTCCTTCTGATACTCATATTCCTCGCCGTCAGCATACTCATCGCGAGCGCGTTGAAGCGTTTCATACCGTTTCTCAGGAAGGCACTCATTCCGAGCTCCGTTCTGGGCGGCATAATCCTTCTCATCGTTTCGACGGTGGTTTATTTCTGCACGGATCCGCACACATATTTTTTCAATCTTTCTTTTTTGCAGATTGCGTCGGGGACGGAGGAAGGCTCTTATACCGGGATACAGATATTAGAGCTCATAACCTATCACTGCTTAGGACTCGGATTCATAGCGATGGGCATGCGCTCGTCGGACCGCAAGTTCACAAAAAAAAGGACGGGTGAGGTCCTCAACACCGGACTTACCACCGTCAACTCGTACCTCGTGCAGGCGATACTCGGAATAGTCATTACCATAATGGCCGTCGAAATCTTCAATGTGACGGGACTCATAGACGGCGCGGGCATTCTTTTATGCTTCGGATTCGGACAGGGCACCGGGCAGGCCATGAACTACGGCAACAATTATGAACAGAATTACGGACTCGCAGGCGGCGGAAACTTCGGACTGACGATAGCCGCCCTCGGATTTTTGGTCGCGTGCATAGGCGGCGTCATATACGTCAATATTTTAAAGCGCAGGGGGAAGATAAAGGTCACGACGAAAGAAGAGGCGAACACACTTGCCGATTACGAGGGTTCGGACGAGATTCCCATTGTGTCCTCGCTTGACAAGTTCACCGTGCAGATAGCGATAGTGCTCGCGATATACGGTCTTTCCTATCTTCTGATGTGGGCGGTCTGCCTTCCATTCGGTGACAGCGTAAAATCGACGGTCTTCGGATTCAACTTCCTCGTGGGCGTCATACTGACCATCCCCGTGAAGGCCGTTCTCAACAAGCTTCAGAGCAAGAAGGTCATAAAAAAGAAGGTCGTCAACAACTTCATGATGGGACGAATCAGCGGCTTCATGTTTGACATCATGATAGTCGCGGGGATAGCGGCTATACAGCTCGACCTTCTCGCCGATTACTGGGCCGTGCTTCTCATTCTCGCGGCCGTCGGCGGTGTGGCGACGTTCTTCTACATATATTTTGTGTGCAGGGTGCTTTTCAAAGAGTACCGCTACGAGCAGTTTCTGGGCATGTTCGGCATGCTGACGGGCACGGCGAGCTCTGGGATGATACTTCTTCGGGAGGTGGACGGCTCCTACCGAACGCCGGCGAGCGAAAACATGGTCTTCATGAACGTTCCGGCGATAATTTTCGCCATTCCAATGCTTGTTCTGGCCTCAATGGCGCCTCAGAGCGCCACGATGTGCTACATTTCCCTCGCGATAGCCGTGGCTTATTTCGTCATTTTAAACATCGTCATGTTCCGTTCAAAAATTTTCAGAAAACGGTACGCGTCACTTTCGCCGCCGGAAGGTGAAGGCGGGGGCGGGGGTGAACTTTCCGAAGCCGCCGTGGAAACCCTTCCCGATGCCGCCGAAGGCGATGAAAGCTCATAGACAAAAAGAAAACGGACGCTCCTTTCGGGCGTCCTTTTGAAATAGAAAAAACTCACAGTTCGTACGGCGTGACCTGGTACACGCAGTAGTTGAGCCAGTTTATGTAAAAAAGGTTTGAGGTCGAAGTCCAGTTCATCTTTATCCTCGTCTTTGCCTTGTCGGAAAAATAGTTTTCCGGGGGTTTTAAGTCAATGCCCTTCGCGAGGTCCCTTTCATATTCTTTTTTTAAAGTGTCCCTGTCGTATTCCATGTGCCCCGTCACGAACACCTTCGTGTTGTCGTCGCTTTTCATTATCGCTGCGCCGGCCTTTTTGCTCTTCGCGAGAACGGAAAGCCCCTCTATTTTTTTGACGTCATCTTCATTTATGACCGTGTGCCTGCTGTGCGGGATGTGGAAGGTGTCGGATATGCCGCGGAGGAGCGGTTCCGCCTCGCCTTTTTTGGTCTTGTGATGCGCGAATATCCCGAAGCATTTCTCGCTCAAAGGGTGTTTGTCGACGCCGTAGAAGTAGTAGAGCGCGGCCTGGGCCGCCCAGCACACGAAGAGGGTAGAGGTGACGTTCTTCGTCGTCCAGTCAAATATCGCCTCGAGCTCCTTCCAGTAGGCGACGTCTTCAAAACGCATGCATTCAACGGGCGCGCCGGTGATTATCATGCCGTCGAAGCGCCTCTCCTTTATCTCGTCAAAATATTTGTAGAATCTTTCGAGGTGCGCCGCCGCGGTGTGCGTGGAGGTGTAGGACGAGGTTTTGACGAGTGTTATGTTTATTTGGAGGGGTGAGTTGGAAAGCAGCCGCATGAACTGCGTCTCCGTGTCCTCCTTTGTCGGCATCAGGTTCAAAATGGCAATCTCTATCGGACGAATCCTCTGCGACACCGCCCTGTCCTTGTCCATGACGAATATTTTTTCCCCGGTGAGTATTTTGTATGCGGGTATGTCCCTGTCTATGACTATCGGCATTTCAGCTCCCCATGTGTTTTTTGATTTCGCGCTCCGCCTCTCTTTTGGCGTCTTTTTCGGCGAGCACTCTCTTCTTGTCGTAGGTGTGCTTGCCTTTGCATAGCGCCACTTCGACCTTTATGAGATTGTCTTTGAGATAGACGGAAAGCGGGATGAGCGTTTCGCCTTTTTCATTTATCTTCCCGGCTATCTTGTTTATCTCCCTGCGGTTCAAAAGAAGTTTTCTGTCTCTTTTGGGGTCTCTCGTGTTGAAGGCGGCGGACCTTTTGTAGACGCCTATGTGCATGTTTCTGACGAACACTTCACCGCCTTTGATGTAACAGAAACTGTCCCCGAGCGAGCAGTTGCCGTCACGCAGGGATTTGACTTCCGAGCCCTCGAGGACTATCCCCGCCTCGTATGTCTCCTCTATGAAGTACTCAAAGCGCGCTTTTTTGTTGTAACAGAGCTGTTTTTGCATGTCAGTACTGCATCATCTCGTAGAGCGAGAAGAAGATTTTTCTCTGACTCATGGACGTGTCCTTGACTATTATGTGCACGTTGTCGCCTATCGTGAAGCGGTGTTTTTTGCCTATGAGTGAAAGACGCGCCTCATCGAAGACATAGCTGTCGTAGGGAAGCTCCTCAATCCTAATCTGACCTTCGACGGTGTTTTTGAGCTGCGCGAATATTCCGAACGAAGTCACTCCCGATATCACGGCTTCATAGTCTTCACCTATGTGACCCTGCATGTACGCGCACATGTAGAGGTTGTCGACCGCCCTCTCGCACGCGTCGGCCACGCGCTCTCTTTCCGACGTCTCCTCCCCGGCGTCTTCCGTAAGAGAGGCGAATTTGTTTATCCTATTCTTTTCACCGTGAAGAAAGGCCTTTATCGTCCTGTGTGTGAAAAGGTCGGGATACCTTCTTATAGGTGACGTGAAATGGCAGTAGCAGGAGGAGGCGAGCCCGAAGTGACCGAGGTTCTTTTCGCAGTATCTCGCCTTCTGCATCGAACGCAGCATGACGGTGTTTATGACCGCCGCGGCGGGGTGGTCTTCCGTGTCTTTGAGGACGGCGGCATAGTCTTTCGGGCGTATGTCCTCTCTATTGAATTTCATGCGCACGCCGAGGTCATGCAGGAAGGAGGAAAGCTGGTCAACTTTGTCGCCCGTGGGTGCTTCGTGCACGCGGTAGAGGATGGGAAGTCTGTTTTTCTGCGCGAACTCCGCCACGGCCTCGTTCGCCGCTATCATGAACTGTTCTATGATGTCCTCGGATACCCCTCTCTCGAATTCGGGAATGTCTATCTTTCCGTCTTCAAAATAAATTTTCGCCTCTTTGACGTCGAGGTCGACGGCTCCTTTTTTCTCTCTTTTTCCCCGGAGGATGTTTCTAAGCTCCAGCATGTCTCTCAAAGGCCCCGCGGCGTCCGGCATTCTTTCCAAAAGCTCTTCGTCGCCGTCTAAAATGCCGTTCGCGTCGGGATAGCTTAGTCTTCTGTCCGAGCGGATGACGCTCTCGTAAATTTGCGTAGATATGACTTTCCCCTCGGGGCTGTATTTTATGACGCAGCTTAAAGCGTACCTATCTTCACCTTCGTTCAGGGAACACGCTCCGTTGGAAAGACTTTGGGGGAGCATGGGGAATACCCTGTCGGGAAAATACACGCTCGTGCCCCGCTCATATGCCTCCTCGTCGAGGCCGGAGCCGAAGGCGACGTATTCAGTGACGTCCGCTATGTGCACGCCTAAGGTGAAACCCTCATCGGTTTTTTCTAAGGATATCGCGTCGTCCATGTCCCTCGTGTCCGTGCCGTCTATCGTTATGGTGTAGACATCTCTAAGATCCTGTCTTCCCTCACCCGGGGTTATCTCCCTTCGCGAAGATGCGAGTGCCTCTTTTTCGGCTTTTTCGGAGAACTCTTCGTAGAGCGAAAAGCTTCTTATCACCGCGAGCTCTTCGACGAGAAAATCGCCGGGCTTTCCCAGTATCTCTTCGACGACGCCGTGAGGCGTGTTCTTTTCGTCGTAGGAGGTTATTTGGACGACCACCTTCTGTCCCCTTGAGGCGCCGAGAAGGTGCCCTGCGTCTATCACGACGTCTGACGCGAATTTGTCGTTGTCGGGAGAGACGAGCGCGTGAGGGGCTGTCGCGTAGAGTGTGCCGCAGATTCTTTTGTTTCCCCGCTCGATAATTTCTAAAACGTATCCTTCGCCGCTTTTGTCCCGGGCCGCGAGCACGATGTCGCCGTCGTACGCGCCGAGAAGGTCTTTTTCATAGACGTGGAGGTCGCCATTGCGTACGCTGTCCTCATCCGTCGCCGTGAGAAAGGCGAAACCTTTTTTGTTCCCCCTGACAACCGCCCGGAAGGGTTTCGCGGCTTTTTTGGTTGTGTAGTACCCTGACGGGGTTAAAATTAACCTTCCTTCTCTGACGAGGCTTTGCAGCGCGCGGATGACTTCTTTTCTCTTGCCGTTCTTTTTCATGACGGCGCGGCATATTTCACTGTCCGTCATCTCTTTGAGCTTTCCCGCGTCGTAGCCCGCCATTATTCTTTCTTTGAGATCGTTGTCCACTTGGTTTGCCTTCCTTCATAAAAAAAGCCGGAAGCTTATGGCGACCGGCGGAAAATTCAATTTTGCGGGTTATGCCGAGAGCGCAATCTGCAAGATGTAAAGCGCGAGAGAGAGGACGGCCAGAACTATGAGGCATATCCATGTCCACCTTTTGAGTCTACTCTCAACGGACCTTCCCTTGTTTTTCCCGAAGAACGTCTCGCTCGTCGCGGTGATGCCCTGGATGCCCTCCGAGTTGCTCTGCTGGAACATTATGAGAACGACTGCCGCGAGAGCCGCGAGAAACATCAGAATTATTACCACGACGCATGAGGGTGTGAACGCGTATTTGTAAACGTTTTCAGACATCCCCACGTCTTCTGCTGCCAAAAAAGTAAAAAGCGACATTTTGTCTCTCCATAGTTTTAATTTGATGCTAAATCAGTATACCAGCAAAACCCGGATATTGCAACAAAATTTCGCCTCTAATTTTTTCTAAATTTTTCTGCTGCGCCGGGCGGGATTTTCGCGTGCGCACTATGATTTACGTGCGCCGTTCGGCACGGCCTTAAAACAACCCAAAATAGTCACGGTTAAAAATAATTTGTCATAAAAAACCATGACAAAATTTGTACGTGCACGCCTTAGAATTTGACACGGGGCGTGAGACTTTTTTATAATTTTGACATCGAAAGACCGCCTTGCCCGAAATTTTTTGGGGAGGGATGATATGCAGAGGTAATATCAATGAGTGAAAAAAAGAGCCATAAATCATTGCGCTGGATTTTGACTGCCGTTCTCGCGGTAGTACTTTGCGTATGTGTGGGCATAGGGGCCACGGCCTGCAAAAGTAATAAGGACTCCGGAGATTACTTCGGTTACTTCAACAAAGTTGACCCCAAAGGTGCCGATCCCATGGACGGCAGCGGTAACACAAACAACATAAATTACATCGCGTACACTTTGGAGCAGCAGGAAGAGTGGTATGCCCTGTCCGACAGCCAGGCGAAGGCCGCCGGCGGCATAAACAACCAGCAGATTTGGACCGACAAATACTATAAGAACGGATACATGCTGACCACCCAGAAATCCTATTCCGCGTTCTCAAAAGAGGCCTTTGAGGCACTCTTCGTGACGGGACGCGGCTACAGCGCGAAAGAGGAGAGAAGCGTCTATCTTCGCGACGGGTCCAAACCCAAAAACAAAGACCACGACTATTCCGACGTCACCTGGGGTACGGGAGACGGCGACATCACATACCTTTTGGAGCAGGATTATTATTTCCTCCACGGGCTTTTCTCTGATGAGATTTCCGTGTTCGTCATAAATGACGAGACCGTTCTGGAAAGCAAAGACGTCGAAAAAAATTCAGACGGCACGTACACGCAGTCTTTCACCCTCGACCCTGAAAAGGCGATCTGCTACTATCAGTACTCCATGAAAAACCACGGCGGTCTTTCCGATTTCCCTGATTTTTCCGAGGTGAGCGCTACCGTGACGTTTGACTCCGATTACCGCATTTTGAAACTTGAGACCAAAGAGGTTTCCAAAGTCAAAAAAGGCATCTCGACAAAAAACACGACGACCGCCACGACGACGTACTCATATCCTGATATGGATGGGTACGAGGCTATCTGGTCGGAAGCTTCTGAAATTCTTGAAGAGGCGGAAAGTTATTTTGACACGTACTACGGGAAACTCGAGCCCGAGACGAACACCGAATACGTTTACAGCCCGGACGCGAGCGATGTTCTCATGGAGGCCATAGGCGGCATGCTCACGGCGGAGGGCGACACGTTCGCCATGCAGCTCACATATGGAGACGTTTACGTCGACGGGTACCTCTACGCCGCGATAGACCTTGAAAAAATGGACATCGACTTTGAGGGCATGGGTGAGTTCGAGCTCATGGACTGGATTGAGTTTGCCATGGAGCTTTATGAATATGCCCACATCATTGTGACGTCGTACGACGAAGGAGGAAACCAGCAGATTTACATTGACCTTCTTTCGGGAAGCACCCTTTTTGACATAATGGGAGGAAAGATAGTCAATGTCGCCATAAGTGACGACGTTTTGGCTGACCCCGAGACCATAGCGGCGTACAGCGACAACATGGCGCTCACCGCGTTCATGGCGATAGCGGAGGCTCTCGATGAAGAAAGCGACGTAGACGGCGGCATTGAGATGACCCTTGATTACAACGATCAGGTAGGGAGGCAAAAAGCTACGGTTTCACTTAATATGGACGGTTTTGAGATGGAGGTAGAATGCTACATTACCAAAACCTTCGTGTCCGAGACGGAGACCACATACGAATACGAGCTTGAAAGCGTCTACATGAAAATTCCTTCCATAAACGTGGAAATTATTCTTACTCCCGACACGGGGGACAAGGAAGCGCACATATCTCCCGCGGAGGACATCAATAACCTGGAGCTTGAGACTTTGGTTGGCGACCTTATGACGTCGGTACTCGACCTTTCGGCTTCAAATTACATAAATGAATCATACACGTTCGCCGGGGATTTGGCCATCAGCATGGATTTGGACTCTCTCGGGAGCGTGACGATAGAAATTAAAAATCTCGTCGTGACCGTGGGCGACATTCTCGGGGACCTCTATGTTTCCGTTGTCGGGGATTTGCAAAAAAGCACATATGCGAGCATATTTACCGTGGCAACGGCTTCGACCATAGGCCTCACCTGGTGTGGGGATTATATCGCCATGGCAAAAGACCTTGAAACAGACACCCCAACGTACCGGGAAATGACAACAAAGGATTTTGGAAATTATATCCTTGACTCAGACGCGGACGTCAGCCCTCTCGCATGGCTTCTGGGGACAAGCAGCACGGTATGGGCTATCATTGCGGATTTATTTGCCACAGGCTCGGACGATACGGAGACCACCTCGCTTTATGGCGTTCAGACTCTTGCCGATAGCGAAAAAAGCCTTGTTGAGTGGCTTAATCTCGGGCAGTATGTTTCCGGCGCGAAGGTTGTCTTGGACGGAAAAACGGAAGCCGATATAGGGGATATGGATGTTGAGACGACGTTCGGCCTCACGGACGATTACTGGGCTTTTGAAATAAACGAAGGTTTTATATCGGGCCTTACCGCGGGGTATGTGAACAGCGCGACTTTGGCTTTGGAGCATAATGGAATAACGGGCATAGGCGGAATTTACGTCTCGGGTACGATATTTAGCATGATGGACCTAACTCTTTGTCTTTCCACCAACGCGAGCGGCGCGGCTGAATATGATCTTTTCAGCGGAAACCTT
>JAJQAJ010000008.1:10064-15823 GCA_021203865.1 Clostridia bacterium
GTCCCGCGAAAAAAATTTGAGGGAAAGAGAAGATATCTTGCAAAGAGGGCCTTTTTTTCGTATAATGGTGGGGAGGTGGCTTATGGCAGCGAAAGGAAAAAATAAACGTGTGGAAAACATAGCGCTGGAGGGTGAGATTTCCGAATACGTCGGCTATTCAACGTATTTTTGCTCCCAGCCGCTTTTTTCATCCCTTAAAATTTCAAACGGCGAAATGACGGACGTTGAAGGGGTTTTGGTCACGGTTTCGGGTGACACACCTCTCATTCTTCCAAAGGAGATCCCCATAGACCTTCTTTTGTCGCAAAGCTCCGTCGAAGTTGATGTGGAGGACGTTTTAAACCCTGAATACCTCGCCGACATAACCGAGATAACGCCGTGTAACGTATCTGTCCGGGTTTCAAAGGGGAAAGATGTGCTTCAAAGCTTCACGGCTGGCATTTTCGCTCTGCCCATGAACTTTTGGTCGGGACTTTCGGGAAACGTTGAGCTAATCGCGGCGTCGGTGCGTCCGCTTTTGTCCGACTGCGCGAAGATAAAGGCCGAGGCAAAAATAATCAAAAAGGAGGGCGGGCGCGTGTATGACGGCGGTATGCCGGATGGCGCCGCTAAATCCTCCGTCAAAGAGTCCGCCCAGAAAATCTACACGGAAATAAAGCGCCAGAGCATAGAAAGGACCGCGGGCGCGGAAAAGTACACTGAGCGCGTTGAGCTAGGCGACATATCCCAGGTCCTTTCCAAAAAGGAAGCTTCCCCCATGGAGATGGCGCTTTTTTTTGCGAGCTGCCTTGAAAACGCCGGGCTAAACCCACTGATTCTCATGGGCGAGCGCGCCGTCGCCGTCGGATGCTGGCTCTACGACAGCTGTTTTTCACTTCCCGTCGAAGACGACATGGACCTCATTTCAAGATACGCGGCGAGAGGCGTCAACAACATCTCCTGCGTTGACGTGTCAGATCTTTTCGCGCACAAAAACGCGAGCTTCGATTTGAGCGAGGAGCATTTCCTCGCGGGGCTTGCCGCCAAAAAATACGAACAGTGCGTGGATGTCAGAAGATGTCGGATAGACGGCGTCTTTCCAATGCCGCTCAAAGTCAAAAGAGGGGAGAGTTACGAACTATTGCGGGAGGCACAGACCTCGTTCGAGACGCGGCCGGGAAGGATAATAGACTCATCCCGGTTCGAGCTCACGAAGAAGCTTTCAAAGGAGGATAACTGGAAAAGAAGCCTTCTCGATTTGTCGCTCAGAAACAACCTTTTAAGTTTCAAATACAAAGGCGACTGCCTGCATGTGAGGTGCGCCGACATTGACTCATTCGTGACGGGGCTCGATTTCGTGGCGAGGTTTTCGATTCTTCCGGAGCTTGCCTTCCCGCAAAGCACGAAGGTTCCCGATTTCGGTGCGGCGGCACGGGTCAGAAAATCCGCGGAGCTTATCGCGATGGAGATGAAGGACGGCAAGATAAGGACCTTCGGGGAAGGAAAGGAACTTTTAGACAGAAGCTCCGCCCTCATAAGGCGTTCAAAGGCTGCCGAGGAAGAGGCGGGAAGCGGCACGCTGTATCTCGCGATAGGCTTTCTCGCTTGGACCATGGAGGGAGATGATGACACGAAATACGCGCCCATATGTCTTCTTCCCGTCGATTTGAAGCGCGTAAAGCAGGCCATATATCTTGAATGCGACAACGAATACGAGCCCAACGCTACCCTCCTCGAATATCTTTTCCAGACCTTCGGGATAGATCTTAGGGGCATGGTGGGGAAGGGTCTCGCGCCGTCTGAGATGATAGCGTCGGTGAAGTCCGCCGTGTCCGACAGAAAGGGATGGGAGATATACGACGACGTCTATGTCGCGCAGTTCATGTTCTCACGCTTCGCCATGTGGAAGGACATAGACGCCAACATGGACGAGTACAGAAAAAATTCGCTCATAGAAAGTCTCATCATGGGTGAAAACAGATTTGGCGCGCCGTCCCCGGAAAGGGCGGATGAAGACAGGTGCGACCCCAAAGACATTCTCATAACCCTGCCTTCCGACAGCTCGCAGTTCGAGGCCGTCGCCGAGGCCGTCAAAGGCACGACCTTCGTTTTGCACGGGCCTCCCGGAACGGGAAAGAGCCAGACCATAACCAACATGATAGCCAACGCCATGGAAAAAGGCATGTCGGTTTTGTTTGTCGCCGAAAAGCAGGCCGCGATAAAGGTCGTCAAAAAACGTCTCGACGGCATAGGGGTGGGGGATTTCTGCCTCGAGCTTCATCTTCCCAAATCCGACAAGGCGGAGATAACGAGGCAGATAGACTCGACACTCGCGCTCACGGCGGAGTTTGACGATGAGGCGTTTTCCTCCGCCGCGGAAAAAATTTCGGGCGAGAGGGGAGCCGTGATGGCCTTCATGGAAGCGCTCCACAAAAAAAGACGCATAGGCGTGTCCGTGTACGACGCGATAGTTCTCTATTTCCAGAATAAAAACGCGCCGGAGCTTGTGAATGTGGAATCGACCTTTTACGACTCCCTCACGGAAAAGAAGGTTGACGAGTGCAGAGAACTCATATATCGCGCCCAGACGGCGGCGGGGGAATGCGGAGGCGTGTATCTTTCGCCTTTTTCCGGGATTTCTTTAACTTCCTGCGATGAGGGGACGAAAGACTGCGCCGTGACGTATAGCGAGGTTCTTTTCGCCAACCTCAAAAACTACAAAAATTATCTCACCCTCTTTTTAAACAAGTTCGGGCAGAAGACAAGCACGTTCACGAGAGCAAAGTTCGACGCGCTCAAAAAGCTTAGCGGAATGCTCCTTTCAGGGGAGCTGGATGTGTTTTTCTCGCTTCCGGAAGAAAAGCTCAACAGGTTCTACAACGCTGCGAGACGCTATGATGACGAATGCCGCGCGTGGATGTCCTCGATGCGCTCTCTTCCCGACATAGGCGAACTTTACAGAGAGGTGGACGGAGAGCTTGAAAACTGGGGCGAGAACTACCGTTCGTCCAAGGTCCTTTTGCAGGTTTTGAAAAAGATAAACAGATGCGCGAAGACGCCGGTTGCCGAAAAAGACGAGGTGGAGTTGATAAGACGCGCCGCCGACATGGAGAAGGCGAGACGCGTCATGGCGGAGACAAGCGAGCTGACCCCTTCGTTTTCAGGCTTCGGCGGGTCGATAAACGAAAAAAAGCTCAAAGACTTCACCGAGCCGCTTTTCAGACTCCACGACCTTTGCGCCGACATATTCATGGACTACAACGCGAACTCGTTTTCGGGCGCGTGCGTGAGGTCTAAAAAATACGCGAGCTTAACGCCTCTCATATCCGGACTTCTCGCCGCGGGCGACGCGCTCATGAAGTCCGTCTCCGACTTCGACGAATTTTTGGGCCTTGACGAAAAGAAAATTTCCGATGAGGACATCCTCGAATACTACGGCTCCAAATGCACTGCGCTTCTTGACAACATAGACATGCTGCCTTCCTGGTGCGTCTACAAAAGGAGTGCCGAGGAGCTCAACGCCCTAGGTCTCAAATTCATGACTGACGCCATGGAGAGTGGTGTCATATCCGGGGATGAGATAACCTCGTCGTTCATAAAGAACGTGTACAGGAATTTCCTCAGAACCAACATCCCGCAGGACGACGTTCTGTCCGAATTCTCCGCGGCGCTCCTTGACGAGAACGCGGCGAGGCTGACGAGTCTTCTCGATGATTTCTCGAAGATGTCGAGGGAAAAGATACGTGCCGATCTCATATCCCGCCTTCCCGGCGAAGACGCGGAGGGCGATATCGCGGCTGAGCTCATAAAGTACAGAAGGAAGATAAAGGGAAGCGAGAAGACGTTCCGGATAAGGGACCTCTTTTCTGAGACGCCGACTCTCATGAAGGCCGTCTCTCCATGCGTCATGATGTCGCCTTCCACGGTCTCGATGTACCTCCCCGCGACGAGCGGTTTTTTCGACCTCGTCATATTCGATGAGGCGTCTCAGATGCCCACGGCGGAGGCCGTCGCCTCCCTCGCGAGAGGGAAAAGCGCCGTCATAGTGGGAGACCCCAACCAGCTTCCCCCGACGACGTTCTTCTCATCCGGAGCGCCCAGCGAGGAGTATGAAAGCGAGGGAGATCTCGAAAGCATCCTCGCGGACGCCCTGGCGCTCGGCATAACGCAAAGGCATCTCGTGTGGCATTACCGCTCGAGACACGAAAGCCTCATAGCCTTCTCCAACATAATGTATTACGGCTCACGCCTCTGCACGTTCCCGTCTCCGGACGCTCTGGAAAGCAAGGTGACGCTCAGATACATCGAATCCGGCATATACGACAGGGGCGGAAGGAAGGTAAACACCCAGGAGGCCGACGCCATTGTTTCCGACGTCATATCGAGGCTCAAAAGCCCGGAAAAGAGAAAGCAGAGCATAGGCATTGTGACGTTCAGCTCCCCGCAGCAGGAATACCTCGAAAAGAGGCTTTCCAAGGCCATATATGACAACAAACTCGAAGACGCCGCGTACGACGGCGATGAGCCGCTCTTTGTCAAGAACCTCGAAAACGTCCAGGGTGACGAAAGGGACATCATACTCTTCTCCGTCTGCTACGGACCCGACAGGACTGGAAAGCTTTCATATAACTTCGGACCGTTGAACCAGTACGGAGGCTGGAGGCGATTAAACGTCGCAGTGACGAGGGCGAGGGAGGAGATGACCGTCTATTCCTCGATGCGTTACTCCATGATAGACTTGTCGCGCACGTCCGCGAGAGGCGTCGCGGGGCTCAGAGCTTTTCTGGAATTTGCCCAGAAAGGCCGGACGAACATAGCCGCGAAATCCGACGAGGTCATAGTCAACCGCAACGGCATAGGGAAATACATAGCCGCGGAGCTCGAGGCCGTGGGGTACGAGTGCCGCTGTGACGTGGGCGTGTCGGACTTCAAAATTGACGTCGCCGTAATTGATCCCAAAAACAGGACGAATTTCATACTGGCGATACTTTCCGACGGTTCGGAAAAATTCTCCACAAAGGACCGCGTCGTCATGCAGGTGCAGACTTTGAAGCGCGCGAACTGGAATGTCATCCGCCTCTATTCCCTGAGTTTTTACAACAATCCCAAAAGGGAGATAAAGAAAATAAAAGATTTTCTCGACAGAATAACTAGGGGCGGCTCCGGCTCCGTCACGTCAGGTTTCAAAAAACCGTACAGGACGGCGAAGATTGAGCCTCAACAGAAAGACTCGGCCTTCATTTTGTCCGACGAGTCCGACACCGAGATAATCCGCGTTGTGAAGGCGATAGTTTCGGCGGAAGAGCCCGTGTCAGAGGCGTACCTCATAAGAAGGACACTTTCCGCTTTTGGGGTTGCGAAGTCCGGCGCCAAGATTGACGCGAAGATGAAGTCCCTCATTGACAGATGCGGTTTTATAAAACGCGAGATTTTGGGATGCGTTTACGTCATGAAGCAGGACAGGTACGGCGGGTATGACAGATACCGTGTCGAGGAAAAAGCGCCGTACGCGCGCACGGCGGAAAACGATTACACACCCTACGACATCATATCGCTTGTAAAGGCTGTTCTTTTGAACAACGTCAGTATGTACATGGACGAGCTCTGCGCCGCGTGCCTTAGGGAGTTAAAATTAACCCACAGGGTTGACAAGTTCACCGCATACATAACATCATGCATAGAGCTCGGCATAGCGGAGGGGGTGTTCATCAAGAGCATCGCGGACAAAATTTCTCTGGTGTGAAAATTTCGGATTTAAAGGGCACCCGCAGATGCCCTTT
>JAJQAJ010000023.1 GCA_021203865.1 Clostridia bacterium
AAAGATCTGATTGACAACGATAACGGTGACGATGCCTTTCTTTTCACGCGTCCGAGAAGATTCGGATAATCTCTGGCAATTTCCATGCTGCAGACCTTTTTTGAAAAGACGGAAGGTGACAACTCCGTATATTTCAAAGACCTCGAAATCTGGAAGTGCGGAGAAAAATATACGTCCGAGCAGGGGAAGTACCCCGTCATATATCTCGATTTCAAGGAAGTAAAATGTTCCACGTTCGAGCAGGCGCTCGGCAAAATCAAATCGAGACTCAGTACGGAATTTTCCAGACACAAGGAATTAAAAGGAAGTCAGATAGTCGACGTGGACAGTGACGTGCCGCAATATTTTAAAATTATCAATAAGACGGCGGACAAGGGAGAGGTGGAAGATTCTCTTCTCACTTTGTCAAGAATGCTGTATGACCATCACGGAGTTATGCCGATTATTCTCATAGATGAGTACGATGTGCCCATACAGTATGGCTACTAACACGGATATTATTCGGAAATCACGGAATTTTTCGGTAACTTTTTTTCTGCGGCGTTAAAGGTGAACAAAAATTTACACTTCGCCGTCATAACGGGTGCCATGCGCATCGCCAAGGCGAGCATTTTCACCGGACTTGGCAATCTCGGAGTGTACTCCGTGATGGAAGACGATTACAGCCAGTACTTCGGATTCACAAAGGAGGAGATTCAAAAAATCCTTTCCGACTTTAATCATCCGGAAAAAGAGAAGGAAATTTGCGATTGGTACGACGGATATCGTTTCGGAAATTCTGACATATTGAATCCGTGGTCCGTTTCGCAGTATGTGACCAAAAATTTCACTCCAGACACATACTGGCTGAACTCGTCGGAAAACTCCATAATTAAAGATCTTTTCAGAATGCCCACCGACAAGGATGTGGAGACACTGAGGGGGCTTCTCAACGGCGTCCCCATAACGGGGGACATAAGAGAGGATATCTCCTACGGAGATCTAAATAGGACGGAAGACGGCAAACGTAGCGCGATATATAGCGTCATGCTCGCGACGGGGTATCTCACGCCGGAATACGATGACCTCGGGCTTAGACAGTTCGTCATCCCCAACGAGGAGGTCAGAAGAATATACAGCAGGGAGATACTCATACACCTTTGGGGAGGCGGAGGTCCCGATTTCGGGGAAAGGATAAAAACCGCTTTCGCTCACGGTAGCGCCGAGATGCTGGAAACGGTCATACAGGAAGCCTTCTGCGAGTCGACAAGTTATCTGGATTTTCCCAAGGAGACGGGCAATGGCGACGACGGGGACAAAGAAAAGACGGGAGAGCGCGCATATCACAACTTCGTGGGCGGTTTAAGTCTTGCCATAGACGATGAGTACATGGTTCGCTCCAACGAAGAGTCGGGTCTCGGAAGATTCGACATATCCTATCTGCCGAGAAACGTTTCGGGAGTCTATCCCGGGGTCATCATAGAGTTCGAAACCGCGAAATCCGAAAAGGATATGGACGCCGAGGCGGAGGAGGCTCTCTCCCAGATAGAGGACAAGATGTATGACGCAAAGCTCAAAGACGCGGGAGTTACAAGAATTGACAAGTACGCAATGGGATTTTACGGAAAGAAGGTGAAGGTCGTCATAAAAGTAAAAGAATAGGACAATTCGTAGTCTAAACCCATACCGAAATTTAGACCGTCGCGAAATCGCTCCATGCGCTCTTTCGTTTTTGGGCGTGTGTTTTTTTCGGAAAATGAACTTTGAATCGCAACGGCTTCGCTCTCGGTCTGCGACGTGTTTTACAATGTCTCATAACCCCGGTAAATCGTTCAAATTGGTTTGAAGCCTTTACGAAGTATGGTAATTTAGTTGTGCTGACGCGTTTGTGAGCGTGCTTTTGAGCACCCATGTTTTTTGTGTAAACTTTGTTCATGGCGCGGGTGTGAACCGTTTGTGACATCCGGTCAAGATGTGAATTGGAGGGAATTTATGAGTATTACGCTTATAGGTCTCGGGACCGAAAAGGGCGACATGTCTATGGACGCGAAAAATGCCCTGGACGTCGCCGAAAAGATAATGGCGAGGTCAGAGAAGATGTGCGCTTTTTCGGCGCTTGACGGATATGAGGTTGAAACTCTGGACTCAATTTTTGAATCCAGCCGCAATTTTGACACGCTCAACAAAAATCTCGCCCAGAAGGTTATATCCGAGGGCAGAAACAGGAAGACGGTCTACTGCGTGGACGGATGCGTGTCCGACGATGAGGCGTGCAAAGTCATTCTTTCCAAGGGCAAAGACGTCACCGTTTATGAAGGTGTTTCAAAAGCCCAGAAGTTCAGAACCATCGCGGGAATGCGCTCCTCTGTCGTGACGAGCTGTCCGGCGTGTGACGCGGAAAATCTTCGTCCGTGCACGGCCTGCGTCATATACGACATCGACGATGCGCACGCGGCGGAACTTACCAAAGAGAGGCTTTCCGAGCTTTTTGGGGAGGAAGAGACATGTTCGTTCATAAAGGGCGGGAAAGCCGTCAAAATGAAGATATATGAGATAGATAGGCAGGCGCCTTACGGGCTTGACTGTGCCGTCGCCGTGGATGAGGTTGATTTTTTCAAAAAACAGCGCTATGACTATGAGGATCTCGTGCACATAATAAAGCTCCTCCGCGCTCCCGGCGGATGCCCCTGGGACAGGGCGCAGACCAATGAGTCGATAAAGAGTAACATGATAGAGGAGGCGTACGAGCTCGTCGACGCGATAGAGCGGGACGATGACGACGCCATGATAGAAGAGGCCGGTGACGTCCTTTTGCAGGCGGCTTTTCACGCGGTGATGAAAGAGGAAGCGGGAAGTTTCTCCAACGGCGACATGATATCCGAGCTTGTCAAAAAGCTCATATTTAGGCACTCACACATATTCGGAACCGACAAGGCGGGAGACGCCGATGAGGCACTCGGCGTGTGGGACAAAAACAAAGCGGAAGAAAAATCGTTTGAGACGTTCTCCGATTCAGTGAAGGGGGTGTCGAGAAGTTTCCCCGCGGCCATGCGTGCGCAGAAAATTCAGAAGCGCGCGGCGAAATCAGGCATGGATTTCCTTTCATCGGTTTCGGCTGCCGAGAGGATGACCGATGAGGTCAACGAGATGGTTCAGGCCCAGATAGACGAGGACAAGGACAAAATCGATGAAGAAGCGGGAGACGTTCTCTTTTCCGCCGTGAACACGTGCAGACTCGCGGGAGTCGACTGCGAGGAGGTCCTGGCTGCCGCGTGCGACAAATTTACGGCAAGGTTCGAGCGCTGCGAAAAACTGGTCCTTTCGGAAGGCAAAAAGATGACCGACTTGAACGAGCTTGAACTTGACTGGTACTGGCTGAGAGCTAAAGATGACGACAAAAAAGATTGACATAGGCGGATATGTCACCAAAAGCAATTTATTTTTGGCTCCTCTCGCAGGCTACAGCAATTCGGTTTTCAGAAGGATGTGCTATGACCTCGGCGCGGGGATGACGTTCACGGAGATGGTTTCCGCGAAAGGACTTTGCTACAACAGCCGTGGCACCGCGGAACTTTTGAAAATCGACCCCGGATATGACGGCGTGAACGCGTGTCAGCTTTTCGGAAGCGACCCCAAGTTCATGAAAAGTGCCGCGGAAAGTGAGTACCTTGAAGATTTTCCCATAATAGACATTAACATGGGATGCCCGGTTCCTAAAATTTATAAAAACGGTGAAGGAAGCGCTCTTTTGTCCGACTTGCCGCTCGCCTCAAAACTTATAAAGGCTGTGGTGTCCGCGGGGAAGGTCTGCACGGTGAAATATAGGATAGGCCTAACAGACAAATTTCTTGTAACCGAAGATTTTGCCAAAATGTGCGAACAGAGCGGTGCGTCGCTCATAACCGTGCACGGAAGGACGAGGGACAAAATGTATTCGGGACCTGTGAACTTCGACGAGATAAGAAAAGCGAAAGAGGCGGTTAAAATTCCCGTCATCGCGAACGGAGGTGTGTTTTCCAAAGAAGACGCGGAAAAGCTCGTGGCTGAGACCGGCGCTGACGGCGTCATGGTTGCGCGCGGCGCGATGTACGGACCTTGGATTTTTTCAGACATTCTCGAAAAAGTTTACAACAAAAAGGAAATTGTCATATCGCAGATAAAGGACACGAGGGACACGTTCGGCGAAAGATTCGCCTACGTCTTCATGAGAAAAATGCTCGCGTTCTATATAAAAGGTTCGAGGGACGCCGCGAAAATAAAAAGAGCGCTCTTTTCGGTGGAAAGCACGGACGTTCTCATTGAAATGGCGGGAGAAATCATAACGTGAATTTTTTAAAACATAAAAGATTGCTTGCGCTTCCCGTCGCGGCGTGTATAGCTTTATGCTGCGGTCTTGTCACCGCGTGTTCTGGTGACGGGAGCAAGAACGGAAATCTCACCAGCATGGGCTATTACACCAGCATGGGCTATTACATGTACGCCATGGACACGAATGTGACGCTCTGCGTGACTACTGACTTTTCCGATCCCGAATGTGAGGAGGAGGCCGATAATTTCGCATACGCCGTCAAAGACGTACTGTCGGATATAGAGAGATCCATAAGCGCGTCCGTCGAGTCATCGTACGTCAACGCGTTCAACGAAGCCGAACCGGGCGCCACGGTTGAAATTGACGAAATATGCTATGATGTTTTGAAAATCGCCATTGAAACCTACAACGAAACAGGAGGCTACTACAACCCGGGAGTATATTACAGCGCTGACCTTTACGGTTTCGCTCCGAGAGTTTCGTCAAGCGTGAAGATGCCCTATGACAGGTCATCCGCTTATTCTCTTCCCGCGGAGAAGTATGTCACGGCCTTTCAGGAGCTTTCTAAGGCCTTCTCGGATGTTGAGATAGGCGTAAGCGATGACGGCACATATTATGCCGTGAAGCCGGAAAAGACGGTGACGGTGGAAGGTGACAGCAACGTCTATTCTCTCAAAATAGACCTCGGCGGCATAGGCAAAGGCTACGCCACGGATGTCGTCGACAAAATGTTCGAGGACATGGGTTATGAGTACGGTTATTTCTTCTTCGGATCAAGCTCCATAGTCGTTCAGAAATGCTACGCGAGCAAAAATGACGCCTGGGATTTGTCATATGAAGATCCGAGAGGGACGGGATATTATCTCGAATCCGACATAATGGACGCCACGCTCTCGACGAGCGGCGACAACAAACAGTATTTTGAAGTGGGAGGGAAGAGGTACTGCCACATTATGGACCCCACGACAGGCTCTTCCATCCAGACCGGAATAATCTCGTGCACCGTGATAGGCGACAGCGCGGCGGCGGCCGACGCGTACACCACGGGGCTGATGGCCATGGGACTTGAAAAGGCGGTGGATTTCATCAATGAAAACCTTAAAGGCGACAAAGTGGTCTTCGTCTATGAAAAGGATTCTCAATACTATGTCATCTGCAACGACCGGGATTACTTTAAGATAGTCGACTCCAAATACTCGTTTGGCAACATAGTTGACGGGGACGGAAACATAGTTTTGATGGACAATGTCAATTAAGAAGATAGACCAAATTAAAAAGAAAGACAAGGGCTTCAAAATTTGGGACATACTCATTTACGCCATAATTTTACTGGCGGTCGCGGCTCTTTTGCTGTCTGTTTTCCTGACAAGGTCTAGAGACGAACTTGCGGGCTTCTATGTCTACTATAAGGATGACATTGTGTTCAGCTATGAATTTGACGCCGAAAGGTATGACATCTTAGATGATGGGCACATAAAGATATTGGAGGAAACATCCTCGTCTCTTACGCTGAGGTTTTTTGTCGACGCGGCAAATTCTGATGAAGACTATAACGACATCTATGTCGACAAGGACGAAAGATACGTCGACGTCATCGACGCGGACTGCTCTCAGCACAAAGAGTGCTATTACATGGACAAAATAGTCGACACGGGAAGCGCGATAATTTGTTCTCCGCACAGAATGAACATCATCCCCTTCGGATACACCTTAGACGATACTGGAATTTCGACGGGATAAGCAAAAAATTTATATGAGTCCGGCTTATGAGTTTCCGAGCCGGATTTTTTACATTGAAAAATCCCCGGACCTCGCGGCCCGGGGAAATTAAACCATTTTTTCAAAGTCTTTCTATTATTATCTTGCGTGGACATACCGACACGCAGGTTTTGCAGCCCGTGCACTTCGTGTAGTCCATGACGGGGAGGTTGTTTACCATGGTTATCGCCTTGTTGGGACATTTCCTCGAACACATTCCGCAGCCTATGCACCCGACTTTACAGGCATTCATGACGTCTTTCCCGCGGCATGTCGAAGAGCACGCCACATACACGGCGGCGCTTTCCGGTATGCGCCCTATGAGGTGCTTGGGACACGTGCTCATGCAGGAGCCGCACCCTATGCAAAGGTCCGGGTCGACGCCCGCGAGCTTTCCTGTGACCGTTATGGCTTTTTCCGAGCACACCGAGGCGCAGTCTCCGCATCCAAGGCATCCGAACTTGCAGGCTTTGTTGCCTCCGTAGAGCGTGTTGCAGGCGGTGCAGGAGGGAGTGCCATTATAGACAAACGTCTCCGCGACGTTTTCAAGTCCCCCGTGGCAGTGCACAATTGCCACGGTCCTTTCCTCGTCTTTAAGTTCAACCCCCAAAATTTCGGCGATAATGGCTTTATTTTCGGTCGATGTCACGTGGCAGTCCGATATGTCGCCGCCGCCCGATGCGAGTTTGTTCGCGAACCCGGAGCAGCCCGAGCATCCGCATCCGCCGCAGTTGGCGCCCGCTAGGTTTTCAAGTATTTTCGTGACCTTCTCATCGACATCCACTTTGAAGAATTTTCCGACGACGAGAATGAGGATGACGAGCACGATGGCTATTCCGCCGAATATCCCCACTATGATGCCTATGGTCTTGAAGGTCTCCATGTCTATTGTGCCGAGGGCGAGTAAATTCGTGAGATTCATTTCCTGTCCCTCCTTACAGTATGATGCTGGAGAATATCGTGAAGGCCATGCATATGAATGCCGCCGTTATCATCGCGATGGGTGTGCCTTTGAGATATTTGGCCTGCTTTTGGTATCCTATCTTTTCGCGCATGCCGCTCATGAGTATCATGACGAGCGTGAAGCCGAGTCCGGCGAGGAACGCATAGAGAACCGCCCAGCCGTACGTCATGGCGACGCCGTTCATGAATGAAGGATATTCGTCAAGCAGAAACTCAGTGACGCCAAGAACGGCGCAGTTGGTCGTTATGAGGGGAAGATATATGCCCATCGCGTTGTAGAGGGAGGGGGACATCTTCTGCAAAATCTTTTCGAGCATCTGCACGAGGACCGCTATGATGAATATGAACACTATGATTTCAAGGAAATCAAAATTCAAGGGCTTCATGACGTACATGTAGAGCGGCCATGTCACGGCAGTTGCAAGGAACATGACGACAGTGACTGCAATCCCCATGCCCACCGCCGATGAGGTCCTCTTTGAAACTCCGAGGAACGGACATATGCCGTACGTTTTGACCGTGACGAAGTTGTTCGTCAGAACCGCGGAAATTATAACCACAACAATTGTCGCTGTCATGCTCACGCCTCCCCGCCGGCCTTTACGGGCTGAGCCGCGGGCTCACCGGGCTCTATATTGTACTGTTCCATGAGTTCTCTTGAAAGCATCTCTCTTTTGGCGGCGTTCTTGTTTCTCTCCCTTGAACGCGTGAACGCTTCGATTATCGCCGTGAACGCGCATATGCAGAGTCCGTAGACTATGAACGCGCCGGCGGGCTGTGAGAACATTGAGATGTGGAAGTTCATGAACTCGATGCCGAAGAACGATCCCGACCCGAAGAATTCGCAGATTATGCCCATTATCGTTATGGCGATGGTGAATCCGAATCCGTTGGCGAGTCCGTCGACGGCCGACTCGGCGACTGTGTGCTTGTTCGCGAAAGCCTCCGCTCTTCCCAATATGATGCAGTTGACGACTATGAGGGCGAGGAATCCGCCGAGCGCGTCATACATCGATGGTATGAGTTTTTCCAGAAACATTCTGACGAAAGTCACGAGTGTCGCTATTATGACTATGTACGCCGGTATTCTCACCTCATTGGGGATGAGTTTTCTCAGCGCTGAGATGATTATGTTGGAAAGTGTCAGTATGACCACGACCGTGAGGCCCATGTAGAGAGCGCTCGTGGCTTTGGAAATGAGTCCCAAAGTGGGGCAGGTTCCCAAAACCAGCATGAATGTCGGGTTGTTGAAGATGAGACCGTCCAGCGTTATCTTCTTATACTTATTCATGTTCTGTCTCCTGAATGTGCCTTATTTTAGTCTCCCGAGCCCACGATTGCCTCAAAGTTCGCGAGCGCGAAGAGCGCGGCCTGGGCGACGAGGAAGCAACTTTCCGAAGAACCGTTGTATATTGATGTCTCATCGAGTTCGCCTTTCCAGACGCCGAGGGAGGCCTCGCCGCTGTCCGTGCTGGGTCCATCGTAATTTTCGTCTATAAAACAACCCTCAATGTCTTCAAGCGTCTCCCCGACATAGTTTCCCGAAAGAAGGCTCTTTTGTCCGTAAGACCATTTCTCGTTGGAGCCGTCCACAATAACATTTAGGGAGAGGACGCAAACCGTTCCAGTGGTTTCGTTATCCTCGTCAGTGAGACATCCTACTGTTATCTCCACGGTGAAGGGATGGGCGTGTTCGTACGTGCCCGTGACCACGGTGTACGTTACCGTCCCGTCGTCGTTTTCCACCCAGTATGTTTCGGTGAGGTTGATGTACTCGGTATATTCAAAGTTCTCATATTTTTCGGACACAGTCTCAACCGCGGCTTCATAGTTCGTGAGCGCGAAGAGCGCCGCCTGGGCTACCAGCATCCCGCTCTCCGTTGAGCCGTTATATATCGACGTTTCTTTGTCCATGTCTGTTTTGATGACGCCGTCACCGTCAAAGCATTTCTTTATTTCTTCCAGCGTCATCCCCTCGTAGTTGGCCTCAAGGGAGGATATTTGGTCATCCGTCCATTTTGTGTTTGAGCCGTCTTCCTTGACGGAAAGAGATATGATGCCCACGGTCTCTGTTTTTTCTCCTGTGGTCTCGTCCGTGAGGTATCCCACGACCACCTCAACCGTGAAAGGATGCGCGTTTCTGAATCCCCCGGTCACGACCTCAAAGACCACGCTGTCTCCCACGACGGAGAAGGTTGTTTCGGTGAGGTTGATGTAATCCGTCGCTCCGAAGCTCTCATATCCTTCCACTTTGACGAAATTTTCGTAGTTGCAAAGCGCGAAGAGCGCGGCCTGGGCGACGAGGAAGCAGCTTTCAGAGGAGCCGTTGTAGATTGAAGTGGCTTTGTCAAGGGTGTCTTTCCATATGCCCTTCGACTCTTCTGCCCCTTCTTCGACGCTCCCACTTCCGTTTTCCGTAACGTCCAGAGCGTCTTCTATGTCTTTTTTGGTTATGCCCTCGTAGTTATTCGACAGTGATTCTTTCTCACTATCTGTCCATGCCTGGTTGGAGCCGTCGGTAAGAACGGTCAAGGATATTATTTCGGGAGTGCTTTTTGTTTCGTTATACCCCACAACAACCTCGACGGTGAAGGGATGGGCGTTTTCAAATCCTCCCGTGACCACGGTGAATACGACCTCGTTTCCCACAACCTCGTATGTCGTTTCAGTGAGGTTGATGTAATCTTTGGCCTCATAATCCTTGTACGGTTCAATTATCTTTTCGTAGTTCGCGAGCGCGAAATAGGCGGCCTGGGCGACGAGGAAGCAACTTTCGGAGGAGCCGTTGTAGATCGATTTTGTCTCGTCAAGTGTGTCTTTCCAAATGCCCTTGGATTCTTCGCCGCTGCTACTTTCGGAGGTTCCCAAGTTTCCGGAGGTGTCCAGAGCGCAATTTATATCCGCCATGGTCACACCCACGTAGTTATTCGAGAGTGATTCTTTTTCGCCGTCTGTCCATGCCTGGTTTGAGCCGTCGGTAAGAACGGTCAAGGATATTATTTCGGGAGTTTCTTTCGTTTCGTTATACCCCACGACAACCTCGACGGTGAAGGGATGTGCGTTTTCAAATCCCCCGGTGACAACCGTGTATGTTACGGTGTCTCCCACAACATAATAAGTCGTTTTGGTGATGTTGATGTAATCTGTTTCGACAAAGTCACTGTAATATTCAATGATTTTTCCGTGGTTTGCGAGTGCGAAGAGCGCCGCTCTCGCGCAGAGCGTGTTGCTCTCGCTCGACCCGTTGTAAAGCTCGCTTCCGTAGATTTCGTCAGTTATTATGTATTCACCGTTCGAATATTGCATGCCGGCTAAGACGTCCTCGAGGGTCATGCCTATGTATTTTGATTGAACGCTCTTTATCTGCCCCTCAGACCACGCGTTGTTGGAGCCGTCGACCTTTATGACGTAGTTTTCAATCGTGGGCACCTCATCCACGAGGTCAACCGTAATCTCGACGGTGAAGGGGTGCGCGTTTTCATACGTCGACGTAACGACGGTGTATGTGACCTCCGATCCTATGACGTAGAAGCTTGTCTTGTCCTCGTCGATGTAGTCGACAAAATAGAACCCGGTGTAATCGAAGTCAAAATCTTCATATTCCTCTTCCGTCTCAACGCCGATGCTCCCGTCCGCTATCGCCTGGTCGTAGTTCGCCACAGCGAAAAGCGCCGCGTATGCGCAAAGGTAGTTGCTGTAGCTCGCGCCCGTCCTAAGACTTGCGTTAAAGCCATCGTCATCAATTCCCCCGTCGGGGTTTATTAAAGCGAGAACACTGTCGAGCCCCATTCCTATGAACGTCTCTTCTATGTTTTCCGCCATCAGGGATCCGTAGCTTCCCGTCGAACCGTTCGTTACGATTTTGTATGAGGATATCGTCGCTCCGGCGCTGACCGTTATCTCAATCGTGAAGGATGTGGCCTGTGGATAGTCCGTGGTGACAATTGTGTACGTCACATCCGTGCCGCTCACAACATGGCTTGTCTTTTTGAGGTTGATGTAATCCGTGTAAACATAAGCGTTGGAATACCCGGATGACGCGACTTCCATGTGGAGATAGACCTGTTCGACGTAAGAGATGGCAGCGTTCACGGCGTTGCACACGGCCGTCCATGAGTAGGAGGCCCCGGTGCCTATCTGCGTGGAACCGCTCATGTTGATGTAGAACCCGTCTTCCGACGTGTAGAGAACGTGGTATTCGTCGGTGCTGGTTGTCTCAGTGCCGTATATCTTCGCGAACTCCTCGAGGTATGAGCTCTTTATGTTGCTTATGAAACTCTGCCCGTCGTTTTCAGATATCGTTATGTTTCCGAGCGAGATTTCGCCGTCATCGGATACTGTGACGACGACATAGCAGGTGACCGTGCCGCCGCTGTAACCGCCCTTACCCGTGACGTTGATGAGGTAATCGTTGGGATATTCCTCAATTTTGTATACGAGGTTGACGGTGGCGTTTCCGACGTCCACGGACGAGTCGACTTCCTCTTCTATTGTGGTGACCTTTTCACCGTATATTTTCTTTGCCGCCCTGTCGGTTCTCTCTTGGTCCGTGACCTCAAAGAGTGCGTTGAATATCGCGAGGAAGACCGAACATACGATGACTATGATGAGAAGGACTATTATGCATTTGAAGGCGGTGGTGTGCACGAATCCCGTCTTCGCCTTGGCGGCCGCGTCGGGAGATGAGGCGACTTCCACCTCGGTTTGTGTTTCTTTTTTATCGTTGTCTGCCATCTTTCAGACCTCCTTTCCGGTTTTCTTCTTTGTTTTGTCCTTGACGGGCTTGATATAGCCGAAGGGCTTTCTCATGATGTATCTGTCAATGAGCGGTGTCAGGATGTTGCATAGCATTATGACGAACGACACGACCTCGACGTGGGTCGCCTGGCGCAGAACCGCCGTTAAAAGCCCGAGACAGAAATAATACACCAGCTGCCCATACATGTTCTTTGGCGAGGTGCAGTAGTCGGTAGCCATGAAGACGGCACCGAAGATGAGTCCTCCGGAGAGCGTGTACTCGGTCGCGATTTCGGCGTCGCAGCCGTTGAGGAACAGTGTGAAAAGCCATGCCGTCGCTATGAAAAGAAGCGGCTGCCACCATTTTATGACCTTCCTCGCGCAAAGGTATATGTAACCTAAGATTATCGCCACTTTGCAGGTCTCGCCTATGCATCCGGTGACACCCGTGCCGAGGAAGAGGTCTATCATGGATATGCTCTCGACGCCGTTTGAGAGCATTCCGGAAAGGTTCGTTGCTCCCGTGGCGAGCGAGCTTTCTCCTATCGTGCCGATTGTCGTCGCCGCCCAGCCCGAGGTTATGACGGAGAAACTTATGAGCATGAACACGCGCCCGGTGGCGGCGGGATTGACAATGTTCTTGCCTGTGCCCCCGAACACCATTTTGACGATGATGATGGAGAAGACCACGCCTATGAGTGTCGCGTACCAGGGTGTGTGGGAGGGGAGGATGAGAGCGAGGATGAGGCCTGTGACTATCGACGAGAAATCAAACTCGTCCAGCCAGTCGAGGCAGACCTTTTTCGCGTTCTGACACTTCTTTTTGAAGCCGCCCTTGAATATGAAGTAATAAATGAACTCCGCTTCCACGGCGCCAAGAACGGAAGTTATTATGACGAAGAACGCGTCCCAGCTGAAAAACAGCACGGCGGCGATGATACACGGTATGAGCGCGATTATGACGTCGAGCATTATTTTCTTCGTCGTTCTCGGAGTCTTGACGTGAGGGGGCGTCGAAATCAAAATAGTGTTGTCCATTATTTAGCGCCCTCCTTTCTAGCTTGTATGTTTCGCATTTCGGCTTTCGTCTTTCTTATGTCCTGTATGAGCGGACGTCTCGCGGGGCAGATGTACTCGCAGGCCCCGCATTCGATGCAGGCGAGCGTGCCACCGAGCTTTGCCGCGGCCTCATAGTCACCCGCCTCAGAATAGAAGGCTGTGTTCATCGGCATGAGATGCATGGGGCAGACGTCAGCGCATTTTCCGCAGCTAAGACACGGCGTGGGTTTTTCCGCGCAGGCTTCCCTTTCCGTCATGAGAAGTATTCCGCCCGTCGTCTTTCTCGTGTAGACGTCCGTTCCCGCGACAGCAAGCCCGGTCATGGGTCCGCCTATGACGAGCTTTTGGAGGTATTCGGCTTCCCCGCCGCAGTATTCAATTATGTCCTTAATTGGAGTTCCCACGCGAACCCTAAGGTTTCGGGGATTTTTTACGGCTTTTCCGGTCACGGTGAGAATTCTCTCATAAAGAGGCTTGCCCATCGTTATGGCTTCATACGCCGCAAAGCACGTCGCCACATTCTGAACCACGACGCCGCTGTCCGCGGGAAGCTTTCCCACGCCGACCTTTCTTTTGGTCGTGACGTAGATGAGCTGTTTCTCACCTCCCATGGGGTAGCGCTTTTTGAGCCTTACGACGCTGACGCCGTCGATTTGCTCGAATTTCTCGATGCACTCCGGCTTGTTGGCCTCAATGCCTATGACGATGTTCGTGACCCCGAGAGCTTTCGCGAGAAATTTCGCCCCCTCGAAGATCTCACCGGGATGCTCTTTCATGAGCCTGTCGTCACAGGTGAGGTACGGCTCGCACTCCGCTCCGTTGATGATGAGCGTGTCGACGGGTGTCTTAGGCGCTATCTTCACGGCCGTGGGAAATCCCGCGCCGCCCATGCCTACCACGCCGGCGTCCTTCATCCGGGCGCGTATTTCGTCCGGGGAGGGGTCGGTAAGCGGTTCCATGTAGGCTTTTTCGTGGGACCCGTCAGACTCGATGGTCACATATGTCTCCGCTTTGCCGTCGTCAAAGGTCTTCGGCGATATGTCAGTCACCGTTCCCGCGACGGAGGCGAAGACGTCGGACGAAATCGGGCCCGCGGCCTTTCCGACAGCTTGACCTTCCTTCACCTTGTCTCCCACCGCGACGCATGGCTCCGCCGGCCTTCCCAGGGACTGGGAAAGCGAGATGCAGACCTTGGCAGGCTCGGGAAATTCTTCGGCGGGGGACGCGCACGCCAGCTCTTTCATGTCATGCACGTGTATCCCGGCAAAGAAGGGTTTGCCTTTTACTGCTTTCAAAATTAGCCTCCTGAATTTATTTGCTGTTTTTGTGTCAAACGCGAACGCGTTTTTTTACGTGTGTTATGCCGGCGCCGCGGCGTCTTCCTTTTGGGCCTCTTCCGGGGGCGCGTCCGTTTTACCCTTTTCGGATTTTTGCATGGCGACAAGGTCGGCCTTTCTTATGTTTTTGTATCCCGCGCTGTGCGCGAATATCGACAAAGGCACCTTTTTGAAAATGAGCATCGTAACGCCGCCGACTATCGCTCCCGAAACTATTCCAAGGAGCATCAGATACGGCATGTAGTACATGGCGTAGACAGTGCCGGAAATCCATATGAACATGAGGTTCTGGACTATGTTATGGCACACGGCCGCCATGATGCTTATCGCCATGATGGAAATTTTAGGGTGCACGAGATAGAGAAGTAGCGCCGAGACCGTCATGGAGACGACACCCGCCGTGAAGCTGTACATGACTGACGTTATGTTGCCCGCGAAAATCGCGCCGAGAAGAGTTCTCACTATAACCACGACGTAGCCTTCCAACGCCGAATACATTATGAGCGCGGCAAAAGAAAATATGTTCGCCAGTCCCATTCTCGCCCCCGGTATCAGCATGGAGGGAAACTGGTTTTCTATGACGAACATTATGAGACTTAAAGCCGTGAAAAGCGATATCATGGCTATTTTTTTTGCCGCCCAGTGTTTTCTCATACTTCCCCATTATAAAGTACGCGCGCGCACATGTAAAACCATAAAACGAAAAAATTTCACAATAAAAGTGAAAAATTATCTATTTTGCCCCAAAACTCGCGACGCGGCCGTGGCCGACTTTCCTTCGGTTAAAATTAACCTTCCGGAAACGGGCCAAAAAGGCGTGGTTAAAATTAACCGCGTTAAAATTAACCATGCTAAAGAGCGTGCGGCGTTTGTGTGTGCCTTCTTCGCATGTTGACTTTTTTAGGTGAAAATATCTATAATCTAAGAAAAAGAGGTTCCTATTAGAGGGACAAAAAAGGAGACGCGAATGGACATAAGATACGAAAGACGGAATGTCTACAAAGAGGCGGATGAAAAGAAGACGGAGGAGATTTTCTCCTACGCCGAGGGCTACAAGAAGTTTCTCGACAGCGCCAAAACTGAGAGGGACGCGGCGGAAATATGTCAAAAACTCGCACTCGAGCGCGGCTTCACGCCGTACAAATTCGGCGAAAAGCTCAAAGCCGGAGATAGGAGGTATCACATAAGCCACGGCAAGACGGTCTTTCTCATCAAAGCGGGGAGTGAGGACGCCGCAAAATACGGGATAAGAATCATGGGCGCGCACGTCGATTCACCGAGGCTGGACCTAAAACCCCATCCGCTCTATGAGGAAAAAGGTCTCGCGATGTTCAAAACCCACTACTACGGCGGGATAAAAAAATACCAGTGGACGGCCATGCCTCTCGCGCTCCACGGCGTGATGTATAAAAAAGGAGGGGAAAGGGTGGACATAAAGGTAGGCGACGATGATGGCGATCCCGTTTTCTACATCTCCGACCTTCTTCCGCACCTTTCCGCCGAACAAAACGGCCTCACGCTTTCCAAGGCGATAAAAGGTGAAAGCCTCAACGCCCTCGCGGGCACAATCCCTGAAATTGGCGCCGAAGACGAAAAGAACGCCGTCAAGGCGAACATCTTAAAGCTTCTTCACGACAAATACGGGGTGACGGAGGAGGATTTCACCTGCTCAGAGCTTTGCCTCGTGCCCGCGGGCCACGCGAGGGACGTGGGGTTTGACAGAGGCCTCATATCCGCATACGCGCATGACGACATCTGCTGCGCCTACCCCGAGATGACAGCTCTTTTTGAAAGTGTCGCCTCTCCTCACACTCTTGTGGCGATTTTCGCCGATAAAGAGGAAGTGGGCTCCGACGGCGTCACGGGAATGAACAGCAGGATAATACTCGACCTATTGAACGCCGTGTCAGCTTCAATCGGAGCTGACCCCGTCGCCGCGAGGTACGCATCGCTTTGCGTTTCCGCGGATGTCACCGCGGGATACGACCCAAACTATCCGGACGTTTTCGACAAGAGGAACAGCTGCTTTTTAAACGGCGGCGCGGCCGTGCAAAAGTACACGGGCTCCGCTGGAAAGCGCTCGACAAACGACGCACCCGCCGAGGTCATGGCGAAAATAAGGGACATCTTAGACGGAGAAAATGTCATCTGGCAGACCGGGGAGATGGGCAAAGTCGATGCCGGCGGCGGAGGGACGATAGCGAAGTTCATATCCTACATAGGCATCGACACCGTCGACATGGGACTTCCCGTTCTTTCTATGCACGCGCCCTATGAGATAATCTCAAAGGCGGATCTTTACGAAATGCACCTCGCAATGAAAGCGTTCTGTAAATAATCAAACTACTACGCGTGGCATAACATATTTGATTTTTTCGTTTTCCGAGGGTTTCCGGTATGCTGGAGCTTAAAAACGTATCCAAAACTTATGAGTCCAAAGCGGGCGTGATAAGGGCTCTCGACAATGTTTCGGTCTCCTTCGGGGAGAAGGGGCTCGTCTTTATTGTCGGAAAATCGGGGAGCGGGAAATCGACTTTTCTCAACATAGCGGGAGGACTCGACAGGGCGGACGAGGGCGAGATCATAATCTTCGGAAAAAGTTCAAAGGATTTTTCTGAGGGTGACTTTGACGCGTACCGGAATAGCTTTGTGGGTTTCGTCTTCCAGGACTCAAACGTTCTTCCCGAGTTTGACGTGGAGGGCAATGTCTCTCTGGCCCTTAGGCTTAGGGGCGGGGACAAAAACTCCTCTCACACGCGAGACATTCTTTCCGATGTCGGACTTTCGGGTTTCGCAAAAAGAAAACCTTCGACGCTGTCCGGCGGAGAGAGACAGCGCGTGGGGATTGCCAGGGCTCTTGTCAAGGACCCCAAAATCATCATGGCGGACGAGCCCACTGGCGCGCTGGACTCTAAAACCGGAATGAAGGTCATGGAGACCTTAAAAGAGCTCTCGCTGTCGAGGTTGGTCATAGTCGTGTCTCATGACCTTCATCTCGCGGAGATGTTCGCCGACAGGGTGCTGGAGCTTTCCGACGGGAGGCTGGTTTCTGACAGGTGTCTTTCATCACGTGTTGTCTCTTCGTCAGGCAATGTCTGCTTTTTGGGCACCGACATCTTCGTGAGATGCGGCAAAGACCTATCCGATGAGGATTTTTCTTGCATCCGTGAGTATGTCTCTTCCGGTGAGGACGGGTTTGCCATAAGAACGGACGTGCGCTCTTTTCCCGAAACGCGAGAGGTTTTTGAGAGTTTCGAGGGTGGATTAGATAAAAAAGAAGAGCCCTCTTCTTTTCAGGAGTTTAAAAAATCGAGCTTTCCCGCGGGCGCGGCATTTAGGATGGGCGCGTCGGGACTTAGGCTTAAACCTTTCCGTCTTGCCATGACCATACTTTTGTCGTTTGTGGCCTTCGTCATGTTCGGGCTATTTTCGACACTCATGCTCTATGACGGGGGAAGGGTGTACGCGAGGTCCGTGGTGTCCTCGGGATACGAATACGTGGAGCTCACAAAATACGGCAATACGTACACTGACACGTACAATGTTTCGACAGGCGCCAAATATTCATACGCCGTGTCGTCGAAGACATATTTTACGACGGAAGAGGTGGGCTCTTTCGGCGACGGCGCCATAGGCACTTTTGACATGAGCTTTTCGCCGTCAAATTCGCGCTCCCGCTCTTCCGATTACTATCATTCTGTCAAAATTTCAAGAGCGGCTTATGTGCCCGAGGGCAGCTCCTTAAGAGATAAGATTTTTTTGGGCTCGTACCCGGAGGACCCGTATGAGATATGCGTGAGCTCATATGTCGCGGAGAGCCTCATGAGCTTTTCGTATTATCCCGCGTCCATCGACGCGTACGGCCGCGTTTCGATGTCCGATGAGCCGGAAGATGTGCAGCGCATGGAGGATATCATAGGAAAAACGCTCGCGTACGGAGACGAGGCCGTCTTGACGATATCAGGCGTTTTCGACGGAGGAGACATCCCCTCTGAATACGCCTCGCTTAAAGAGGGGTACGACTCGTCGCTTTATTCGGCGTTTTCCGACTTTATCGACGACGCCAAGCTTTTGGGGACGATGTTTGTGTCGGACGCGTTTAGGGACGAATTTCGCGGCATGCTGGTGAAGGATTCGAGGACATTTCGCTATTTCGACGAAACCTCGGTGTATTACCGGCTCACATTCGAGGACGGCGCCGCATCCCTTCGGTTCGGCTCGACGACGTCTTTTTCGGTTTACAGCTCCAAAAAGCTCCATCTGGACGTCAGATTTTTTGACGGCGAAAAAAGGGACGAGCTAAGCGCGGAGGAGATTGTCATCCCGTTCGACTGGCTGTCTTCCGGCTCGGCTTTTTCCGACTGGCTTGATTTAGTCATTTTCCCGGACTCGGACGATTACGAAGGATCGGAGAGCGGAGAATACGCCCGGGACCTTTATGAGGCCGAATTAGAGCGGGATTTCATTCTCGCGCTTGTCAGCTCCGTCAAAAACGGGTATTTCGACGAGGATTCGGGGAGAAGATATCTCACGGACGAAGAAATTGAGGCATCTTCCGCTCTTTTGGACGAATTTTTTACGGAATACCCGCTTATTTTGACGCTCGGCGGATACACCGGCGAGCCCGTGGGCGCATACATCGTCGCGGGACTATACTTTGACACGGCGTATTCCGGTGTGTACCTTTCGGACGCGTGTTACGAAAATCTTTCCGTGGCGGTGAAGTACGACTTTTTGGGTTCCTTTGAACAGGGCGATGACGCGGTGTATGGTTCGGTTCTTTTGCCCGTGTCCGGCATGGGCACGTCTTCTCTGAGAAGGTATTTGACAGGGCTCGGCGTATTCGACGACTTACATCTTTCGGACATGACTTATGTCAGGCTCGAATCATCTCTTTGGGATGAGGTTACGGGCGTTAGCGATGTTGTGGACATGCTTTCAAAGGTTTTTTTGACGGCCGGGCTCGTGCTCGCGGTTTTCGCTGGACTCCTTTTATGGAACTTCATTTCGGTGTCGGTTACCGACAAGAAAAAAGAGATAGGACTTCTCCGCGCCGTCGGCGCGAAAAGCTCGGACCTATACAGGATTTTCTTTTCGGAGTCGGGTATCATAGTCGGCGCGTGCGCCGTTTTATCCGTAGCTTCGACGTCGATTTTGTGCGTCGTCTTAAATTCGTTCGTATGTTCGTCCTTCGGGATGATTGTGTCGCTTTTCGTCTTCGGCTGGCTGCCCGTCTTTCTCATTTTGGCGATAGCGGCCGCGGTGATGGTTTTGGGGACGATTATCCCCGTCGCGAGGCTCGCGCGCAAAAACCCGGCCGATTGCATGAGGGAGTGAGGAGCCCAATTTGGTTTTCAGGTGTTTACAAGTCGTCAAAAAAATGCTAAAATCATGACATGAAGAGGATACTTCTCATCGCGACGGGCGGAACCATCGCGTCAAAACCGAGAGAGGGGCGACTTTCCCCCGCGATAACCCCGGCGGAGCTTCTGTCTTATGTTCCGGAAATAAAGGAGCTTTGCGAGGTTGAGACGGAGACCTTTTGCAGTAAGGACAGCACCAACATGGACTACGGCGACTGGCTGGGTCTTTCCCGGGAGATAGAAAAAAATTACCCTGCCTTCGACGGGTTCGTCATAACCCACGGCACGGACACGATGGCTTACTGCGCGGCGGCGCTCTCGTATTTTGTCCAGGCAAGTCCAAAACCCATAGTCATAACGGGCTCGCAAAAATCCATTTATCTTAGGGACACCGACGCCAGAAGAAACCTTTTTGACGCTTTTTTGTATGCCGCCGACAGTTTATCCTCCGGGTGCAGGTTGGTCTTTGACGGCGAGGTCATTTTGGGCACGCGCGCGAAAAAGACGCGCACGAAGAGCTACAACGCGTTTTCATCCATGGACTATCCCGCCGTCGCCAAGATAGTCGACGGGAAGATAATAAGGTTCATCCCCGACGAAAAGGGGGATGGTCCCGTCTTTTCAGAAAAGATAGACACCTCGGTCGCCGTCATAAAGCTCATCCCCGGGCAAAGTCCCGACGTTTTGGAGTATCTTTCGGGAAGATGCCGCGCGGTTGTGATAGAGAGCTTTGGCGTGGGCGGCATTCCGTATTATGAGAGCGGCAAGTTCGAGGCGGCAATAAAAAAGCTTCTTGACGCGGGGGCATTCGTCATAATGACCACCCAGGTCATGAGCGAGGGAAGCGACCTATGCGTGTACCAGGTCGGAGAGGCGTCGGAAAGGCTGGGTCTCATTGAAGCGAGGGACATGACGCTGGAGGCGATAGTCGGTAAGTGCGTTTGGGCTCTCGGAAAAGAAGAAGATTTCAAAAAACTCTTCCTGACCCCCGTCGGGAAAGACATCTTGTACGAGGCAAACTCATGAAAAACATTATCATCATAAGCTCGTCACCCCGGCGCGACGGCAACTCCGAGCTGTTGTGCCAGCAGTTCGCCAAGGGCGCCATGGACGCCGGAAACGACGTGCATGTCATCTATCTTTACGCTGTCAACATCAACTTCTGCCGCGGCTGCTATTACTGCTACGACAACGGCGCGTGCGTGCAGAGGGATGACATGAACGAAATAAACGAGATGATGAAAAACGCCGACGTTCTGGTGTTCGCGACCCCGGTGTATTTCTACCAGATTTCCGGCCAGCTCAAAACCTTCCTCGACAGAATGCTTCCCGTGTACTACCGGGAACATCATTTCCGCGACGTCTACTTCATAGGCACCTGCGCCGACCCGAATCCCGACACGATAGACAGGGCCATGCAGGGATTTTTGGGATGGCTCGACTGCTTTGAGGGCGTCAACCTTGCGGGGATTATCTATGGCAACGGCGCGACGGACGTCGGAGACATAGTGGGCTCCGAGGTCTTCGACATGGCCTATCAGATGGGAACTGGCGTATAGACTTTAAATTCCCGACATAAAAAAAGCGCTCCTTATCGCGAGTGTTTTTTTGTTGATTTTTCGTCAGACGGCGGACCAGATTATCCCGCCTAAGAGAATCAGAAGCCCGGCTATGAAACCTATGTAGCCTATCACCTGACCTGCTTTCGCGAGCGGGAAGACGCCCTTTTTCTTTTGCGAGCTGTAAAACGCGAGGGACGCGAGGGAGAGGATTATCTCGACTATGAGCCCGTACATGTTTATGACCGCGATGAGCGCGAATGACGCGAGGGCGGCTATTCCCACCCAGAACGATATGAGACCGTAAGTTCTGTTTACGGGCCCGTCTTCCGGGGTTTTTCCTTCGCCTTCGTCGATTTTTTTGTCGTCTTTTTCGGACATTTTTCCCTCGCGAACCTTAAAACATGGGCCCGTGGCGTTTGACAACCGACTTTTTTGTGTATATCAACACTGTGGGCCGCGCGTGAAGCTTCAAAGCTTCTTTGAGTCAATTATAGTACCCGCAAAAAAAATTGTAAAATCTTTTCAATTTTCTTTTCAAAGGCAAGCCTTTGTGATAAAATGAAATGTGCGCGCCAATACAATATATAAGCGCATGGGAGAATTTAATCATGGATTACACAATCACGGCCACGGACAATGGCTCTGTCGATATCGAAATGACCTTTGAGGGCGAGGAAGTGGAGGACGCCATAAGCGACGCGTACCTCGCCATCAGGAAGAAATATACGGTCCCCGGGTTTCGGAAGGGCAGGGCGCCCAAGAACATCCTCATGAACTATATTGGCATGCGCCCCTTCTACATGGAGGCGGTCGACGCCCTCTATTCAAAGAACTTGCCCTATATTCTCGAGAGGGAGAAAGATAATTACAAGTTCTATGGCACTCCGGAAGGCGACATAAGGGCGCTCGAGGAGAACAAAATAGTGCTTGTCGCTAACATTGTAGTCGAGCCGGAAGTCAAAATATCACAGTACAAGGGTCTTAGGATAAGAAAGTATGAGCCCGTTGTGACGGACAGTGACGTTGAGGCGGAGATGAAGCGCGCCGGCGAAAGCGCGGCAACCGAAGAGGAAGTTGAAGGCAGATGCGCCGAAAACGGTGACAAAGTCAATCTCGATTTTGTCGGCACGGTGAACGGGGAGGCGTTCCCCGGCGGCACGGCGGACGAGTACGACTTAGTTTTGGGCTCCGGCTCGTTCATACCGGGCTTTGAGGAGCAGATTGTCGGCATGTCCAAAGGCGAGAAAAAGGACATAACCGTCAAATTCCCCGAATACTATGACGCCGAGGACTTAGCCGGAAAGGATGCGGTGTTCTCATGCAAGGTGAACAAAATAACCATGAAGGTTTATCCTGAATTTGATGACGCTTACGCCAAGAAATACGGCAGATGCGACACCATGGACGAGTTTCGCGAAAAGACGAGGTCCAAACTCGAGGAAAACGCCAAAAACAAGGCCCGCGACAAAACGGAAAACAGCATCATCGACGCTGTTTTGGAACATACCGAGGTGTCCGTACCCGAGCGCATGAGGGAGGAAGAGATTGATGCCATAGTCAAGGATTTCAGCGACGGTCTCAAATACCGCTACCAGGGAGTCACGTTTGAACAGTATCTCGAATACTTGGATGAGAGCGAAGAGACTTTCAGAAAGGGCTTTGAAAGTGACGCGGAAAAGAGGATAAAGATCCGTCTCGTCATGAGAAAGATAATCGAGGACGAAAAGATGGAGGTTTCCGGAGACGAAATGGACAAAAAGCTCACCGAGCAGGCCGAATCCATAGGTAGGAGTTTCGATGAGTACAAGGGGATGCTAAGTAAAGACAATCTCAACTACGTGGCCAACGACCTCGCGATAACCAAGCTCTTTGACTTCCTTATGGAAAACAACGAGTTCTACGTCGAAGAGGGCGAGACCTTGGAAAACTGAAAAGGGGAGGCATTGTTATGGCAGAAAAAGGAGCACTCATACCCTACATCGTCGAACAGACGTCGAGAGGGGAAAGATCGTACGACATATATAGTCGTCTTCTGGAAGACAGAATCATTTTTTTGGGCGGTGAGATAGACGACGCCGTGGCGAACACGGTCGTGGCCCAGCTCATCTATCTGGAGTCAAAGGACCCCACTAAAGACATATCCCTCTACATCAACAGCCCCGGAGGGTCCGTGAGCGCGGGGATGGCCATCTATGACACGATGAACTATGTCAAATGCGACGTCACGACCATCTGCATAGGCATGGCGGCGTCCATGGGCGCGTTCCTTCTTTCGAGCGGCGCAAAGGGCAAGAGGTACGCCCTTCCCAACAGCGAGATAATGATTCATCAGCCTCTGGGCGGTGCCCAGGGCCAGGCGACCGACATAAAGATTGCCGCCGACCACATTATAGCGACGAGAAAGAAGCTCAATCAGATTCTTTCCGACAACACGGGAAAGGCTCTTTCCGAAATTGAAAAGGACACGGACAGGGATAATTACATGTCCGCCGCCGAGGCGCTTGAATACGGGCTCATAGACAAGGTGTTTGACAGAAGATAAGCGGGAATGACCGGTTGTCATATGAATCACATAGGGTAAAAGATGAAACAAGAAAAATTTTGTTCTTTTTGCGGCAAGAGCGAGGATCTCGTGTCTAAACTCGTTTCGGGTCTCAACGGCGCGTACATCTGCGATGACTGCATAAGGGTCTGCTCTGAGATGGTGTCGCTTCATGATAAATCGGAAGACGCGGGCGTGAGCCTGGAGAACCTCAAAACGCCGGAAGAGATAAAAAACGAACTCGACAAATACATCATAGGCCAAGAAGAGGCGAAAAAGGTTCTTTCCGTCGGCGTTTACAACCACTACAAGAGAATATTTTCAAAAGAGGAGGACGACGAGTTCAAAGACGTCGAAGTGGGAAAGAGCAACATCTTGCTTTTAGGTCCCACCGGCTGCGGCAAAACTCTCCTCGCGAGCACGCTCGCGAAAATTCTGGATGTGCCGTTCGCTACCACTGACGCCACGGCACTCACCGAAGCGGGCTATGTCGGTGAGGACGTCGAGAACATTCTTTTGAAACTCATACAGAACGCTGACGGCGACATAAAACGCGCCGAAAAAGGCATCATCTACATAGACGAGATAGACAAAATCGCGAGGAAAGGCGAGAACGTCTCCATAACGAGGGACGTGTCCGGCGAGGGCGTGCAGCAGGCGCTTTTGAAGATAATAGAGTCGACCGTGGCGAACGTTCCCCCTCAGGGCGGCAGAAAACATCCGAATCAGGATTTTTTGCAGATTGACACAACCGACATACTCTTCATCTGCGGCGGCGCGTTCGTGGGGCTCGACAAATTAGTTCAGCAGCGAATGGATTCATCCAATTTAGGATTTGGCGGAACTCTCAAAAATACCCAGGAGGATGTGTATGAGTCGCTCACCGAGCTCACTCCGCAGGACCTCATAAAGTACGGGCTCATACCCGAGTTCGTGGGGAGAGTGCCTATCGTGGTGGCGCTTCACCCGCTTGACGAATCCGCGCTCGTAAGCATCCTCACTGAGCCGAACAACGCGCTTTTAAAACAGTACCAGAAGCTCATGAAGTACGACGGAGTGAAGCTCTCATTTGACGACGACGCCGTGAGTGAGATAGCCAAGACCGCCATTAAGCTCAAAACCGGAGCGAGGGGTTTAAGGTCAATCATAGAGGGGTTCATGAACGCCGTCATGTACCGCATCCCCTCGGAGAAGGATGTCTCCGAAGTGGTTGTCACACGCGAGTGCGTGACAGACAAGGCCGAACCCAAGATAATTTACAAAAAATCGGCTTAAGACATGTTTTGAGGGGGCGCGGCTCCCTCATGTTTTAGAGTTTAAGGAGTTAAAAAATGTCGGATTCAATGCCGCTCATAGCTCTTAAAAACAATGTCGCCCTCCCGCACATCGTGACAACGTTCGACGTGGGAAGGGAAAAATCGAGAAACGCCGTGCAGGCCGCCAACATGGGCAACGGGCTTGTCTTTGTCGCGCTCCAGCTTAATGAGGACGACGAGGAGTTCGGCCCGGAAACCGTACACTCCACGGGCTGCATCGCGAGGATAATGGACGTCACCACGATATCCTCCAACAACCTCCGCGTCACCGTGACCGGGCTGAGGAGGGCGGAGCTCGTCAATTACTATTTCGTCGGCTCGTCATACTACATGGTTGAGGCCGAGGAAAAACCCTACACTGAGGACGACCCCGACATGGCCGAGGCGTATTTTCGGCAGGTGAAGACGTCGCTTTCCAAAGTGGCGTCGATAAGTCCGAGACTTGGCGGCGACACATACAGGGAGCTTGCCGCCATACGCCGGCATGAGTACTTCCTTTTCAAGCTCGTGAGCAAAATGGATCTTCCCGCCGAGAGAGGGCAGGCCATTTTGGAAGCCGAGAGCATGCAGGACGCTCTGAGCCTCGCCGACGACGAGGTGTATTCCGAAATCTCAATATCCCAGCTCGAAAGAAAGATAGCCGCAAACGTCAAAAAGAGCATGGACAAAAACCAGCGCGACTATTATCTTCGCGAACAGCTCAAAGCCATCCACAAAGAGCTCGGCGACGATGATGAGGACGACAGGGAGAAACTCGAAGCCGACATAAAGGCCAAGGGCATGCCGGAGGAGGTCGAGGAAAAGGTTTTGAAGGAAGCCGCGAGGATGTACCGCATGACCTCGTCTTCCGCCGATTACAACGTTTTGAGGGGCTACATCGACTGGATGATGGACCTTCCCTGGGGAGTCTACACCGAGGACACGGAGAAACTTTCCGACGCCGTGGAAATTCTCAACGGTGATCATTACGGGCTGGAAAAGATAAAGGAGCGTATAACCGAATACCTTGCCGTATTAAAGCTCACGGGCGGGCTCAACGCGCCGATACTCTGCCTCGTAGGGCCTCCGGGAGTGGGCAAAACTTCCGTTGCGTCATCCGTCGCGAGGGCACTCGGCAGGAAGTTCGTCAGGATGAGCTTAGGTGGAGTTCGCGACGAGGCTGAGATAAGGGGGCACAGAAAGACCTATGTCGGCGCCATGCCGGGCCGCATTGTCACGGCCATCAAAAACGCCGGTTCCATGAACCCCGTCTTCCTTCTTGATGAGATAGACAAACTTTCGAGCGACATACAGGGAGATCCCGCGAGCGCGCTTTTGGAGGTTCTGGACCCCGCGCAGAACTGCACTTTCCGGGACAGGTACCTCGAAGTGCCGATGGACCTTTCCAAGGTTCTTTTCATAACCACTGCGAACTCGCTCGACACCATTCCCGCGCCTTTGAGGGACAGAATGGAGATTCTTTCGCTGGAAGGCTACACCGAGGAGGAGAAGACCGAAATATGCAAAAGATATCTCGTCCCGAAGTGCGTCAAACGAAACGGTCTCGAAGAGGGTGACGTCGTCTTTTCTGATGATGTGATAGGCTCGATAATCACAGGTTACACTTTGGAGGCGGGTGTGAGGGGTCTTGAACGCCAGGTTGACGCCGTCTGCCGCAAAGCCGCCGTGAAAAAAGCCGACGACAAAGACGCCGAGCCCGTCGTTTTGAGCGGGGATAATCTCGACACATATCTCGGGAAGCGCAAATACGAGAGAGACGCGTACCTCACGAGCGACGAAGTCGGAGCGGCCACGGGACTTGCCTGGACTTCCGTAGGCGGCACGACGCTTACCATTGAGGTTTCCACAATGGCCGGGAAGGGCAACATACTTTTAACGGGTAAGCTTGGCGACGTCATGCAGGAGTCCGCGAAAGCGGCGATAAGCTTCATAAGGTCCCGGTCCGACGACTACGGCATAGACAGCTCGGTCTTTGAAACGACTGACATCCACGTGCACGTGCCCGAGGGCGCGACACCCAAAGACGGGCCGAGCGCCGGGATAACCATGGCGACGGCGATACTTTCGGCGTTCACCAAAAAGCCGGTGCGTCACGACGTCGCGATGACCGGCGAGATAACGCTCATGGGAAGGGTGCTTCCCATAGGCGGACTTAAAGAGAAGGCTCTCGCGGCGTATAGGATAGGCATAAAGGACGTCATCATTCCGGAAGACAATAAAAAGGACCTTGACGATATGCCCGAATCAATAAAGGACAACATCAACTTCATACCCGTGTCGTCCGCGGACACGGTTTTCAGAAACGCCATAGTGGGACTATGACATGATAAAGATAAAAAACGCCGTCTACATTAAAGGCGCGGCGGACAAAAAATCGTTCCTCACTGACGCGGAGCGGCCCATAATAGCCGTGTCCGGGAGAAGTAACGTCGGAAAGAGCAGCCTCATAAACAAACTCGCGAACCAGGGCAAGCTCGCCAGGGTTTCAAAAGAGCCGGGACGTACGAGACTTGTGAACTACTTCGATTTCGGACCGTTCATTTTGGCCGACCTTCCGGGATACGGGTTCGCGAAGGTGTCGAAAGAGGAAAAAGCGCGCTGGGGAAAGATAATGGACGACTTCTTTTCGGAGGAAAGATTCTGCGATTTCGTTTTTGCACTCTGTGACATAAGGCACGAGCCCACGGAGGATGACAGGGACATGGTAGGTTTCCTCTATGAGACCGGGATACCTTTTTCCATAATCGCCACCAAGGCTGACAAACTTTCCAGATCGCAGATTGGAACACGCCGCCATGACATAGCCAATTTTTTCGGCTGCGGCAGGGACGACGTCGTCGTGACGTCCTCCGTGACGGGCGCGGGGATTGGAGACGTACTTGAAATAATAGAAACCGCCGTGAGCGTCAAGGCTGGCGGCGAAGGAGACTTAGATGAGTAATTTTCTGGCGGCGACCGGGGTTTTCGCTGAGGCGTGGTTCATAGCTGTTTTCACCGTTCTGGCCGTCGCCATAGTCATATTTGTCCTGGACGTCAACTATCGTTATTTCGCGAAAGCGTTTTTAGACTATCTCGCGGCGATAGTCTGTGTCATATGCCTTTCTCCCGTGTACATTGTTTTGGCCATAATCGGCAATCGCGCCCTTAAAGCTCACGGCGGAGGTAGGCTTTTCACACGTACACTTTGCTGCGGCAGGGGCGGAAAGAAGATATATCTCCGCTCGTATTCTTTGGAGTCTTTCAACGGCGAGCGGCTCGGGAAATACTCCGACAGAATGCAAAGTTCGCACCTTGTCAATCTTCCCAGGTTTCTTGACGTGCTTTCCGGGACACTAAGCATCATAGGTCCGAAACCCATACCGTATCATGACAAGACGTTTTTGCCGGAGGGCACGGAGGAAAGGTTCAGATGCCGTCCCGGCATGCTTTCACCGCTCGCGTTTTCCGGAAGTCCCGACATGAAATATGAGGAGGTGTTCGAGGCGGAGTGCGAGTATGTCCAAAAGCGCGAGATGTTCAAAGACATCGGCATTCTTTTCAGGACTTTTTTGAATTTCACGCGCGGTGACGAAGCGAACACTCAGGGCGAAAGCAGGGACAAGGAATACTGCGAGGTGCTTTTTGAGCGCGGAGCGGTTTCTCGCGATGACATAGATAAAGCCAAACACGACGCGAAATACGGATCCCATGGAAGCGTCATGAAACCGACAATTTAGACATTAAAAAAACGGCGGAGATTTCGTCGTTTTTTTCTAAGAGATTAGCGTCTTTATGACCTCTTCCGCGATTTTGAGTCCCGCCATCGCGGGGACATAGGATATCGAGGCGATGGTCCTTTCATTTTCCGCATGCTTTGCCGCGGGGTCTTCGCAAAATACTACTTTGAGTTTTTGAACTCCTCTTTTTTTAAGTTCCCGGCGCATGACCCTCGCGAGCGGGCAACCTGACGTCGAATATATGTCCGTCACACTGAAGGATGCCGAAAGCCTGTTTCCCGCGCCCATGGCGCTTATTTCGGGTATGCCTTTACTTTCACATTCGACGGCCAGCAAAATTTTTGCGGTGACCATGTCTATGGCGTCCACTACGAAAGAATATGAGCCTAAGTCGAATGAGGGAAGCGTGTCATTGTTAAGATACACCGCTTTGGCGTCCACTTTTACGTCCGGGTTTATGTCGAGAATCCTTTCTTTCGCGACTTCCGCCTTCGCTTTCCCCACCGTAGTGTTGAGAGCGTACAGCTGCCTGTTTATGTTGGAGATGGCGACAGTGTCCCCGTCGACTATGCATAGACTGCCGACGCCGGCCCTCGCAAGCGCCTCTATGCAGTAGCTTCCGACTCCGCCCGCGCCGAAGACAATGACCGACGAACATTTGAGTTTTTCGACGGCTTCGTCACCTATGAGAAGCCTGGTTCTTGTAAACATGTCTTCCATGACTTTATTATAACAATCGCCGCGTCATTTCGCAAACAAAGCCCGCGCAGCATGCGAGAGGAAGTTGTTTGAATGTTTCGAGGTGTATTTGAATGCATTACCATTAGTTCCCTAGTAAAATTTCTATCCACACAAAAATTTTTGCCTTGAAAATTTATAACCACAGCATCAAGGTGCTGAAAAATTCATATATCCTATACCGTATTGCGTATTTTGACACTTTTTAGACCGTAGATTAAGCTGCAGACACCATTTTGACTTGCATTTTCCCCTTTCTACTGTTATAATGTGGATAGGAATAATTCTTACCACATTGGGAGAGCTGAGAATGTATATAGCATACGACATAAAGAACGGAGTCAAATATGCAAAATTATACACTTCGCACAGAAAAGGCCAAGAGACGTCAAAGGAATATATCAATCTTGGGCGTGTACTCGACGAGGAGCGCGGAATATATAAGAATAGGGAAAGAGGTGTATTCACGTTCGACCTCGACAGTAATACGTATGGGGAGGCCCCTGTTGATTTTGTTCCCGAGCTTATAACAAAGAGCCACACGGAACTCTTGCTTGATTTTGGCGACGCATTCTTTCTGGACAGTTATATGCGCAACTACGGCTTTATGGATGTAATAGATGCTATAGAATATGGTAATCCGGACACATTAAAGGCGATGATTTGCTATTATATCCTGTGTTCTACCGCTAATTGTCATGCAGGTACATGGTGGGAAGGGAGTTATGCGAGCATCTTATATCCCAAAGCAAATCTCACAAGCCAAAGAATCAGCGACTTCCTTGCCACTATTGGAGATGAGGAACATCAACGGAGACTCTTTAAGGCATACTTCCCATTCTTAAAAACTTGCGGATACAACCTCAGCAGCATTCTGATTGACAGTACCGGACTTCCGAACAGTATACATTTTTCTCTAACCGCTATAAACAATCATGCTGGAGAGATTAGCAACGAGGTTAGATTGATATACGTCATACAGCAAGAAACGGGGATGCCAATTTATTTCAGATACTGTCACGGTAACGTTATCGACGCAAACACTGTCCCCCGTTGCATTAAGGAATTGGAGGCTCAGGGAGTTTCAACAAAATTTGCGATAATAGACGCAGGATATTTTACTCACGAGAACGTGGATATTCTGTTTGAGAACGATATAGCGTTCATCACGAGGTTACAGGAAAATCGGAAACTCTACAAGGAAATCGTCAATGATAACATAAACACATTGGAATCCAAGGAGAACATGATAAGGTACAATGGGAAGTTTGCCTATCTGAAGAGGATCGCCTGCGATGTATACGGACATCCCGGATTCGCATATCTGGGCTTGGACATCTCAAACAGAGCCGATTCAACCGAGAAAATATTCCGTCGTGCAACAGCTGACAACATATCAGTAGAGGATGTGTTTAACGAATTGAAAATGAAGGGCGTATTCATTTTGATCTCATCAAGGGATCTGGAATTAAAGGATGTACTACCGCTGTATTATACGAGAACGCAAATAGAACAAATCTTTGACATAGGAAAGAATTATGCAAACTTTTTACCTTTAAATGTGCAGACAGAAGTAACATTTCGTGGGCATTTGGTTTTAACATTCATCGCCACGGCGATTGTAAAACAGATACAAAAAACTCTGCAACCCACATCGGAAAATCCCATTTCTATGTTTATGGCACTGAGAAACCAGAAGTGCAAGGTGTACGACAAAGTGGTGATTCCCCAAGAACAGGTCAAAAGAGCCAATGACTGCTATAAGCTATTTAAGATAGAGTGTTCTACCTCAATTACCAGACAAGCCACATGATTCTTATGTGGTTAGAAATCACAATAGGGAACTATGGATTATTTCATACCATTTGGCTTTCCGAACCCGAGAATTACAATAGTTTTTGTAAATTTTAATTTTGCTTTTTTAGAATTTGCATCAATAAATTGAAAAGTATCACATACTTGCTGAAATTTTAAGATTTTATGAACAGTGTGTTTTTGACCAATAACACGAAAGAAACCTTTTTGGAGAGAATTAAGGCGAACCTTGCCGAATGTCAAAGTTTCCTTTTTTCTGTGTCCTTCATAAAAATCGCGGGGCTATCTCTCATATATGACGACATTAAAAAGGCGCTCAAAAGAGGAGCGAGTGGTAGGGTTATAACCTCGACGTATCAGAATTTCACTGACATAGAGTCACTGAGAAGACTGAAATGCCTTTCCGACGAGTTTGGAAGGGAGGTTTTTGACTGTCGTCTAGACTTTGAAAGCTTCATGACTTCTTCCGGCCGCGCAAGGGGATTTCACGTAAAAGGATATTTGTTTGATTTCGGGACAAGGCGCGAGGTGGTGATAGGCTCTTCCAATCTCACGAGATTCGCGCTTTTAAGAAACATAGAGTGGGACCTTCTTGTGACCGAAAATCGGGAAATGACCCCCATATATGATGAGGCGGCCGCCGATTTTGAAAGCCTCTGGGACTGCACCGAAAAGCTCGACGACGGCATGATAGAAAAATACTCAAAGCATCTAAATTACGCCATAGAGCGATGGGACATGGACTATGAGGATCTGAGCCGCGCCGCCGTGAAGCCAAATTTCATGCAGCGAAGAGCTTTAAAGGAGTTGTCGAGATTTCGCCAGATGGGCGTGTCGCGCGCGCTTGTCGTGTCCGCCGCCGGAAGCGGAAAAACATACCTCGCAGCTTTTGACGCCTTAAACTTTGAGCCGGAGAGGCTTTTGTACGTCGTGCATGAGGGGAGCATTCTGGAAAAATCGCTCTCGACATTCATGGAGGTTTTCGGCGCGACCAAAACATACGGAAGGTTTACGGGCGCGGGGAAGGATTTTGACGCCGATTTTATTTTCTCGACGAACATCTCGGTCGCCGGGCATCTCGAAAGCTTCAAAAAAGACGAGTTCGACTACATCATAATAGACGAGTGCCACCACGCCACGGCGGAAAGTTACAAAAAGGTAATGGATTACTTCACGCCGGAGTTTCTATTGGGACTCACCGCCACCCCGGAAAGGATGGACAACGAGGACGTATTCGGACTTTTCGACGGCAATGTGCCGTATGAGCTGAGACTTCGCGACGCCATTGTGAATGAGCTCGTCGTGCCGTTCAAATACTTTGGCATACGCGATGAGGCGATAGACTATTCCTCGTCGAATTCAAATTTGAGAGGGCTTGACCTCGATTATTCGGATGACAGGCACTGTCAGTTCATAGTTGGGGAGATAGAAAAAAGGCGTCCCGAAGGAAAGCTCAAAGCCATAGCTTTTTGCCGTTCGAGAGAGCACGCGAGGATGATGTCGGAGAGCATGGGCGAATACTACCACACTGCGTATCTATCCGGTCTCAACACGGTGGGCGAGAGAATACGCGCGTATGACGACCTTCAAAGCGACGACGAGAGCAAGACGGAGATTCTTTTCACTGTCGACATTCTGAACGAGGGCGTCGACATTCCGGCCATCAACATGGTTCTTTTCCTTCGTCCCACGGATTCGTCGACAGTCTTCATCCAGCAGCTTGGACGCGGGCTCAGAAAATACGAAAATAAAAAGTTCGTCACTGTCCTCGACCTCATCGGCAATAATTATCGGAGGAGCCTCCAGATTGCGTTCGCGCTCTGTTCGGTAGGTCAAAACCTTGTTTTTGATAAACCTACGATGATAGACCTTGTGAGGCATGATTTCATACCTTTGGGGCTTAAAGAATACGGCGTTGAGATATCGATAGACGAAAAGAGCCAGGAAGAGATTTTAAACAGCATAGAAAGAGAGAACCTCAACAGTTTTTCGTATCTTAAGCAGGATTACAAAAATTTCAAAATATATGTGGGCTCCCCTACGTACCCCAAACACATGGACTATCTCATAAGCGACTGCGCGCCGGATCTCACAAGGTTTCTTAGCTCCAGGTCCATAGGAAAGCTCAACCGCTCATACTATAATTTTTTGAAAAGCGTGGGCGAAGAGGAGCTTCCCGAGTTTTCGGAAAAAGAGACAGATTTTCTGGGTGAACTCTCGTCCTATCTTCCGCTCGTGAGAAAACATGAGTACCTCATCGTAAAAGGCATAATGGAGGGCGTTGACACGTATGCGCTCATGGACGAGTATCTTAGCGTAAACATACCGGGTTACGAAAAAAAGGAGCTTGACCATGCCCTTAAATATTTTGGCGAATGTGTAAAAAGGGAGGGGGACCGTCTTTTTCCTACCGTGACTTTTACGGAGGACATGACGGAATATCTCAGAGACCTTATAGATTACGGCCTTGAAAGGTTCGACATGGAATATGAGGATGAGAGAGATTTCAAGTGCGGACTTTTTTATAGGATGGACCAGGTGCAGCTCAAACTTCTGAGAAACCCCTCTGACATCTTTCGCGGCACATACTATGTGGAAGGAAAGGTCATTATCTTCGCCTCGCTTCACAAAGACGCGTCGGTGGAGGAAAGGCTTAAATACGCGGACAAGTTTTTGGATGAACATACATTCCAGTGGGAGTCAATGGTTGACATATCCGCATCTGACCTTGAAAAGATTGAAATGTCGGATTGTGCGTACCTTTTCATAAGAAAAGTGAAATCAGAGTTCGGGCAGACTCTCCCCTTCACGTTTGTCGGGAAGGGAAACATGAAAAATCCGAGGATGCAGACAAAGACCGACGCAAAAAGCGGCAAAAGGCACGTCACCTATCTTTACGACATAGAGCTTTTTGAGCCGCTGTCCGACAGCATGGCGTTTGACTTTGGACTTCAAGACTAAAATAGCCGCCTCTTATGAGACGGCTAAAACATTGCGTGCATATCAGTTGGGCAAGGTCGGAAACGGCCTTTTTTCCGTAATCACGAAAAGCTCTTCCGGCGTGTATCCGCAGTTTGACCAGCGCGGAATCCCGCTGTTCAGAAATTTCATGAACACGTTTATGAACGCCTGCGCTTCGTCGAGGTCATCGAAATTGAACACCCCGGCGTCCGTCATGATTTTGCTAAGGTACGTCATCTTGTCATTTCCGCGCATTGCGTTGTGGTAGACGCTTTTTGTTATTTCGTACGCCTTTGCGGCGTCAAGTCCCTGTTTGACCGTGAGATATTCCGTGAAATACTGGCAGACCGGTGTGTATGGGAAATAATCGTCATCCGCCCAAGGTAAAAATTGATCTTTTGTCAGCGTTTTGAACGGTTTTCCTTCCTGCGCGTCGGCAATCTCACTTATTTTCTCCTCGGAAACTTGCGTGTTTACAATGGCATTGTTGTAAACCTTGTAATGTTTGCGTCCGGGACCATAGTCATACATAAGGTCCAGGAAATCTTCTTTGAGAAGCTTGACGGAGTTGTATTTGTTGTACAGTGAAAGAAACTTTCCGGGTTTTATGAATCCGTAAAAATTCGCCGCCGCGCGAAGGTACAGGTCTAAATTTTTTTGTTCTTGTGATGCCATAAGGTTTATTTGTTCTTTTTGGCGTTTTTAATTGCCTTCAGCGCAGACTCAACGACGTTTTCGGCGGTGAATCCGAAATGTTCAAAAGCGACTTTCGCGGGAGCCGACACGCCGAAGCTTTTCATGCATATCATTTCGCCATAGTCTTTGCAGTAGGGCTGCCATGAGTAATATGACCCCGCCTCAACGCACACGCGCGCTTTTACCGACGAGGGAAGCACGCTTTCACGGTAATTTTCCGGCTGCCTTTCAAAAAGCTCCATGCAGCAAAGCGACACGACTCTCGTTTTTATGCCTTTCCCCTCGAGCGTCTTTTTTGCCTCCGTGCAAAGCTCAACCTCGGAGCCGGAGGCGATGAGCATTACGTCGGGTTTTCCTTTCGAGTCCTGGAGTACGTATCCGCCCTTCATGGCCTCAATGCCGGACGTGGCGTACTGTGGAAGGTTTTGGCGCGATTCAACGATGACGGTGGGGTAGGACTCCGAAAATGCCGAGATGTAAGCCGCCAGAGTCTCTTTCCCGTCAGCGGGACGGAAGACCTTGACGTTGGGGATGGATCTTAAATTTATGAGCTGCTCCATCGGCTGGTGAGTGGGTCCGTCTTCGCCGACGCCTATGCTGTCGTGGGTCATGACGTACACCACGGGGATGTTCATGAGCCCGCTCATCCTTATTCCGCCTTTCATGTAGTCGACGAACGAGAAGAAGGTGGAGCAAAGTATTTTGAGTCCGCCGTGGAGCTGTATGCCGTTGCATATCGCCGACATCGCGTGTTCCCGTATGCCGAACTGTATGTTCCTCCCCAGCCTGTTTTCAGCCGTGAAATTTCCGCCGCCGACTATCCCGGTTTTTGTGGAAGGCGAGAGGTCGGCGGAACCCGACATGAGGTTGGGGTAAATTTCGGCGAGTCTGTTTATGATGTTGCCGCCCGCGACTCTCGTGGCCTCTGACTTTGTGAACTCCATCTCATTGCAGAGTTTTTTGAGGTCGGGCGAATAGTTTCTGCCCATGTACCGCTCGTAAAGATTCGCGAGCTCCGGGAAATTTTCTCTGTATGACGCGAACAGTTTGTTCCACTCATCCTCGAAGGCGCATTTCTCGTCCGCGATTTTTTTGCAGTGCTCCACGACCTCCGTGGGTACGGTGAAGGGAGGGTAGGTCCAGCCGAGGTTGTCTTTGAGCTTTTGCAAGTTTTTTTCACCTATCGGCGCGCCGTGACAGTCCGCGCTTCCCGCGAGAGGGCTGCCGTAGCCTATCACGGTCTTGCATATTATGATGGAGGGACGGGTCGTGTCCTCTTTCGCTCTTTCCACGGCCTGTCTGAACGCACCCAAATTGTTGCCGTCGGGAACTCTCAGAACCTGCCAGCCCTGGGCCAAAAATCTTCCGGCGATGTTTTCGTCGAAGGTTGTGTGTATGTCGCCCTCGATGGTTATGTCGTTGTTGTCATATACTAAGATGAGCTTTCCGAGTTTCAGCGTGCCCGCGAGCGAACATGCCTCGTATGAAAGTCCCTCCTCAAGGCACCCGTCGCCGCACAAAACGTAAGTGTAGTGGTCGACTATCGGGTATCCGGGACGGTTGAAAGTCGCCGCGAGATGCGCCTCCGCTATCGCGAAGCCCACGCCGTTCGCGAGTCCCTGCCCTAGGGGCCCCGTTGACGTTTCTACTCCGTCGGTTGTGCCGTATTCGGGATGCCCGGGGGTGCGGGAGCCTAGCTGACGGAAGTTTTTTATTTCCTCCATGGGAAGATTGTATCCGAACATGTGGAGAAGAGAATAGAGCAGCATCGATCCGTGTCCCGCGGAGAGGATGAAGCGGTCCCTGTTGTCCCATTTGGGATTTTTGTGACTGTACCTCATGATGTCGGCGAAAAGTTCATACCCCATGGGCGCCGCACTCATGCACATTCCCGGATGTCCCGATTTGGCCTTTTCCACGGCTTCCGCGGACAAAACCCTGATTGTGTCAACGCATTTGCTCTCAACTGACATAAGTGTTCTCCTTTGTTGTTCTATCCCTTCCGGGATTAAGTTGTCTCTTTTTCTGCCTTCATTCCGGCGAGCGCTTTTAAACTTTCACAGTCCAAAAAGTCGTATCCGCCAACCAGAAGATAGAGGGTCTTCGCCATTTTCTTCACGCCGCCGACGCTGTCGCTTTCAAAGTTCACAGGGATGACGGGGTCGTGGACGCTTTGGCGAATCTGCAGCCATCCGTCGCCGTGCCTTTTGTCAAACCGGAGCCTAAGTCCCTCAAAGTTATGCCTTTCGGCCGTCACCCCATCGCATTCCTCGGCGAGGTATTTGAGCTCGTCTATGACCTGAATACCCTCTTCCCTGAAATCTTCGCTCTCCTCGGTGAATTTGAGCCTCACCTCATGCTCTTCTTTGGGCGATTTTAAATCTTTTATGAGGTTAAGAAGGTCTCCGCCCGAGGCGAGGGCAATGAGAAGCCTCGTCATGAGGTACGCTCCGTCGTCAAGATAATAGTTTTCTTTCAGCGCCGCGTGTCCGCTCGTCTCAATCGCGAGCGGGGAATATTCTCCCGCCTCGTTCAGAGCCACACATTTGTCTATGACGTTTTTGTAGCCGCGCTTGTAGCGTATGTGTTTTCCGCCGTGCGCCTCGATGAATTCTGTGAGGTGGTCGCTCGCCACGGAGTCGGTGACGATTGTTCCGGGCTTTTCTTTGAGAAGTATGGCCGAGATCAATGCTATGAGCCTGTTTCTGTTTATCTCCGTTCCTGTTTTGTCTACGCACGCCGCTCTGTCGACGTCGGTGTCGAAAATTATCCCAAAGTCCGCTCCCGCGGAATACGCCGCGTTTTTCAGACTTTCTATGGCACCCTCGTCTTCCGGGTTAGGAACGTGCGCGGGGAACGTGCCGTCGGGCTCCAAATTGACGGACCCCGCGGTGTCTGCGCCGAGAGGCCCAAGCACCATCTTTTCATAAAAGCCGCCGGCGCCTGAGCTCGCGTCAACCACTATCTTTTTTCCTAAGAGCGGTTTTTCTGTCCCGCAGGCCGCTCTGACCATGTTTACGAGCCCATCACAGTACTCCGAAAGGAAATCCGTGTCCCTGAAATTTCCCGTCCCCGGGAGCGTCTTTCCGTATATCGCGCAGGCGAGGATTCTTTCTATGTCGTCGCCTTCGAGACCTCCTTCCTTCGTGAAGAATTTGAGTCCGTTTCTCTCCATGGGAAGATGCGAGGCCGTAATCATCACCGAACCGTCGCAGGCGTAATTTTTGCTTTGAAGTATCATGAAAAGAGAGGGAGTGGACGTGAGTCCGCACCTTAGACATGTCACCGCGCTCTCTGAAAAAGCCCTCTGGCACGCCTCGTAAATTCTCTTTGACGACACCCTTGAATCGTGCCCCAACGCTATCGTGAGCTCTTTCTTTTTATATTTTTCCGAGAGGAATGACGCGAAAGACTTCGCTATCGCGATGACCACGTCATCCGTGAGCTCGACAGGCCCTCTGATGCCCTCCACGGCCACGCCGCGGACATCCGTCCCGCTTTTGAGTTTGAGTATGTCTTCTTCGTCCATGTTTTAAATTATACAATATTTTGTGGCCTTGTACAACTTTTAATTCCATATTTGGGTATAAAAATTTTTTAATTTTGACTTCGAAAATAGCCGTAATCCTCATTTTTTTGGACTTCCTTCATTATATTTTTTGATAAGTTTCCATAAAAAACTTGAAATCGCATCATAGTTTTGTTATAATATTCTCACATAAGCATAGTTTTTGGCTGATAAGAGAGGTGTGGCCCATGCCCAAAGATAATTTTGTGGAAAACATCGCCGACATTGAGACCGATTTTCCGCGCTGGTACACAGACGTCGTCATAAAGACTAAACTTGCCGACTACGGACCCGTCAAGGGCACGATGGTCATACGTCCGTACGGTTACGCCATATGGGAGAACATGCAAAGGGAGCTCGACGTGAGGTTCAAAGCGACCGGACACGAGAACGCTTATTTTCCCCTTCTCATCCCTATGAGCTTCATGACGAAGGAAGCCGAGCATGTGGAGGGGTTCGCGCCGGAAGTCGCCGTAGTCACTCACGCGGGCGGGGAAGTGCTCTCCGAGCCTCTGGCCGTGAGGCCAACTTCTGAAACCATAATAGGTCATATGTACTCAAAATGGGTGCAGTCTTATAGGGACCTTCCGATACTCATGAACCAGTGGTGCAACGTCATGCGCTGGGAAAAGACGACGAGGCCATTTCTTAGGACATCCGAGTTTTTGTGGCAGGAGGGACACACCGTGCACGCCACGGAAGACGAGGCCGTGGAGGAAACTAAGAGGATGCTGGGTGTATACAGGGAGTTTGCCGAAAACTGCATGGCGATGCCCGTCATGTGCGGTGTGAAGACAGAAAAGGAGAGGTTCGCCGGCGCCGTCGAAACATACGGCATGGAGGCCATGATGAAGGACGGGAAATCACTCCAGGCCGGGACATCGCATTATCTCGGACAGAACTTCGCTAAGGCTTTCGACATAAAATTCCTTGACGCGGACGGTGAGCAAAAATACGGCTACACGTCGAGCTGGGGCGTTTCCACAAGGCTCATAGGCGCGCTCATAATGACTCACGGCGACGCACGGGGGTTAGTTCTTCCCCCGAAGCTCGCACCGACGGAGGTCGTCATAATTCCCATCGCCGCGGGAAAATCGCCCGTTGTCATGGAAAAGTGTGTCGAGCTTAAAGAAAAGCTCATAAAAAAGGGTGTCCGCGTGAAACTTGACGACAGTGACAACTCGCCGGGGTGGAAGTTCAACGAATGGGAGATGATGGGAGTGCCCTGTAGAGTTGAGATGGGACCCCGGGATATAGAGGGCGGAAAGGCCGTGCTTTTCAGAAGGGACACGTGCGAAAAAAGTGATTATCCCCTTGAAGGACTGGAAGACTCAATTTCATCGCTTCTTTTTGCCATTCAGTCCGACATGTACACGGCCGCGAAAAAGAGGATGGACGACAGAATTGTCGAATGCAAAAGCGTAGGCGAGCTTCTTGAAGCCGTTGACGGCGGAAATTTCGTCCGTGCCGGATGGTGCGGGGACAGAGCCTGTGAGGATAATGTCAAGGACAAGACAATGGCAACCGCGAGGATAATTGAGGAGAAGTGCACGTCAAATGCGTGTGTCGTGTGCGGAAAAAAAGCCTTGCGCACTGTGATATTCGCGAGGGCCTATTAAGGTTCCGGGAGGGAAACCATGACATTGCAGCAGCTCAAATATTTTGTTAAAATAGCTGAATGCGGTTCGATAACCGAGGCGGCGCAGGAGCTTTTCATTGCGCAGCCGTCACTTTCCTCGTCCGTCAAGATGCTTGAGCAGGAGTTTGACATAATGCTGTTCACAAGGTCCGCGAGAGGTATCGCGCTGACGCCGGAAGGATATGAATTTTTGGCATACGCGAGAGACATCCTCGAAAAAGAGGACACACTAAATGAGCACTTCCTCGCGGGGCACGTCCACAAGAGGCAACTTGCCGTGTCCACGCATCACTACGCGTTCTCCGTGACGGCGTTCGCAAACGTCATAAAGCATCTTGGCGAATCGGATGAATACTCACTTTCTTTGAGAGAGTCCAGAACGTACGAAATTTTGGACGACGTCGCGCTCTACAGAAGCGAGGTGGGGATACTTTTCATAAGCGATTTCAACAGGAAACCTTTGAAAAGATATCTCAACGACATGCATCTCGCGTACCATCCCATATTCAATACCCAGGCGCACGTGTTTCTCAGCAAGAAGCACCCGCTCGCGGGCCGCGCGAAACTCACGCTCGACGAACTGTCTGATTATCCGTACCTTTGCTTTGAGCAGGGCGCATATAACGCATTCTATTTCTCAGAAGAGGTTCTAAGCGAGGTGGCGAGGACGAAAGTCATTCACGTGACTGACAGGGCGACCATCTTCAATCTCATGGAACAGATAAACGGTTATACGGTGAGCACCGGGATTTTGCATAACGACCTTAACGTCGAGGATATCGTGTCCATCCCCATAAAACCCGCCCAGAACATACAGATAGGCTGGATATCAAACAAAAAAGCCGTTCTATCCTCAATGGCGAGGGATTTCGTGGACGAGCTTTGCTACATTATAAACGGGTACGGCTACAAGATTCTCTTTGACGACGCTGACGCCGACCTGTGACAAATCAAAAAAAATGTGAGGTGAATTATGGCTAATTTTTGTCCTAATTGCGGAAGCGCGGTGCAGGAAGGTTCCTCTTTCTGCCCCAACTGCGGAACTTCGCTCGATACAGTTGCCGCTGTGCAGCAGCAACAGCCCCAGCAGACGTCAGGCGTCACCGCGTCGGGTGTCGCGGCGGGAGTTGTGGGCACGCTTGTGGTCGCCACACTCGCTGGCGGGCTCACGAGAAACCTTTATTACTACCGCGGCAGGTACTTCACCGACCCCTACTGCCGCATGCCTTACATGGGCGGGCGGGTCATGAGACATACCCTGCCTCCACGCGGACCGGCTCCCAGACCCGCGGCTCCGAGAGGAGGGATGGGTGGAGCGCCGAGAGGTGGAGCTCCCAGAGGCGGCATGGGCGGAGGTCCCAGAGGCGGCGGTGGTCCCAGAGGCGGCGGACACAGATGATTTGGAAATGAAAAAAAGGCAGGTCTTAAAGATCTGCCAAATTTTTTTTCCGTAATTTCATTTGATTTCTCTAAGCCAGCCCTCCGGAGCCTCAATCTCGCCGTACTGTATTTTTGTGAGGGTTTCGTAGAGCTTTTCAGTTATCTCACCGGGTTTGTCCATTCCGGAAGGAAATTTTATAAGTTTGCCGTGGTCAAATATCGCACCCACGGGTGATATCACGGCCGCCGTGCCGCAGACTCCGCATTCCGCGAATTCGGAGACTTCGTCGAAGAGTACTCTTCTTTGCTCGACTTTGAGACCCAAGTAATGTTCGGCGACGAAACATATTGACCTTCTCGTGATTGAAGGGAGGATGCTGTCTGATCTGGGAGTGACTATCGTGCCGTCTTTTTTGACGAATATGAAGTTTGCGCCGCCGGTTTCTTCGACGTATTTTCTTTCCGCGGCGTCCAGATAGAGGTTTTCGTCAAACCCGAGTCTGTGTGCTTCGACAATAGCTTGAAGGCTCATGGCGTAGTTGAGACCGGCTTTTATGTTGCCTGTGCCGTGAGGGGCGGCTCTGTCATAGTCGCAGACCCGCAAAGTGATGGGTATGGCTCCGCCCTTGAAATAAGGTCCGACAGGGGTCACGAAAACCCTGAACTGGTACTCATTCGCTGGTTTTACGCCTATCACCGCGTTGCTCCCGAACATATAGGGCCTGATGTACAGCGTCGCGCCGCTCCCGTAAGGGGGCACATAGTCCTCGTTCGCCTTCACCGTCATGTCAACGGCTTCCAGGAATTTTTCCGCGGGGTAAGGCGGCATCTCCAGCCTTATAGCCGAGTTCACCATCCTTTCGGCGTTGAGGTCCGCGCGGAATGTGACCACTCTGTTGTCCTTCGTGCGGTAAGCTTTGAGACCTTCAAAAACTGACTGCGAGTACTGCAAAACTCCGGCGCACTCAGTGATTGTCACTTTGTCGTCTTCTGTGAGAGCTCCTTTGTCCCATTTGCCGTCTTTGTAATTATTGACGAACCTTAGCGGCGTCTTCATGTATGAGAAATCAAGATTTTCCCAGTCTATGTTTTGCATGATATTTCTCCTTACTTTTTTAGTATACATGATAGCTTGCTGCATGTCAAAAAATTTCAGAATTTCAATTTGCGTCGCTAAAATTAATTTTGTCGATTCTGAACTTGACAATGTTGGGGGGGGGCTGTGGTATACTACATTTATAAGTTCTTTGGTCACTTCATATTTACTGACCGAAAAAAATAAAAAACAGGAGAATGTATGCGTACTCAGGAAGTTTCATCAAAGCAGGAGATGAACAATTTGGTCAATAATCTTGTTGTGCAAGGTTATCAGACAGAATCCATTACGGATTCCAGTGCTCACCTCATCAAAATGAAGAAAATGTCCATAGCCGGTTTGATAATTTTGTTGCTTCTCGGCATTATTTTCGGAATCATATATCTGGCTGTTTGTCTTACAAGGGCACCACAGGATGAAGTGCTCATAACTGTTAGACAGAATGTTTATCAGCAACAGCCTCAATATGGATATAATCCGCAGCAAGGATATGGTTCTCCTCAGCAGAGTTATGGCTATCCCCCTCAGCAACAGGTCAATCCTTACCCTAATCCTAACGGACAGAAGGGTTCTTCCGAGAATAAGTGACGAATTTAGTTATTTTTTGAAAATTGATTTCGCTTGTGACTTAACGTGTCGCAGGCGTTTTTTTTGTCATGGAATCATGGGATTGGCAATTTGATTTTCTTTTAATATTGACTACAAGCTCATTCTATACTATAATTTTTTTATTGAAAGAGAGGTTTTTATGGAAATCACCGCGATAGAGGCTCAAAAAAAAGACAATACGAGATGCAGCGTGTTTGTTGACGGAGCGTTCTTTTGCGGGCTTAAAATCGATGTCGCTTTGGAGTTCAGGCTTTTTGTCGGCATGGAAGTGAGTGAGGATTTTTTGGAAAAGATTCAGTTTGAGTCGGAAAAGTCTGTCGCTTTGGAGCGCGCAATGCGCCACATGTCTCTTGCCCTCAAAACCGAAAAGGAGATGAGAAGGTTTCTAAAAGACAAGGGTTATCTTGACCCCGTCATCGAACACTGCATAGAAAGACTCAAATACTACGGCTACATAGACGACGAAAACTATTGCCGTGAATACGCGGAATGTCACAAAACCATCGGCAAAAAGAGAATGACGGCTGAACTTCGGCTGCGCGGTATTGATTCGTCCACGGTTGAAAAGGTTCTTGCGTGCTTTGAAGACGATCCTTCTGAAATGGAAAGACTTTTGGAAAGATACATGCGCGGAAAGGAAAAAGATTTTAAAAATCGCAAAAAGGCCCAAAACTATCTTTTTTCGAGAGGGTTTTCCTCTGACGACATAAATGAAGTCATTGACAGGTTTTTCACTGACGAAGATGAGGGTTATTAGATTAAAGTGTGTTCCGGGCACGAACGAATACTGCAAAGCCCATCCCGAAATTTGTGACGCCGTTGTGATTGCCAAACGGCAGTCGGACGGGAAAGGCACTAAGGGAAGGAGTTTTTCTTCCGAAAACGGCGGCGTTTATCTCACTATTGTTCGCTCCCATGAAAATCTCTTGGCGAAAGATGCGTTCAGACTGATGATTTCCGCATCCGTCGCTGTCTCAAAGACAATAGAATCATACGGCGTAAGGCCTGTGATACGCTGGCCCAACGACGTTCTTGTGGACGGAAAGAAGATAAGCGGCACGCTCATAGAAAACACTTTTCGAGGTGACTTTATTGTCAGAAGCATGATAGGAATAGGCGTGAACGTAAAAAACAAACTGCCCGATGAACTTAAAGACACAGCAATATCATTGAGTGAAATATGCGGAAAGAGCGTAAGACCAAAGTCATTTACAAAAAAATTGATAAAAAATCTCGTTTCGGATTTTTCCGTTTTCGACTACTTGTCATACATAGACTGGCTGGGAAAGAACGTTGAGGTAACGACGGAGAAAGAAAGCTTCACCGCCGTCGCCGAAGCGATAGGTGATGACGGTAGGCTCATTGTTTCTCGCGGCGGGAAAAAAGTCGCGCTGAGCTTCGCGGAGGTGACACTTAGACTATGAAATATCTACTGAGAAACGATCAGATGCGCGCCGCCGACATGGCGACCCAGAGAAAGGGGGTGTCCGGTGAGACACTCATGAAAAGGGGCGGAGAGGCCCTCGCGTACGAAGTTATGGCGGCCTGCGACCTCGTCATGAGAAGCAGGGATGTTCTCTTTGTATGCGGCACGGGCAACAACGGCGGCGACGGATATGTGGCCGCGAGACTCATGATGGAAAGAGGTTACAATGTTTCCGTCTACGCTCTTGAAGGTGACCCTTCCTCCGACAACGCGAGGGAAAAGGAGCGCTATAAAGGCCCGTATGTCAGAAGGTTTGACGTCGCAAAAGTCATAGTCGACTGCATATTCGGCACAGGGCTTTCAAGAGAGGTTCTCGACCATTATAGGTATGCCATAGAGGCCATAAACCACAGCGGCGCCTATGTCGTTTCCTGCGATATCCCGAGCGGTCTCAACGGTGACAACGGCATGGCCCTGGGTGTCGCCGTCAAAGCTGACAGGACGGTCTGCATAGCCGGTCTTAAACTCGGGTATTACCTTCATGACGGGCTGGATCTATGTGGAGAGATAGCGTTCAAAGACATAGGAATTGAACTCACCGAATTCACGGCTCTTCTCGCCGAGAACTCGGACGTCGCCAAATTCTTTCTTCAAAGGCCGAGAAACAACCACAAGGGAAATTTCGGTACGGCCTGCATCTGGGGAGGCCAGTCATATCCCGGGGCCGCCACGCTCGCGTTTTCCGCGGCCATGATGACCGGCGTGGGCTATGTCAAATTTGCCCTTGAAGACAGGTCTCCGGATGCTTACGCACCCGCTTACCCGCAGATAATTTACACAAAGGAGCCCGACATGAACGCCCAGGCTCTGGCCTTCGGGATGGGGACGGGCGTAAGTGACAAGACGAAAGACGAGCTTAAATATCTCCTCAGCAATTACACCGGTAAGCTCATAATAGACGCGGACGGTGTTAAGATGATTGCCGAAATGGGGCTTGACATACTTAAAGACACCAAGGCCAAAATACTTTTAACTCCCCATCTCCAGGAGTTTTCGACACTTTCCGGGCACTCCATTGATGAAATAAGGTCAAATCCCACGAAGATTGTCTACGGCTTCGCCAGGATGTGCGGTGTCAGTGTCATTTTGAAAAGTTCCTCCGCCGTCATATCGAACGGTCAGAGAACTATAATTTGTTCGAGAGGCGACAGCGCTCTCGCCAAAGCGGGTTCCGGCGACATGCTCGCAGGTTATATCTGCGGTCTTGCGGCGAGAGGCTTGGATCTTGTTGACGCGGCGATGTGCGCGCATTATCTTTTCGGCGTCGCGGCAGAGTTTGCGGCTCAGGAGTTCACGGCTTACTGCTGCACGTCGAAGGACCTTATGAACAACATTCCAAAGGCCATAAAGAGCCTCTTCGAGGGCAAGAGAAAATCTCTCACGCTGTAACATATGGTCGGAGAATCCATTCTTCAAATTGTACTTCTGATTGTGGGGTTCGTGCTTCTAATAAGAGGTGCGGACTTTCTCGTGGACGGTGCGAGCGGGCTCGCCGGGAAGCTCAACATTTCTACTTTTGTCATAGGTCTCACGGTCGTGGCAATCGGTACGTCCGCGCCGGAGATTGCTGTCTCCATAGTCGCGGGTATAGAAGGCAACGGCGAGATTATCGTCGGAAACGTTGTGGGCAGCAACATAATGAACATTCTGCTCATTCTGGGGATAACCTCGCTTATCTGCTCTTTGCCCATCGGCAAGACGTCAAGGCATGTTGAACTTCCTTTTCTTATCGTCATAACCGGCGTCTTCATAGGCCTCGCGTACTGGAACGGCGGTTTTCAGTGGTGGGACGGGCTCATTCTCCTGATGCTTTATGTCGTCTTCATGGTCTACACCGTGCTCATGGCAAGACACGTAAGGCGAGGGATGCTCTCCGGCGCGGCTCCTGAAAACGTCGAAAAACTCGAAGTTTCTTCGCCCAAGGCGGATATTGAAGCCGACATAAAGGAAATGCAGTCGCTTTCCGGCATGAAACGTTTCAGGGCGGGTTACAGGGCGTTGAAACACAAAACCTGGTTCTTGACGCTCATAACTTTATTCGGGCTTTTGTGCATCGTGGGCGGCGCGGAGTGTGTCGTCGACGCCGCCGAATTCATAGCGGAGGATCTTTTCCATATTCCCGCTTCCATAGTGGCTCTCACCGTCGTGGCCTTCGGAACTTCGCTTCCCGAACTTGTGACATCAATTTCCGCGGCGAGGAAGGGGGACACATCACTTGCCACGGGCAACATAATTGGGAGCAACATCGCGAATCTCCTTTTGGTGGCGGGATTCGGTTTTGTCTGTTCGTCGGAGACCATCGCCTTTTCTACAACTGACCTAATAGACATCCTCGCGTCCCTTTTCGCGGCGGCTCTTCTTCTCGTCTGTGTCCTTTGTACGAAAAAGAAAGCCCTCAATCGAAGGATAGGCATCATCATGCTCGTCTGCCTTGTCGCCTATTACACATGGCTTTTTGTTAACCTCGGTTACGGGTTCGTATGATTTTTTCAAATTTTTGCAAAAATTGTAGATAAAACTCTTTTAATTTCCCACATTAGGTGGTAAAATGTCGCATGGAATTAAAGATAGGAAAACTTAAGATTACTCTCGGCTGGAAGACCCTCATATGCTTCATAGTTTTTCTCTGTCTTTTGGGAATTGACCTTGGCACTAAGGCCATACAGACGAGTTATGATCTGAGGTTTGACGTCATCCCCGGCAAAATTTGGGTGGAAGGGCTTTTTTACAACGACGGTGTGTCGTTCGGATGGCTCTCGGGAAGAACCTGGATCATTGAGCTTCTCACGACCGTTTTGGTTGTCGCTCTTTTGATTGTTTTCATCATTATTCCTAACAGGATGCCCCTTTTGAAGCTCTCTGTCGGATTCGTGATGGCGGGGGCGCTCGGAAATCTCGTTGACAGGTTTATGTACGGTGCCGTGCGCGACTTCATACATGACGAGCTAATAACCCACACAATCCTCAACATGGCGGACCTTTTCATAACGATAGGCGTCATCCTTGTCATAATTGACATGCTCTTCATAAACGAATGGTCGCTCATACCGCTCACAAAGACAGCGAGAGCCATTCAGAAGGCAAAAAAAGAGGAAGAGGCGCAAAAGCTCATGGACCTCAAACCCGATAAATCCGCGGAAGATGAGAGAACCGTCGAGGATGTCATGAAGGATTTTCTCAAAGGTCCGGAGGATGTCGATGCCGTTTCTTCCTGCGATGATACGGTTGGAGGTTCAGAAAAATCTGGTGACGACTTGTCCGGAAAAGATGATGAGAGTTGAAAAATTCGTCCCGGACGAAAATTTCAGACGCGTCGACTCGTATCTTTCATCAATGCTCGTGGATGTCACAAGGTCCGCGATAAAAAAAATAGCAGATGAGGGCGGCGTCGAAATAAACGGCAAAAAAGTCAGAGCCTCAGAAGAGGTCAGAGCGGGGGACGAGGTGACGATTACAATTCCCGATCCCGTGGCGGCTGAGGCGAAGCCTGAAAACATACCGATAGACATAATATACGAAGACGACGATTTCGCGGTCATAAATAAGCCTCAGGGCATGGTTGTGCACGCTGGCGCAGGAAACACGGAAGGCACACTCGTTAACGCACTTCTTTACAATCTCGATTCTCTGAGCGGCATAAACGGCGTCATAAGGCCGGGGATAGTACATAGGATTGACAAGGATACCTCGGGACTTTTGATCGTCGCGAAAAACGACAAGGCTCATATCGAGCTTTCCCGTCAGATTTCGGAAAAGAGCTGTAAAAGAACCTATCTCGCTCTTTTGGACGGCAATCTTAAGGAAGAGAGCGGGAAGGTAGAGACGTACATAGGAAGGTCGGATGGCGACAGAAAAAAGATGGCAGTAGTCCCCGAGGGAAAAGGGAGATATGCCGAGACCGACTGGGAGGTCGTCGAAAGATTCGGCGACTACACGCTTTGCAGATTCTCTCTTCGCACCGGGAGAACGCACCAGATAAGAGTGCACGCGAAATATCTCGGACACCCGGTCGTTGGCGACAGGGTGTACGGACAAAAAAACTGTAGGTTCAACTTAGATGGGCAGCTTCTCCACGCCTACAGACTCGAGTTCACGCACCCTTCGACGGGCGAAAGGATGAGCTTCGAGGTACCGCTTCCAGAATATTTTGAAAACGTTTTGTGCGTCCTCCGCGCGAGAAACGTGAATTCGTAAATGCTCGGGCTTTGCCCGCATTGTATAGATCTATATTAATATTTTAAGGAGAACTCATAATGGGTGACATCAAGATTAAGAAAGATTGGGTGAACGCCTTTTCGTTCTGGGCAATCGCGATCTCCGCGATTCTCTACCTCGTCAACGGTATTCTCGGACTCTGCAACGCAGATTGGGGACGTTGGTGGGAAATTACGTCTGGAATCCTTTCCTTCATCGCAGCCATATTCATCCTTATTGCGGTCATCGCACCCGCATGGAGATATGCAAGGACCAGGGAACACAAATTCTGGAAAGTACTCGCCATTATATTTATGGTCGTATACTCCATAGGCATCATCCTTCAATTCATCGCTGCTCTCATCAATTGATCGGTTTTCGAGAAGAAAAAAACTCAATTTTGTCCGGCACGCCTTTTGGCTGTCCGGACAATTTTTTTTGTCCGACGTCGCCGGGTCGCTTGATTTTTTCGCTTTTTTTCTGTATTGTTATATTGTAAGAGAAATAACGGACGGCATAAGATTATGGCAAATCCCCTCATCGCGATTGTGGGAAGACCGAACGTAGGAAAGAGCACGTTTTTCAACAGGGTCGCAGGACGCAAAATATCAATAACGGAGGACAGACCCGGAGTTACGAGGGACAGGCTTTACGCCGACACATCATGGAACGGGAGATACTTCACGCTCGTTGACACGGGCGGGCTTGAACTTTTGTCCGACGACATTATGTGGAGAGAGATAAGGGGTCAGGCTCAGATCGCCATTGACACCGCCGATATCATTCTCTTTTTCGTTGACGGCAAAGAAGGTCTTACTTCCTCCGATGAAGACGTCGCCGATATGCTGAGACGCTCTAAAAAGGATGTCATTTTGGTCGTCAATAAACTCGACAATTATTCTCCCGACGCGGCGTATGAATTCTATTCGCTTGGGCTCGGGGATCCTTACCCCGTGTCGTCAGAGCACGGCACAGGGGTTGCAGACGTCCTAGACGCCGCCGTGGCGCTCTTCCCCGTAGGGGAGGAGGAAGAGGACGACAGTATAAAGATTGCCGTTGTGGGCCGTCCCAACGCCGGAAAAAGCAGCATCGTGAATAGGCTCTTAGGATTTGAGAGAACGATAGTCACCGACATCGCTGGCACGACGAGGGACGCCATTGACACAAAGTTTTCCGTGGGAGACAAGTCCTACACCATAATCGACACGGCCGGGATAAGGAAGAAGAGCAAAATAGGCGACGACGTCGAACACTACTCCGTTCTGAGGGCGCTTGACGCCATAAGGAGGGCGGACGTATGCCTCATGATAATCGACGCCACCGAAAACCTCACTGACCAGGACACGAAGATATTAGGCTATGTCCACGAACAGGGCAAAGCCTCCGTCGTAGTCGTCAACAAATGGGACCTTGTAGAAAAGGACAACGGCACGATGTCAAAGTACCTGAAGTCGATTTCTGAGGATCTCAAATTTATGAGTTATTTCAAATCAATTTTTGTATCTTCGAAGACCGGGCAGAGGGTGGACAAAATTTTGGGTCTTGTAAACGAGGTCTATGAGCACTCGCGCCTCAGAATCACGACCGGGCTTTTGAATGACGTCATGTCGGACGCCGTGCACGCGTCTGAACCCCCTTCACACAACGGGAGGAGGTTAAAGGTTTATTATATCTCGCAGGTGTCTGTGGCTCCGCCGACTTTTGTGCTGTTTGTCAATCACAAGGAGCTCATGCATTTTTCGTATGAAAGGTACATAGAAAACGTCATACGGAAGAGTTTTGATTTTTCCGGGACGCCGATAAGGCTTGTCATAAGAGAGAGAACGGAAAAGGGCGAGGTTGTATGAAGGAGCTGGCTTTTTCCCATCTTTGGTACTGGCTTCTTCTGGGAGCCGTGGTGAGTTATTTCATAGGATGTTTTAACTTCGCCGTCATAATATCCAGGTTCAAACGAAAAGATATCAGGGACCAGGGTTCCGGAAATCCCGGAACTCTCAACATGGCGAGAACCTTTGGGCTTGGGATAGGTTTTTTGAACCTTTTTTGCGACTGTCTCAAAGGCGCGGTGCCTGTTCTTTGCGGATATCTCATTTTTAAAGGATATTATTTTGAAGGAACGGAGATTCTTGTCTCCGATTTCGCGAGATACTTTTTCGCCGTTTTCGTGATAGTGGGACACATCTTCCCCGTCACGATGAAGTTCAGGGGCGGGAAGGGCATCGCTTCGACTGTCGGAATTTTCTGGTGCGGTCTGTCCTGCGAGTACTGGTGGTTTTGCTTCATAGGCCTCGGTGCGATAGCTTTGGCGTTCCTCTACATTTACATTTTTGAGTGGGGTTCAATGGGCTCGCTTCTCATTGTGTCGGGACTCACCATAGTTCAGGGCGTGTTCTTCGTTTTGGGATATTCTGGCGCATTAGGCTCCGTTTGGGTGGTTTTGAGTCTCATGATGCTTCTGGCTATAAACATACTGACATGGACCGCGCACAGAAAAAACCTGTACCTTCTCATGTGCGGCGAGGAGCACAGAACGTCGCTCAGAGGGATGACAAAAAGACACAAAGAAAAAAGCGCAGACGGTGCCGCGAATTCATAGCAGGTTAATTTTAACCATTGATTAATTTTAACCTTCCTAAGATTAAAAAAAACGCCCGCATGGGGCGCCGGAATCACTCTGATTTATCGCTGTCGTCTTTTTTCACGGGTCCTTCTTTGGACTCGATGATGTAACGGATGTTTTTGTTCGCCTGCGTCACGACGTCAACGAATTCTTCGTGCCAGAAGCTGTCTATGACTATGTTCATGTAGTTTCCGTTATTGAACTGCAAGGTGAGTTTGTTGGTGTTCCTGTTGAGACATATTGCTTCGATGTCAGAAAGGTTGAATTTGCTCTTTATGAACCCGAACTTTGTAATCAGGTTTTCTTTGTCGACGATGTAGCAGGAGGACCTCAAAAGCCAGACGAGGAGGATAGCCAGAAAGAGTGTCACGAAGAACATTATGAGCTGACCTATGAACTCGTATGTCGTGGGGTTTATGTTGTTCGCTATCGTGCGGTAGACCTGCACGATGACAAGGATGAAACCCGCCACGCAGACAATTATCCCAATTATTATGAGCCATTTGATGAGTTTGGAAAACTCATATTTGAAACTTCTTTCATGCATGGGTAAATTATAGTTCAACGCGGCGAATAAATCAATACGAAACAAATTAAATTGCCCAAAAAATTCGGACGGAGGAAGAGATGATAAAAGTTATAAAAGGCGGTGTGTATTATACCGAGGGAAAGATTATAAAAGAAAAAGACGCTTTCATGGTTGAGGCTAAAAAGCAGGCCGCCATAAAGGGCACAATGTCGTACGGCATTCTGAAAGCTCACAACGAGGGGACGGACGAAGAGATGAAAATCAAGTTTGATGCTCTCGTGTCGCACGACATAACGTACGTCGGAATAATTCAGACGGCGAAGGCTTCTGGGCTGAAAGAGTTTCCCATACCCTACACTCTCACAAACTGTCATAATTCTCTCTGTGCCGTCGGGGGCACTATAAATGAAGATGATCACCTTTTCGGGCTCACGGCCGCGAAGCACTACGGCGGTGATTACGTACCCGCGCATCTCGCCGTCATACATCAGTACATGAGGGAGACCGGCGCGAAATGCGGGGCGATGATTTTGGGCTCTGACAGCCACACGAGATACGGCGCGCTCGGCACCATGGCCATGGGTGAAGGCGGGCCCGAGCTTGTAAAGCAGCTTCTTTCTCAGACGTACGACATCAAAAGACCTGAGGTTATCGCCGTATATTTGAAGGGAAAACCTAAAAAAGGAGTTGGCCCGCACGACGTCGCGATAGCTTTGGTGGGCGCGACATTCAAAAGCGGGTTCGTCAAAAACAAAATTTTGGAGTTCGTAGGTCCTGGGATTGCCAACCTTTCCATGGATTTCAGAAACGGCATAGACGTCATGACCACCGAAACCTCATGCCTTTCCTCCGTGTGGGAGACGGACGACAAGACGGAGGCGTACTTTGAAACTCACGGGAGGAGAGGAGATTTCAAAAAGATGCGTCCCGCGGACCCTGCGTATTACGACGGGGCGGTGATAATTGACCTTTCGTGCGTCGAGCCCATGATAGCGCTTCCCTTCCATCCTTCCAACGCGTTCACAATCCGTGAGGTTCTTGAAAATCCCGGGGACATTTTGGGTGAGGTGGAAAATAGCGGGAGGAAGCTTTTGGGAAAGGATTCTTACAGACTTCTTGACAGAGTTTCCGATAAGGGCGTCTATGTGAGCCAGGGAATAATCGCCGGATGCGCCGGCGGGACATATGAGAATATTTCCGAGGCGGCGGACATTCTGAAGGGTAAATGCTGCGGTTTCGACGAATTTTCACTTTCAGTGTATCCTCAGAGCCAGCCCGTGTACAAGGCTCTCGTCGACGGAGGGGTTGTCTCTGAGCTCATGTCATGCGGCGCTGTCATCAAAACAGCTTTTTGCGGACCTTGCTTCGGCGCGGGCGACACGCCTTCCAACAACGGGTTTTCAATACGTCACACGACAAGGAACTTTGAAAACAGGGAAGGGAGCAAACTCGGGGAAGGGCAGCTCGCGTCAGTCGCGCTCATGGACGCGAGATCCATTGCCGCCACGGCGGCGAACGGAGGATATCTCACTCCCGCGACGGAGGCCGAATACAAAAAGAGCAACAAGAAATATTATTTTGATTCATCCATATACGCCGGTCGCGTGTATCACGGCATAGGACGCCCCGACAAATTAGTCGAAGTGGTTTACGGTCCCAACATAGCCGACTGGCCCGAACAGATAGAGATGGCCGACAACATTCTCATGAAGATTGTGTCCGTCATAAAAGATCCCGTGACCACCACGGACGAGCTTATTCCTTCGGGGGAGACGTCCTCATATAGGTCAAATCCGCTTCGTCTCGCCGAGTTCGCTTTGAGCAGAAAGGACCCCGGATACGTCGGGCGTGCCAAAGAAGTCAAAGAAATGGAATTGTTGCGGAGGACTATGGGCGCGATTCCGGAAGATGTTTTGAAGGAAGTTGGAATGGATGTGCCTTCCGGCACGATGTTCGGCAGCTGTGTGGCCGCCATAAAACCGGGTGACGGGTCTGCGAGAGAACAGGCGGCTTCATGCCAGAGGGTTTTGGGCGGTGTCGCCAACATCGCCACGGAGTACGCGACAAAAAGGTACCGTTCTAACCTTATAAACTGGGGCATGCTGCCGCTTCTTTGTGATAAATTCAGTTTTGAGGTGGGGGACTACGTTCTTTTGGAGAATGTGCCGATGAGCCTCAAAGCCCATGCGGACATTTCGGGAAAGCTCGTGAGGAATGGAAAGAAGTGCGACATTACTTTCCGCACGGGGGACTTGACAGATGAGGAGATATCGATTATTTTGTCCGGATGCCTTATCAATTACAACAAAAATTAAACGCCGAGTTGTTTTGATTGACAGTTTGGCTGTATATCTCTATCATAACTTGTGTTTGGCATGGAAATATGTGTCAAATTCAATGCGGCTATGGCGGAATTGGCAGACGCGCAAGATTCAGGCTCTTGTGGAAATTTTTTCCATGCAGGTTCGACTCCTGTTAGCCGCACCACGGAAATAAAAGAAGACCATCAAATGATGGCCTTTTTTATAAAAATTATCGAAATATAAAGTTATTATTCTATGAGGAATTTATGCGTTTATTTAATCATGTATGTTGTTATTCGTTTTCTGTGAGAAATTTTAATATTTGTAATTTCTGAATGAAAAGTCGCCCATATTACGCTCGTGTTAATTTTCCCTGAATACGGGTCCAATGAGGCTTTTTTTAGCGTTCAATAGCCAATTTAACGATATTGCGTTTTTTACGTAGTGTTGTATAATAATGGCAAGAAATCGGGAGGAAGCACCGTGGGCATTTATTTAAATCCCGGAAACAAAAATTTCCAGGAACATATAGAGCGAAGAATATATGTGGATAAGAGCGGTCTTATAAGATACACCAATGAACTTATATATTACAAAGACAAATTTGTTTGTGTGTCAAGGCCCAGAAGATTCGGGAAATCCCATGTCGCTGACATGCTCACGGCATACTATGGCAGAGGGTGTGATTCGCACGCCCAATTCGACGGACTTGAAATAGTAAAAGACGACACATACGAATTGCACATCAACAAATACAACGTCATTCATGTTGATGTTTCAGGTTACCTGAAGTCATATTCCCATAATGCGACGGTAATTGATATTTTGGACAGACTTATTTCCAAAATCACGTCTGAACTTAAAAAAGAATACCCTGATGTTATCCGAAGTAAAGATGACAACTTTCCCGATTACCTCGCGGAGATTTATGATGCAACAAAAATTCAGTTTGTTTTCATCGTAGATGAGTGGGATGCGATTTTTCGTAACAGAAAAGATGATCTCGCAGGGCAGAGAGAATACCTAGACTGGCTGGAGGCACTTTTAAAAGGAAGAGTATATGTCGCTCTCGCTTACATGACGGGAATTCTGCCGATAAAAAAATACGCGACCGGCTCTGCCC
>JAJQAJ010000016.1 GCA_021203865.1 Clostridia bacterium
CCAAATGAGGCTCATAGGCCGTTCATGGTCCAAATTTCTGGAAATTAAGGTTTTGGGGCTTCGTGAGAGTGATAAGTTGTTGAACTCCTACAATTTTAGGGGTTGGGACCGTCTATCCTGGACGGCCGTGAATAGTAACTAAACGATTTTGCTGTATCCGTAGCTATTGACTACCGCGTCGACTTTCACGCCGTTTTTGCAAAGCGGACAGTCCTGCAAAGAGTACGAGCTGTAACTTTCTATGCTCGAGATGTCGAATATCTTCTCGACGGGGATGTTGCACTCGAATTCCGCGCCGAATATCGCCGCGCAGCCCACGGCCATGCCGCCATAGTAGCCTATGCCCTCCATGACGCTCCGGACGGACAACCCCGTCGTCACGGAATCTGTCAGGATGAGAACTCTTCTCCCCCTCACGAAAGGCACGAAGTTGTCACGAAGGATCATCTTATCCCCGGATGTCTCCGGTGAAAAGACGTTGATGTTCTGACCCATGTTCGCGCCGGCCGCCGAAAGCTCTTCCGCGAGAAACGCTCCAACCATCTTCATTCTGTCGAGGCAGACGATTGTGTCCGCGGGCACGCCGGAAAATCTGCCGGCTATGAGTTTCGCCGCCGCCCTCGCGCTCGTAAGCCGAGATTTTACCGACGTCATGTCGACATAGTGCGTGATGTGCGAATGCTGCGTGGCGAAATGCCCCTCTGTCACGCGTATCACAACGTCGCTGCAAAGCGAAGAAATGATTTCATAAGCTCCCTGTTCCATAAAATATTCTCTCCCTTATTTTTTCACGCCCACCTCGATGTGAACGATCTTCTGTGAATGGGACAAAGCCCCAGCCTTTTTATCGCCTCGACGTGCTCTTTCGTGCCGTAGCCCATGTTCCTTTCAAAGCCGTAGCCGGGGTACGTTTCGGCGTATTCTTTCATGAGCGCGTCCCTGCGCGTTTTCGCGACTATCGACGCCGCGCCTATGGTGTACGACCTCGCGTCCCCCCTGACGACATGCATCTGCGGGAAAGAGATGTCGAGCGTCATGTTGCCGTCCGTTATGACGAAATCGGGCGCGGGGTCCAGGGCCTCAATCGCCCTTTTCATGCAAAGCCTCGTCGCCTCCAGGATATTCACCTCGTCTATCGTGGCCGCGTCAACCGCGCATATCCGGCAGGCAATCGCGGCTCCCGCTATCTTTTCCGCGAGAGACTCTCTCTTTTTCGCCGGGATTTTCTTGCTGTCGTCAATGCCCTCCACAAGATTTTCGAGCGGCATTATGACCGCGGCGCAGAGAACCGGCCCCGCGAGAGGGCCGCGCCCCACCTCGTCGACGCCGCATATGAGGCTGTATCCTTTCGCCAAAAGCCCCTTTTCTATTTCCAGCTTGTCCATTTTCAGAATTCGACTCCGTCGCAATCGGAGACACTGTCCAAAGTGACTTTTCCGAGCCTTCCCGAGCGGAAATCCTCAACGACGGCTCTCGCCGCACGGTCATAGTCTTTTTCGCCGCCCTTAGTTATGAAGCCGCGCCTTTTGGAGACGATGTCTAGCATCTTATCGGGGCTCTCCCCGGGCTCTATGCCGTACCGCGCCATGAGAGCTTCCGGGTATTTGTCTTTTAGCTCACATAAAAGCTTTTCCGCCAGCTCGTCAAAGTTTAAAATGTCGTCGTTTATGCTCCCGACGAACGCGAGCCTTTCGGCACGTGTCTGGTTTTCAAAGGCGGGCGGACATGTCCCCGGGGTGTCCAGAAGATCGAACGCGCCGCAGGATATCCACTGCCTTCCGCGGGTGACGCCAGCCTTGTCGCCCGTGACGGCTCTTTTTGAGCCCGCGAGAAGATTTATTATCGTGCTCTTTCCCGTATTGGGGACGCCCGCCACCATAAACCGGAACATCCTCTCGCAGCCGCGTTTGAGGTACCTTTCCCGCCGCTCCGCGACAGTCTCTGAAATGAGCGCCGTAAGCAGTTTTTTCGCCTGTGCCGAAAAGGCGTCAATCTTTATCGCGGGAGCGAAGTTTTTTATTATTTGAGCTATTTTGTCGGACTCTCCGTCGGCAAGGTCGCCCTTGCAAAGGACGTACACCACGGGCTTTCCGGAAAAAAGCCTCTTTAATTTTTCGTTGAACGAAGAGACCGGGCATCTCGCGTCGAGGACGTATATCACGCCGTCGCAGACGCCTATCATCTCCTCCATCATCCTCATGGCCCGGGTCATGTGTCCGGGATACCACTGTATGGTCATGACTTTTTTTCGAGAAGGTCCGGACGCATCTTCTTCGTGAGCTCCAGGCTTTGCTCCCTCCGCCATTTGTCTATCGCCGCGTGGTTGCCGGACACGAGCACCTCGGGCACGGCCGAGCCCTCGTACACCGCGGGACGCGTGTACTGCGGGTATTCCAAAAGCCCCTCGGAAAAACTCTCGTCCGTAAGCGACCCGTCGGATATTACGCCCTCCACATGCCTTGCGACGCAGTCGCAAAGCACCATCGCGGGAAGCTCGCCGCCCGTCAGAACGTAGTCTCCTATCGATATCTCCTCGTCGATGTAAAGGTCTATGACGCGCTGGTCAACCCCCTCGTAGTGCCCGCAAAGAAGTACAATTTCGTCATAGGCCAAAAGCTCCAGCGCCTTGCTCTGGCAAAGTATCTCGCCCTTGGGCGACATGTACACGCGCCGCGCCCTGTGGCAGGGATCGACTTTTTTTATCGCGAGCCCTATTGGCCCCGGCAGCATAACCATGCCGGCGCCTCCGCCGAAGGGATAGTCGTCGCACTTATAGTGCGGCGGATCGGCGAAATCCCGGATGTTGACTATTTCGATGTCAAGTTTTCCGCCCTTTCTGGCCCTGCCTATTATGCTCTCGCCAAGCGGCGCGAACATGTCCGGGAAAAGGGTGAGCACGGTAATCTTCATTGGCTAAAATTAATTCTAAAATCGACGGCTTGACGCGGGCTGTTTGAGATTCAGAGGATGATTTTACGCCTCTTTTCGCGTTTTGCGTTTGTCAACCGCATAATCTTGTCAATCCCGGAAACGTCATGTTTGGTCTTAGGGCCCATCCGCGCTTTGCCCGGTTTTTTACCCAGTTCTTGACGTTGCCCTTGTTGAACCCGAATTGCTTGCCGACAGAGCGGAAACTAGATCCCGCATGATAGGCTGCCATCGCGGCGTTCTTCGTTTCCTCTGAATACTCTTTTGAATTGGGATCAGGTGTATATGTCTTTTTACAGTCCAGACATTTACACCTTTGGGAGCCGGAGGCATTCTTTCCGTATCGGATTTGATTTTCCGTGCTTCCGCAAAACGGACAGTGACGTCCTTCATAAATCTTAGCTGTTTTCATGCCGTTATTTTTTAGCACATACGCGTAATTTCGACGAACATGAGAAAAGCCGGGCAAAACGACTCGGCCGAGCTTTTTTTCGAAAACTACACCGGGACTCTTTTTATCTCGCAGGTGTGCTCCCTGGTCTTTTCGTCGTAATTTATGCCGACGACTATGACGGGTCCGTGATAGGCGGAAAGAAATTCCTGATACATCTTGTCAAAGGCCTGCCTTAGGGCGCCTTCCGCGGATTTATTGACCTTGAGCTCGATTATCATGGGCGGATATTTCGCGTTAAGCCCGTTCACGGGTATGTACCCGACGTCAGCGAAGCCGTCTCCCGCCGGCATCTCAAGCACTTCGTTGTAAAGATCTTCCGCGGCGAGATAGGCGAACTCTATGCAATACTTCAGCGAGAGTTCATAATGGTATTCCTTGGCGGAAGCTCTCCTCCGGTGGATTATCTGCGCGTATTTCGCGACCGTCTCCGCGTCGCCGTCAAGCGTTGCTCGGAAGACCTTTTCCGAGTCTTTTCTCGCCTCGTCAAAGTTGCCAAAGCCGTCCGACTCCATGGTCGTGACAAACTGTTCCCTTATCTCACGATCGGGAATGCGGACATACTTCTTTCCGTCTTTTATGAACATCGTGAGATACCCGAGATGGATGAGAAGCGTGAGAACGTCGTCGCAGCCGTTGAACGTCACCATGTCGTTCGTAAATTTGTCCGTATTGACCTCGACGGGTTTGTCGGAGAGAAGATCGACTAGTCTGTCCTGAACCCCGTATGCGTTAGTCTTGATGTACACCTCCAGCACCTCATACGTCTCCGTAGCCGTCCAATATCCGTGAAGGGGCTCGGAAGATGTTACGGCCTCACTGACCGCGTAAGGATTGTATATGCGAAGTCCGTTCACCGTGTATCCGTTGTACCACTCTCTTATGCCAATTTTCTTCTTTCTGCCGCATTTTGCACGTTTACAAAGAGACTTCACTTCTTTTTCCGTGAAGCCCATATACTCCTGCAAAGGATCTGCGCCCGTCATGGAGATTTCTTTGAACATGTTGAGAGCGGAATGCGTCCCATACTTTTTTATGGGAAGAATCCCCGTCATGTACGCGAGCGCGACGTACTCCTGGTCTTTTAGGAGGTCCCTCAAAAAATCCAGATAGCTTTTCTGTCCATTTATATCGTCCTTCCTTTCTCTGAACACGCAGTCCCATTCGTCGAATATGAAGACAAACCCAACCTTCGTTTTTTCGTACACTGCGCTGAGCATTGGAATGGGGTCGCTGCCATCCAAAGCCATTTCGGGATAGGCGTCCGTAAGGTTGCTTATAAGGGTCATCTTGAATTTCACCAGTCCCTCTTTTATCTTCATGCCGTCGCTGAGGAGCCTGGTCATGGCGCAGTGTATGACATTGTATTTGTTGATGTGTTTTTCGTATGAGTCGGACCGAGCTATTTTGAGGCCGTCAAACTGCGCATGGGAATCACACCCGCGGCTGTAATATGCCTCGAGCATACTCGCGGTCACGGTCTTGCCGAATCTTCTGGGTCTGGACACACACACATATCTGCCCAATGTGTTGAGTATTCCATTCGTGTACTCTATGAGACCGGACTTGTCGACATATATTTTGGTGTTTAAAGATTTCTGAAATCTTCTGTTTCCGGGATTTAAATACTTATCAACAGTCATCCGCCGTCACCTCAATTTTGCATGATTATACCACTGCATGCAAAAAAACGCAACATCAACATGGACATTTGTATTCAAGGGTCCCGCTTGTCGTCGGGCTGTTTGGTTACCAATGTAACGTCCCGTTTGTCGTCGACACCTCGATGAAGAAATAAAATGGCCCGCACATCATTTTTTCCGCCTGGGCTAAAATTGGAAAGCAACACTGCGAAAGGACAATTCACTGCCATATATCGTGCTTCGCTATATTATTGTAAAACCAAGGCAATGCGGAGGGTCAAACCTTAAAATCAATGTTCAGTAGTAGAGCGCACATTCCTCAAACCGCTTTTTGTCGACGGTTATCGTCTTTGACGGGATGTCTATGTCCAGTATGACACCGTCCGCCGCGGCGAAGACGCGCTCCCTTCCCCCCGCGTCGAGAACGTAGACGTCGGTCTTCGCGGGAATCACGTCGGTGACTTTTCCCATCTCCTTCCCGTCCGCCAAAACCGCGCAGCCTATGAGGTCGGCTATGTAGTACCTACCGTCTTCCGGCTTTGGCGCATCCCTGCGACTTACAAAAATTTCCTTTGAGCGTAGAAGCTCGGCCGCGTTTCTGTCGGCTACGCCGGAGAGCGTAAGATAGGCGAACTCACCGGAAACCCTGACCGAAAGAACGTCACGCGCTTTACCGTCTATATATATACGCTTAAAGCCCCTTATGTCCTCCGGTCTGTCGGTTAGGGGCTTTATCTTTATCTCTCCGCGCACTCCCTGCGGACGGAGCACCGTCGCTATCAGCAGGAATTCGTCCATCACATCTCGCTTTTTTCTCTAATCTCAACGACGTATTTTTTGCCGTCGCGGGGCGCGGCGGCGCGCACAAGGGTCCTCATGGCCTTGGCTATCTTGCCTTCCCTGCCGATGACCTTCCCCATGTCGCTCGACGCGAGATACACGGTTATCTCAACCGTGCCCTCCGCCTCGTTTTCTGTCTGCCTGTACTCTATTTCGTCCTTGTGTTCGGCGAACGTCTCGACGATGTACTTTACCAATTCAAGCATATTGAACCGCTCCTTAGCTTATTCCTTCTTTTTCTTGCCCTTCGTCTTGGGAGGCGAGAGTTTGTCGCTCTTTTCCATTATCCCCTCTTTGACGAGATAGTTTCTCACGGTCTCGGTGGGCTGCACGCCGCACGCGAGCCATTTTTTTGCCTTTTCGGCGTCGATTTTCACCTCGGCGGGATTTTTAAGCGGATCGACATATCCTATCTTGTCAATGTACTCGCCGCTTCTCGCCTTCCTGCTGTCGACAACGACAATGCGGTAGAAAGGTGATTTCTTGTCCCCCAGACGGAGGAGTCTCATTCTTACTGCCATGTAAATGCTCCTTTTGGAATATATTGTTTTTTTCGGTCAGAAAGGCATGCGCCTTTTGCCGTTTTTGAACTGTTTCATGAGCTGCTTGGTTTGGTCAAACTGCTTTAAAAGCTGGTTGACCTCCTGCACGCTCGTGCCCGAGCCCGCGGCTATCCGCCTCTTTCTCGACCCGTTTATTATGGAAGGCTCACGCCTCTCTTTCGGCGTCATGGAAAGAATTATGGCCTTGGTCTTCTCTATCCACTTTTCGTCTATTTCGGCGCCTTTTAGTCTATTCGCGCCGGGGAGCATCGAAAGCATCGCCTGCGCGCCGCCCATCTTTTTCATGCTCTCGAACTGCTCTAGGTAATCTTCGAGAGTGAAGGAGTTCTCCATCATCCTCTTCTGCATCTTCTGAGCCTGTTCTTCCGTCACGGCCTCCTGGGCCTTTTCTATGAGGGTGAGAACGTCGCCCATCCCCAAAATTCTCGAGGCCATCCTGTCGGGATAGAAGGGCTCGAGGTCAGTGAGCTTTTCCCCAACGCCTATGAACTTTATGGGCTTTCCCGTCACCGCCTTCACCGAAAGACACGCGCCGCCCCTCGTGTCGCCGTCGAGCTTAGTAAGTATTATGCCGGTTATCCCCAGTCTTTCATTGAACGTCTTCGCGACGTTCACGGCGCTCTGACCTATCATGGAATCGACCGTGAGCAGAATCTCGTGCACCTCGACCGCTTTTTTGATGTTTTCAAGCTCGTTCATCAGCGCGTCATCAATTTCCAGCCTTCCCGCGGTGTCCAAAATGACGGTGTCGAAGAGCATGTGCTCCGCGTACTCGACGGCCTCTTTCGCCGTTTTGACGGGGTCCTGCGTGCCTTTTTCAAAAACCTCTATCCCGGCGTTTTTGCCGACGACTTTGAGCTGGTTTATCGCGGCCGGCCTGTACACGTCGCACGCGACGGCGAGCGGTTTTTTGCCGTTCTTTTTGAGATACGCGCCTATCTTTCCGACGTGCGTCGTCTTTCCGGCGCCCTGGAGCCCGCACATCATTATGACCGTGGGAGGCTTTGGCGCCACCACGAGCTTTGAGTTCGTCGAGCCCATGAGCGCCACCATCTCGTCGTTGACTATCTTTATGACCTGCTGCGCGGGATTGAGGCTTTTGAGTATCTCCTGTCCCACGGCTTTTTCCGACACGCGCGCGCAGAAATCCTTGGCGACGGAGACATTGACGTCCGCCTCCAAAAGCGCCACGCGCACCTCGCGCATCGCGGTCTTTATCTCAAGCTCGGTGAGTTTCCCCCTGTTGGCGAGTTTGCTGAATATATGGTTGAGTCTCTCTGAAAGAGACGAAAACACCGATGCCATGTCACTCCTTTCCGGAATACCTTCCGAGTATCCCCGAAAGCTCCTCCTTAAATGTCGCCGGGAGTACTTCCGCGTATTTTTCTTCGGCCGCGCTTATCTCTCTCGCGAGCTCGTATGCCACCTTTTCAGCTTCCGCGAGCCTTTTCACAAACCCCAAGCTATCTTCGAGGCGCGAAAGCTGCTTTTTGCACGCGCCCACGCACTCGGACACCGCCTGCCGGGATATGTCCTTCTCCTCGGCTATCTCCGACACCGTGAGATCGAGATTGAAATACATGTCGCATATGTCTTTCTGCGTGTCGGTGAGAAGCTCCCTGTACACGTCCCAAAAAAGCGCGAGGCCCAGTTTGTCCATGGTTTCTCCCTTAATTTCCACGGCTCCTATTTTACGACGCGGCATGGCGACATGTCAAGTGATTCAACTTGACAAAATGTCCGGCACCGCGGCTGCCGGACATTGTAATTTTTAACAAAATTTTATTGCTATTAACATATGCAAGGGTAAATTTAACGAAAGAGCCAATTTTTTGACCGCGCCCATCCGCTGTGGTATCATGGAAACAATCTAAGGAGCACACGTATATGCGTAGAGAAATTGACGGTGTCGTCTATGACACCAACGCGGCTACGGTGGACAAAAAGTTCACTTTCGGCGCTCCCGGAGACCCAGCCGGCTATGAAGAGACTCTCTATGTTACGGGCGAGGGGAAATTTTTTGTTTACACTTATGGGGGCTGTAAGTCCAGATACCCGCAGGAGAACATAACTCCGATAGACGACGTCAAAGCATGGATTTTGTCCCATTGAAATCCGAAAGGAGAAAATTCGGTCGCGGAAATCCGCGGCTGTTTTTTTATGTGCGCGCAAAATAAAACCCGCCCCAAAAATCACGTTTCGGCGGGCAGGTTTTTTTCGTCTTCTTCGGCTTTTTCTCCATTTTCCGGCTTTATGTTTTTCAGTCTTCTTCTTTTCCTCGATTCGACGTCGTATATGACAAGTCCTATGTCGGCCGCCACTATGGCGCATCCTATGAGAATGGCGCAGTTCATGAAAAACTCATCTGGAAGAACCTGGATTATCGAATCCGCCGTCCAGCTGAACTGCCAATTGTCCTTACCCGGGAACATTATGTTGTGGAAAAGCTCATACCCCCTGTCCCATCCCACGGCGGCAAAAGCTATTATCACCAGAACAGGCAAAAGCACGGACACAAGCGCGCCTATGGTGCACATCGAATGATCGTGTGGCCGGCATATCCTTATGATTTTAAGTTTGGAAAGAACCCCCAAAACGATTATGACGGCCGTGGAGCCCACCAGAACTCCGAGATTTAAGTTGAAAAGGAACTTGCAGTCGTCAAAATGCGCTATGGCGCTTTCCGAACATTTGAAAACGCCCACGCTGAACTCGCGGCCCGGGAGTGTGAGATAGTTTAAAAGGAGATTATAAGCCTCCTTTATCTCCTCATAGCTCGCTCCCGACACCTCTTCAAGTCCCAAGGGCTTTATCTGCCAGTAATAGAAAAACCTGCAGTATATGGGGATGGCGATGGCTCCCGTTATGATGAGAGCCGCGAGCGCTATGACGAATATTACGGAGAGTGTCACCGACACGGGTTTGCTTTTCATGCTGATTGCACCTTTTTAGCGCCCGAAGCGTCACTTTGCCGCCCGCCGGTCAGAACAATAAAAACTTGCGCGGGAAGATAGAACGCCCACATGGCGTATTCGGAAAACTTCAGAAGGGAGTCGGGAAGCGAGACGTCGACAACCCCCGCGAGATTGTAAATACCGACATTGACGTCGCAGCACATGAAGAGGAAAAATCCTACGGCCAAAAGGATGCATCTTCTGTCCTTGACGCACAAAGGGATGGAGTCGACGAAGTTCATGACGAGCTGCGGGAAATAAATGGCGACGAGAATAGTCTCTGCGCAGAGCATGTCGTCTATGAACGCTAAGGCGACTATCGCGGCCACGGGGATGGCGACCCTCAGTATGACGCTGACCTTAGGCATCCTCCCCCTTTCAAGTGACAGGCGGACAAAATGCAAAAGCTGTGCCACTATGAAAGTCGAAAGACCGACGATTATGTTTTCACCGGTGACAAGAAGAAACCAGTCGGACACACCGGTGAATATGAGCGCGCCTAAAAGCAAAAAATCACGGATGTCGAGCGTGTAACAGCAAAGAAGCGCGAATAAGGCGCAGACGCATACGCCCGAGTATTTTACCGCGATGTCGGTGTCATAATCGAGAAGAGTCGTCATGAACGCGATGTAGAGCGCGAGCTCGCACGCGACAAAGGCCGCCGTCACGGGGATTTTTATCTTTTTAGAAATTGTCATAGGCCACGCCGCCACGCCCCGGCTTTTTCAACGGGACACCATTAACATTTTAATACCGCGTGGGGGCGCGGTCAACACAAAAACGCGCGCCTTCATCACAACAGGGGAACGACTCCCGTCGTTCCCCCATCCGTTTTTTTATTTTTTATTTGTGCTCCCAGAAATACTATGTTATGAGGTTTTCGCCCTCCGACGCGAACTGAGAGTTGTAAAGCTCTGAGTAGAAGCCGCCGAGCTCCATCAGCTCCTCGTGCGTGCCTTGTTCGACGATGTTGCCGTCGCGCATGACGAGAATGAGGTTCGCGTTACGTATGGTCGAAAGCCTGTGCGCTATGACAAAGCTCGTCCTGCCTTCGGTCAGTCTGTCCATGGCCTCCTGTATTATCTCCTCGGTTCTCGTGTCGACGTTGGAGGTCGCCTCATCGAGGATGAGCATGGGCGCGTTTTCTATCATGGCTCTCGCTATTGTTATAAGCTGTTTCTGGCCGCCGGATATTTCGTCAGTTTCCTCAATGTAGTAGTCAAGGCCTCCGGGAAGAGTCGAAACATAGTGTCCGAGGTTCGCCGCCTCGCAAGCTTCCATGATGGTTTCGTCTTTAACGTCCGTCTTATTGTACACGAGGTTATCTCTTAGTGTCCCTTCGAACATCCAGGTGTCCTGGAGCACCATTCCGAAAAGCTCCGCCACTTCTTCCCTTTTCATGTCCTTTATGGAGACGCCGTCTATGAAGATGTCGCCACTGTTCGTCTCATAGAAACGCATGAGAAGGTTGACCATGGTGGTCTTGCCGGCACCGGTGGGGCCCACTATCGCGACTTTCATGCCCGGCTCAACATGCGCTGAAAAATCGGGAATTATTATCCTGTCCTCGTTGTATCCGAAGCATACGTTCTTAAAATCGACATAGCCTTTGACGCCCTCCGTGAGTTTCCTCTCTTTGTAGGATTCGTCCTCGAGCTCGGGCTCCTCCAAAATCTCGAACACACGTCCCGCGGCCGCGGCGGCGCTTTGCAGTGAGTTGAAAGCCTGTGCTATCTGAGTTAGGGGGCTTTGGAAAAGAGAAACATACGCGAGGAACGCCGCTATGACGCCGTAAGTCTGTGTGCCGTTGCTTATGAGTATTCCGCCGACGACGAGAACGGCCGCGTAGGCGAGGTATGACACAACGCTCATGACGGGCATCATCACACCGGATATTGCCTGCGACATGAATGTCGCCCTCTTGAGTTTTTTGTTCGTCTTGTCCAAATCTCTTTGGGATTTGTCCTCGGCGTTGAAAGCCTTTATGACAAGGTGTCCGGAGTAATCCTCCTCGACAATACCGTCAAGGTTGGCAAGCTCCGCCTGCTGTTTTCTGAACTGAGGCTGCGAAAATCTCATGATAACGACAAGGAGTATCGCCATTATGGGAAGAGCTATGAGCGACGCCAACGCCATTTGCCAACAGGTGACGAACATGGCTATCAGCACGCCGACAATTTGAAGTATCGACTGCACCAGCATCGTGAAGGACTGGTTCACCGACGTGCCAATCGTATCGACATCGTTCGTCACGCGGGAAAGAGTGTCACCGAACGCGTGACCGTCAAAATAACGGAGAGGCAGAACGTTGATCTTCACCGAAATATCTGTTCTCATCCTCTTGCACATGTTCTGCGAAACCGTCGTCATCGTGAACGACGACACATACCTAAATAGAGCTTCGCAGACATAGAAGACAATGAGGATTATCGCAAAATTCCACAGCTGTGTGAAATCTATCGCCCGGGCATCCACCGTCGCAATCGGCGCCGTCAGCTCATCAGTAAGCTTTGAAAGATACTGGGGAGCGAGTATCGCGAGCACCGTCGTGGCTGCGGTGAATATGATTGATATAGTGAGAGGCGCGGCGTATCTTCTCATGTATGAGAGAAGTTTGCCCATGTTCTTTCCGAACTCGCCTTTCTGGAGCTGAGGGGTAGCTCCCCTCATTCCTCCGCCCATAGGTCCCGGCATATCAGCGTACCTCCTTTGTTGTTATTTCAAGTGAGGTTCCAAAGTCACAGCGTAACATACTGGTCCACCTCCCCGGGTTCAAACCCAAGTTCGTCAGGGGTAAGCTGAGACAGCGCTATGTCCCTGTATGTGTCACAGTTCCTCAGAAGGTCATGGTGGTTGCCGTATCCGACCGCCCTTCCTTCCGACAAAACGATAATCTTGTCAGCATCCATGATGGTGCCGATTCTTTGCGCGACTATGAGACGCGTCGTGCCTTTCATCTCTTCCTCAATGTTCTGTCTGACTTTTTTGTCCGTTTTGAAATCGAGCGCTGAGAACGAGTCGTCGAAAATCATTATCTCGGGCTCAAAAGCGGCCGCACGAGCTATGCAAAGTCTCTGTTTCTGTCCGCCGGACACGTTTGTGCCGCCCTGCGCGATGAAGGCGTCATAGCCGCCCATCTCCTGGATGAATCCGTCCGCCTCCGCGATTCTCGCGGCTTTTTCGATCGCCACCATTTTCACACGGTCAACGTCGGCGTCCCCGCCGTATCCTATGTTCTCGGCGACCGTACCGGTGAAAAGCACGCCTTTCTGAGGCACGTAACCTATTTTGTCCCTTAGGTCATGCTGCTTCAAATTTTTGACATTCACGCCGTCGACAAAAACTTCGCCTTCCGTTACGTCATAGAATCTCGGTACGAGGTTGATGAGCGTCGATTTTCCGGAGCCCGTAGCTCCTATGAAAGCCACCGTCTCGCCGGGCTCAGCCCTGAACGATATCCCCTCTATGACGTTTTCATCTGAGTCGGGATATTTGAACGCCACGTTTTTGAATTCGACTGTGCCCTTCTCAGTGCATTTTTCAGGGAATTCGGGGTCCGTCACGGAAGATGTCGTCTCTAACACATTGTTTATACGAGTGGCGGCGACCTGCGCACGGGGAAGCAGGATGAACATCATGAGAAGCATAAGGAAGGCCATGACTATCTGAGTCGCCAGCATGACAAACGCGGTGATTGTAGCGTACTGCTCCTGAGCGGCCTCGGTGCCGACCCCGAGCTTATTCATGAGATACGCGCCCAAAATGTATATCGCGAGCGTCAAACCGCTCATGATGAACATCATGACGGGGTTCATGAGGTTCATGACCCTGTTCGCAAAAAGCTGGGTCTTCTTGAAGTTCTCGTTTGCCGTCTCAAATTTCTCTTCCTGATACTCCTGCGCGTTGAACGCACGGACGACTCTTATGCCGGTGAGGTTTTCTCTTTCGACACTGTTGAGCTTATCGGTGAGTTTCTGGATGATTCTGAACTTAGGCAAGACGACGCAGACAATCGCGACGACGGCCACGACAAGCAGCACAACCGCTATTATGGTCGCCCACGTGAGCTCCATAGACGCCGCCTGAATTTTGCATATCGCCCAAATGGCGGTGATGGGCGCCGTTATGAGCATACGCAGAATCATGACGTTCGCCATCTGAACCTGCTGGACGTCGTTCGTCGAACGAGTGATGAGAGACGCCGTTGAGAATGTGTTTATCTCGGCCGTGGAGAAGCTGTTGACGTTGCTGAAAAGGTTTCTCCTGAGAGTCGCGGAAAGTCCCGCGGCCACCTGAGCCGCCAAAAAACATGTGCATACCTGGCACACGCCGTTGCCCGCTGCAAAGGCGACCAGAAGGCCGGCATTTTTCCACAAATCACCTCTGCCCGCTCCCGGATTGGATGCAAGCTTCATTATCTCTTCCATGGTGTACTGGACATAGTCGACGCAGGTCATCGTGAAATACACCTGCAAAACGGTGATGCCCACTATAAGCACGACGAAGAACCAGTCGAGAGGTTTTAAGTACTTGTAGATTTTGAACATTTAGTGTTCTGCCACCTCACTCTAAATTTTGTTTTTGTTCTTTATATTTCTTGTTCAGTTTTGCTCTGACGTTCTGAATCATTATGGATGTCTGGAGAAAATTGTTGAGCTCTTCATCCGAAAGTCCGGCCTCGTTGAGTTCTTTTATGAATTCGCGTATGTAGACCTTCATCCCTTCCATCCCGGTTTCATAAGCTTGCTTTCCGGTGTCCGTCACGGTGATGTAAACATGCCTTCCGTCCCTTTGGCGGATGATGAGGTTTGCCATCTGCAGATCGTTGAGCATCCGCGTCACGTTCGGCATCGCCATTCCGGTGGACTTCGTGAGATCACCTATGCTGTAACGGCCGAATTCGTTGTCGCTTTGTCCGCGCATGATAAGCTGCAGCGCGACAATGTGGGCGAGCCTTACGGATCCGTATGATGTCGGATCCCTGGACATCCGCAGTATGGAATCGATGAAATTCGATATGAGATTCTCATCCAGCATGAGCATTGCTCCTTATCCAATATGACAGATGTAAATGATATACTCATAAACTTAATTTGTAAAACGAAACTTATAAAAGATAATTATCTTTTGATAAGTTTCATAAAACTTTCACAAACAGTTAGAAATTCACAAAATTTCGCATTTCCGTGGCCTGACACGCGGAAAATCTCCCGCCTCGCGGCGAAATCGAGTAGGTCAGGAGGATGCTTATCCTCCTTTCCTCTCACACCACCCCGCA
>JAJQAJ010000060.1:0-29663 GCA_021203865.1 Clostridia bacterium
AAAGGATATATCTAAACTTATCGTACAACTCGATAAACTTATCACCCTTCATCAGTAAAGGGATTCATATAAAGGAGAACAAATTATGGGAACAGACTCTAAGAAGGATGAGCTTTTTAGTGATTACTTCGAACGCTGGGTCAAGGTGTATAAGGAAGGGGCAGTACGCAAAGTTACCCTAAACAAGTACACGCTGGCGCTGTCGTGGCTTAAAAAGCTCATTCCCGATGTTAAAGTCGGAGATATGGACAGGATAACATATCAGCGGCTCATCAACGATTACGCGAAGGATCATGAGCGTCAGACAACGATGGATTTTCACCATCTTCTTAAAGGAGCCATCCTGGATGCTGTGGATGAAGGCCTTATTGCTCGTGATCCCACGAGAAAGACTGTGATAAAAGGAAAGGCTCCCAGGGAGAAGAAGCCCAAGTATTTGAGCCAGTTTGAGTTGCATACGCTGCTTAACACCCTGGATCTCAAATCAGGAATCAACTGGGATTGGCTGATTCTTTTGATTGCTAAAACTGGCATGCGTTTTTCGGAGGCTTTGGCAATTACCCCAAAGGACTTCGATTTCGCGCGCCAAACATTGTCGGTGGACAAAACGTGGGACTACAAGTCCGACGGCGGTTTTCTGCCTACCAAAAACAAATCTTCCATAAGGAAGATTCAGCTTGATTGGCAAACCATCGTTCAGTTTTCAGAAATCGTCAAAGACAAACCGGAAGGTGAACCGCTGTTCGCGAATTGCAACAAGGTTTATAACTCCACTGTCAATGACGTTTTAAAAAGGAAATGCAAACAGGCCAACGTACCCGTCATAACCATACATGGTTTGCGGCACACGCACGCTTCACTTCTCCTTTTTGCGGGAGTGTCGATTGCGAGTGTGGCGAGAAGGCTTGGACACGCCAGCATGACGACGACACAGAAGACTTATCTTCATATCATCAATGAGCTGGAAAGCAAAGACGTAGACATTGTTATGAGGACTTTGTCGAGCTTGTAATATAATCTTCTTTATTTGCTGAAGGGTGATGGTAGGCCGTGGTGAGATTCGCTGCGGCCGTTTTATAATAATGTATTTATGTTGCGCTTTGGGGGATTGTTGCCATACAAGGTGATTGTGATGCAAGCCTTCAAAAAGAGTATGGCATAGTTATTCTTCCTTTAAAATATCACACGGATTGCTTTGAGATCCGGGTATAATTTTGTCTGATTATTTTATGACTTTGTCTATCACGCCCCCGCCGAGACACGCCGTCTCATCGTAGAATACGGCGTATTGCCCGTCTGTCACCGCTCTTTGTTTGTCTTTGAATTCGACGTAGGCGACATCGTCTGAAACGGTGACTGTCACCGGCTGCTCTTCCTGTCTGTATCTGAATTTCGCCGTGCATTCAAACGGCGAGGATGGCGGTATGAAGCCGATCCAGTTAAGTCCCGTGATATAGCACGCCCGCGAATAAAGCGGCGTCTCATCGCCGTGGGAGACGTACAGGATGTTGCTCACGAGGTCTTTTTTGACGACGAACCATCTTCCGTCCTCACCTTTTTTCCCGCCGAGGTCTAGACCCTTTCTTTGTCCCAAGGTGTAATACATAAGACCCATGTGTTTTCCCACGGTTTCACCGTCCAGTGTTTTGATCTCACCTTCCCGGGCGGGTAGATATCCTTGAAGAAATCTCCGAAAATTTCTTTCCCCAATAAAACATATCCCCGTTGAATCTTTTTTTCTGGCCGTGGCAAGTCCTCTTTCTTCGGCGATTTTACGCACTTCGGATTTTGTGAGATTTGTCAGGGGGAAAAGGACGTTTTTTAGCTGCGATTCACGGACCTGATTTAAAAAATACGTCTGGTCTTTGGCTGTGTCTTTGGCTTTGAGAAGACGAACTCTCTCTCTGGATTTGTCTATCCCGCAAAAATGTCCCGTGGCTATGTAGTCGGCTCCGAGTGACAGGGCGTAATCTCTGAACTGCCCGAATTTTATCTCGCGATTGCAAAGGACGTCCGGATTCGGCGTCCGGCCCTTTTTGTATTCATCCAGAAAATATGAGAAGACATTGTCCATGTATTCTTTCGCGAAATTAACACTATAATAAGGTATGTCCAGAGCCGCACAAACCCGCTTGACGTCTTCAAAATCATTTTCGGCGGAGCAGGCGCCGTTTGCGTCTTCCTCTTCCCAGTTGATCATGAAAAGTCCCCAGACGTCGTATCCCTCGTCTTTTAAAAGCGCCGCCGCGACGGAGCTGTCCACGCCGCCGCTCATTCCCACGACTATCTTTTTCTTTTCCATGTCTTTTCCCTCAAATTCTTTTGAATCGATTATATCACCGGCCCGAGATTTATTGCAAACCAATCTCAATATTGCTATACTTTACTGCGGAGGAGATGGTCATGACTTTGCCGGAGGATCCGAACATATTGCTCTCATACGTCAACATGAAACTTAGGGACGATAATCTCTCCTTTGAAGATTTCTGCGCTGAAAACGACGTCGACATCGACGAGCTCAAAAAGAGACTGGCGTCATTCGGGTACTTTTATGACGATGTGACCTCATCATTCAAAAAGAAATAGGAAGTGACAAAATGACGGAAGTTTTGGAAAGATTTTTGAAATATGTTCGAATTGACACCCCGTCGGATGAGAACAACTCTTCTTTGATGCCGAGCGCGGAGTGTGAAAAAGATCTGGCGAATGTTCTTTTGAGTGAGCTTACTGACATGGGAGTGGAGGCTCAAATGGACGAAAACGGCTACGTGTACGCCGTGCTTCCCGCGAACGCGGAGGGGAAACACTCGATTGGCTTCATATCGCACATGGACACTGTGTCTGAGCCTTCCGGGGTTGGTGTCAAACCACAGATTATAAAATCTTACGACGGCGGCGACATCATGCTAAAATCCGGACAGACAATTTCGACGGCGGATTTTCCCGAACTTGAAAACTATATAGGGGATGATTTGGTTGTATCCGACGGCACGACCGTTCTTGGGGCTGACGATAAGGCGGGAGTCGCCGAGATTATGACGGCTGTGAAATACATAAGGTGCCATCCGGAATTTAAGCACGGGAAGATAGGCGTGGCCTTCACTCCCGATGAGGAGATAGGGAATGGCGCATCGAGGTTCGATGTGGAAAGGTTCGGGTGCGAGTTCGCCTACACCGTCGACGGTGAGGAGATAGGAGAACTAAGCTACGAAACCTTCAACGCCGCGGCGTTTACTTTTACGATTTCGGGACTCAACATCCATCCCGGTTCAGCGTACGGGAAGATGATTAACTCTATTCTCATCGCGAACGAAATCATTTCGGAATTCCCGGCGGGCGAACGGCCTGAGACCACAAGCGGAAGGGAAGGATTCTTTTTCATAAACCATGTCTTAGGGTCGGTTGAAAAGACGGTCATAGAGGGCATTGTCCGCGACCATGACGAAAAAAAGTTTACCGAAAGGAAAATTTTCGTTGAAAAAATCGCCGAAAAGTTCAGCGAAAAATATCCTGGGTATGTGTCCGTTGAGATTAAAGACCAGTACTACAACTGCGGTAAAGTGATTACGCCGCACATGCACCTTATAGACAACGCCAGGGCCGCTTTTGAAAGTCGCGGTGTGGAGCCTAAGATTTTCCCCGTAAGAGGAGGCACCGACGGGTCGGGACTTTCCTTCAAAGGTCTTCCCTGTCCAAACCTATCCACGGGAGGACACAACGCTCACTCAGTCAAAGAGTATGTGCCGGTGGGAAGCATGGAAAAGATGGTTAAGGTCATTCTCGACATCATGTCTTCATATGTGAAATGAGGTCCCGGGCGGGGCCTTTTTATTGCCGTAAGATGCCTTATATTCCGATTTGGTTTGTGCCTTGCCCGCCTACACGTGGCTTTAAAATCATGTTTTATGAAAAGCATAAGGCAAAATTTCTCAAAAAGAGGTTCGGGTGCTTTTCGACATGCGGATTATATTGTTGCACTCCTCGATGCGAAAACTGAATAGGATACAGCGCGACGTCCGGGAGAAGCTCAACGCTCCATTTCTTCGGGGCGGAGGCAAAGAGTCATATCTTTTTGAGAGGACTTCATTGCGTCAGTCAAGTTTTCAACCGATGACTTTGTCTCCATAGTCCTGACCGCGCCAGAAGGTGATACATTTAGAACTTGATTTTGTCGGCATCGAGGAGGCAGCGGAAGGCGAGGAAGAAAACAAACTACAATTTTGCTCATCCAGTCGTTTACGATAGGTGATATCACCATTACCGACGCTGATTAAAACACATTTTCAAATTGCTCTGATGATGTCATGTCCATGGACGATACAATAGCCACGTTTGAGTATGTAAATGATGAGTATGTAGTCAAAGCTGCGGGGTATAGGGCCACGTTCATAGTCATTACCGTTAAAGATTCCGAAGACGGCTTTGTCATAGGCGACGGGTTGTCATGGCGATCTTCGAAACTTTGAGATTACAAAGCGTCGTTTGAACCGTCTTCCGATGAAGTTGTCATCTCGGCCGCAAAATTTTCATCGTCTGTCTCGTTAAGCGAATTTACCATACAAAACGGACGGGTGTAAACCTCAATAAATAATCGTCACATCCAAAGATGATGAGGTTGCCACGGTTGGGGGTGTCACTGTCAAAGATTTGACTTCCGGCACGGCGTCGATAGTAATAGAGATTGTCGCGAAAATTTCTGATGATGACGACGGTGACGGAGTCGAGATGGGTTCTTTACCCGTCGCCATGGTTGTTGAAGCGGCTTAGCATTTACTTCGGCGTCTTAAATCGCGTGCGGCATTCGCGGGAATGTCTAACGCGGGTTAAAATTAATATTGGATACAACACCCCGGATGGCGCATCTCGTCCGGGCAATTTTTGTCTGCAAAAAACATTCACGTTTTTGAAAAGGGGAGAGTCAAATGAGAACATGTTTTCTTGTGCGGACCGCCGAGGACCTTTTATAAAGTTTTAATAAATGTGGAGTCATCAGGATTCTTTTTCGTATTATTGAAAGAAATCTTTTTTATGAAATACTGTTGACAAACGAAAAACGCAGTAGTATTATCAAAAACGAAATGAAAATGAATTTTTATTTGTTTTCAGAAGATGGTGCCGTCATAAATAATTACGTATAATTGAAATAAAATAAGAAGGGTATTATGAAACACGCACACTCGTATAAAGCTGTTGACAATTTCATTAACAACACCGCTGCATGTGAGGATGTAATCTTCGATTTCCGTTTTAAGGACGTATCTCAGATGACAGGGCTTTCCATTTCAACCCTCGCGACACAACGCTCCGACGCACATGTTTCGCCGTCGCTTTCTACCGGCAATCTCTTGGCGAACGTGTTTTGCACTAGTCTTGACAGAATGTGTTCGTACAGCATTCTGCTTGACCCTTTTGAGGTCGCGACGATGCAAAAATTATACATCATGAGAGCGGGATATCAATATCTAAACATAAATTCTGTGGACGAGCTCATGAGTGACATTGAAGCCGCACTTCATTCTATGGGTTCGTGCACGAGGGCGAACCTTTATAGGATGCTTTCTGAGAGGTGCTCAAAGCTTGTGAAGGAGCTTTGCCGCGCTGGTGTGTATATAAAGCCCAAGGAGGACAATTGCGTTGAGGTCTTCACCGCGAATTTAAAAACACTTATGCGCGTCACTGAGTCTAAATACAAGGATCTCATCGATTCGACTGATCTGTCGCTCGGTATTATCAGCAGGTACATGAACGGAGGTGAGCCGTCTTTGGGTGCCTTTGTTGAAATCGCCGATTTTTTCGGAGTGAGAATAAACGATTTTCTGAGGTCTGACTTTCCGGTTGAACTTTACGACGCTGAAAATAAATGCATGAAATCGCCTTATGAGAGCTGGCGCCCGGAAAAATACAGAAATGACACAATGGGAGTCGAGGTTTACAAGAAGGAAATTGAGGAGGAGGTGCTCTCATCTTCTGACGCCGTAATGGTGGTAGAGGATTTCTTCATGGATGTCAAAATGGCGATTGAACTTTGGGGAAAGAAATTGTAGGCATGAACCGGAAAAAAATCACGGGCGACTTTCAAACGCCTCAAAACTTCACTGATAAGGTTTGCCGACTGCTTTATGACAAGCTTGGACTTAGGCCTAAGACCATCCTGGAGCCTACCTGCGGGGAGGGAAACTTTCTTATGTCAAGCAGGGTTTTTCGCGCGGAAAAATATTATGGAGTTGAAATCAATCCCGCTTATTGTCAAATCGCACGCGAGAATATGTCGGGCACGGACACCGCGTATTTCATACCGTTTACGTCCTACGATGATGCGTACGTGGCCATACTGTATCTGAATTCTGACGCCGTTCGTGACTTTTTGAAGGCACGGACCTTTCCGGACGCCAAAAGGCCGTATACAAAGAAGATTCTTCAAAACCTTGATTTTTCGAAGATAGAATCTGCTGTGCCGCTAAGCGAGGTCAAAATGACGGAGCTTAATCTCGGGCTCACCCCTTATGTCACAAGCGACATGGTAAAATCCTTCGCGGAAAAGACATGTTCGTGAAATGTGGGTTATAAAGTCGTCAAAGCCATAACGGGTTCTGTCTCTTTCATGGCGTGAGATTCCAAAAAATCTCGCGGGTCTCGCATTTTTCCGCCGCCTGGATTTTTGAAGCGCTTGTCTTACGTATATGATATTTCGTTTAAATGTTGAAAAGTTAGTTTTCGGTAAATTGTTTTCCTCCATGTTTTTTATGTCGCTAGTTTGAATGTTTTTCTATCGGCAATGGGGGAATACCTATGAACCGGTTTTTTATTGTATTTTATATTTCAATATAACGAAAATTGCTATCTTGTTCTTGCACATACCAAACGGTCAGAGAAAATGAAAAAAACTTGAAAATTTATGTATTTGTCAACCAACAGTTGACCTTTTTTGATTTTTTTGGTGATATAATGCTCTCATAAAACAAATCGGGACGTCAAAAGTTTCAAAAAAACGAATTTAGTACATTGTCCTCGGAGGAGAAATGAAATATTACGCTCACACCAAAACATACGGCGAGGATGTGGTGCCGGAAGAGGAGTGGCAGCCTCTAAAAGTTCATCTGGAAAACGTCGCTCATCTTTCGGAAGCTATCGCTGTTGACAAATTTAGCTCCATGGCATATCTATGCGGGCTTACTCACGACGCAGGAAAATACCAGCTTTCTTTTCAAAGAAGACTTAGGGGTAATTTACAGCCTGTGGATCATTCTTCCGCCGGCGCGAAGGAGATTTATGCTCTTTTCGACCTTAACAGCGAAAATGTGGCTTCATTTGTGTCGGGATACATTCAGACTCTTTCACGGGATGACGAAAGGGAGCTTTGCGCACGCGCGGCAATGAAGTTCGCGCTTCCCAATCTTTTCGCTTATGTCGTTTCCGGACACCACACCGGCCTTTTGGATTACGGCTGGGATGAAAAAGAAGATAGTCTTAAAGCCCGTCTCAAAAAATCTTTTGAGCCTCTTGACGGTTTCAAAGAAGAGGTGTGCCTTTCGGATGAAAAATTGATTTTAGCGATGAAGGAGTTTTATGACTTCACGGTGTCTTGCGGGAAAAATGTCTTCGCGGGATATGAGCTTTTGGTGAGGTATTTATTCAGTTGTCTTGTCGACGCGGACTATTTGGACACGGAAAGCTTTCTTTCGGGGAACATCAGGGTGGAGCATGACGGGGAATTGAAAGGCTGTGAAATTCTTCTGGATGAAAAATTCGCCTCATTCGGTGTGTCTCCTCTTTCATGCGCGAGAAACTATATACGTGAGGAGGCTTTAAAGAACGCCTCGAATGGCAAAGGGATGTATTTGCTCGACGCTCCGACGGGCTCCGGGAAAACTCTATTGTCCGTGTCTATTGCGCTTTCGAGGGCTCGGGCGGGAAACAAGAAAAGAATCATTTACGTCATTCCGTATACTTCCGTAACGGAGCAGACGGCTGGAGTTTTGAGAGGAGTCTTCCCCGGGGTTCCTATTTTGGAGCATCATTCGTGTTTTGACTTTGATTCGGATGACGCCGCGAAAAGATATGCGGAAAGATGGGACGCTCCTATAATCGTCACCACGAACGTACAGTTTTTTGAGTCGATTTTTTCGACAAGGCCGGCGAAATTAAGGAAGCTTCACAACATGGCGGAGAGTGTCATTGTCTTTGATGAAATTCATGCGATGCCTTTGGAGTGTTTCGCACCCTGCATGGAGGCAGCGATTGAACTTAACGAACATTTCGGTGCCGAGGAGATATTCCTTTCCGCCACCATGCCAAGTATAGAAAAGCTCACGGAAAAGATTTTGGGCCGAAGTATTGGCACCGTCGATCTCGTCCCTGATAAATCCTTATATAAAGAGTTTTCTCGCGTGAGACTGGAAGACGCCGGAGAGGCGGACGTCGTGGCGGCTCTATGCCCTGAAAAATCTTCGCTGGTCGTTTGTAACAACAAGAAGACAGTACTGAAATTCTATGAACAATACAAAGGAGAGTACAAGCACTGTCTTTCCACGTACATGACGCCCAATGACCGCTTCCGCGTGACTAATCTTGTCCGCTCGGAACTTGAGAACGGGAAGAAGCCGAAGCTTTTTTCAACATCTCTCATAGAGGCCGGGATGGACCTTGACTTCGACGAGGCGTGGAGGGAGATGGCGGGCCTTGACAACATCTTGCAGACGGCGGGAAGGTGTAACCGGGAAGGAAAAAGAAAGGCTGAGGAGAGCGTCGTGAGAATATTTGAAACCGGTGAGGAAACCTCCCCTGAAATAGCGAGAAAGGCCGCAATTTTCAGAAGTGTCGCGTCACGTCACGGACTGAAAAACATCGGGACGAAAGAGTGTGTGGAGGAATACAATAGCATTCTGTATGTCTCGGAAGAAGTGACTGTGTATGAAGGCAAAAAAATCTTGAGTTCAGGATACGACATTGATTTTAAAAAGAAGAACAGGATGTTCCATTATTTCTCGGAATACAAGGAGGGCGTTGTCGTGCCGTGTGAAGAGATTCAAGGTATCCTAAATGACATAAAGAACGGTAAGACTGCGGCGAGACGCGCTCTCCAAAGATTCACCGCAATGGTGAGCATTTCGGAGCTTAGAGAACTAATCAATCAAGGCGTAGTGATGACATATGATGGCGTGAACATTCTGGAAGCCGCTGACCGTTATGATCCAGACACGGGTATAATCGTGTAAATATATTATCGGAGGAAAAAGATGTTCAGAATAATTATGGAAGGGAAATTCGCCTGTTTCACGAGGTGTGACGCGAAGGTGGAGCGTATGAGTTACCCGGTTCCCACGCCGTCAGCGTTGGAAGGCATCATTAGAGCGGTGTACTGGAAGCCTGCGATAAGGTATGTCATCGACAAGATAATAGTGTTCAACCCTATAAGGTATTTTCCTCTCTGTCAAAGCGAGATCTCTGACAAGGTCTCCTTGTTCAAAGTGTCGCAGCTTGAATCCGGAAAAAATGTTGAGTCGCTCTTTTATTCGCGTTGTTCAACGATTTTGACGACATCCGTTATTTTGACGGACGTAAAATACGGAGTGGAGTTTCATTTTGAGATGACAGGGCAAAATTCTGTCGAAGGGGATAAAAATCCCGCGAAGCACGCCGCGATGCTTGGAAGGCGTCTTAAATTCGGACAATTCACATCCGCCCCGTATTTTGGATGCAGGGATTACTCAGTTGAACGCCTTTGCCTTGTGGACAATTTTGATTTTAGCACTTTAGATGAAAGTCTTGTGGGTGAAAAAGATCTTGGCGTCATGCTGTACGGGCTTGAATTTGACGACTGCGATGCGAGAAAATTTCTGAAAGACAAAAAAGAAGGTCCCGATATTTTCAGCCCCGTGTTCTATCATCCGCACATGGTGGACGGTGTAATTGACGTCAAAAAATACAGGAGGAAAGGGATATGCTGATATCCTCACTTTGTGAATTTTATAATAAGGTTCTGACCAAAAAAGTAGACTTCATCCCGGAAGGTTACTGCAGTGAGATTGTGCATTACAGGGTGTATCTTTCCGACGATGGAAAAGTTGATGACATCATTTCACTTGAATACGTGTCGTCGATAGACGATTCAATAAAAGGGCGGATGGTCAAGCATGTAAACAGAATTTTTCCTTTCCCCTCGGAGAGCACCCATGTCACCGTCAATGTCCCGGAAAGACGACCGGATTATCTTTTCGGTCTTGAATTCAAGGACGGAAGGCTCCAAAACACCAAGAGGGCCGTAAAAAAGTTTTTTGCATTCAGAAAGTTCACGATGGAATTTTTCGGTGAGGCGAGAAACAATCCGCTTATTGACGCATACTGCAGGTTTGCGGAAAACTGGGATCCATCCGAAGAGACCCAAAATCCGTATCTTACCGGGATAGGGAAAGACTTCAACAAAGTTTATTTTGAATTCGTGCGCTCTGCAGATATTGAAAATTTTCTTCAAGATGACGGGGATCTCAAAAGGTTATGGGATAGGCACTGTGAAATGTCAGACGATGAGAATATAGTCGGCACATGCAGCGTTTACGGAGAAAAGATGCCGATAGCACGCATTCATGACAAAATAAGGACTTCTGGCGGGTACAGAAGCGGCAACAAACTTGTGTGCGTGAACAACATTTCGGCGGTATCTTACGGAATGACGAAGGGGTATGGCGCAAGCGTCTCTGTTAAGGCAATGAAAGAATACACATACGCTCTCAACTACCTTCTTCATAACAAAGAGTATAATTTCAAAGTGGGCAGGATGACTTATGTCTATTTCACGCTTTCCGACGACACGAAAAAAGAATATTTTTATCAGAATCTATTCGACCTCTTATTGAAATCAAAACGTGAAGATTCCAAGCCTGTGAATATTGCTGGCTCACACCACTCTGAAAAAAATGTGATGGGTTTTATATCCCGGGTTTTCCAGAAATTAAGGCTGGGAGAGTATCCCGGTGTCAACATTCTTGATGCTGAAAGTGTGGAGTACTGCGTGTTCGGCATGGTGATTCCGAATGACTGTTCCAGGATTTCCGTTAGATTTATGGAGAGGAATTCGTTTGGCAAGATTTTGGATAACGTGGAGCGTTATTATGCAGATTTCGGAGGCTATGAAGCACCGTCGTTTTCACGGATGGGCTATGAACTCACTCCGCCAATTTTGAGATCCGGCAATGAGGTCGGCTTTGATCCAGGCTTTTCGGAAGCTATGATGACGGCGATGCTGGAAGGGGTCAGATTCCCATACAAACTACTATACTCCGTTATTCTGCGCGTTAGGATTGATCAGAACGCTGAAAAGCGCGGACAAACAAAATTTAACGATACCCGCGACGGAATGATAGTCGCGTATCTAAACAGAAATTATTTATGTAAGGAGAATAAATTAGGTATGTCATTGGACATGAGCAACAGAAATCCCGCATATCTATGCGGAAGACTCTTCGCTGTCCTGGAAAGGATACAGGAAAGAGCAAATTGCGGCACTGACTTTGACAAGTCAATTGTGGACATGTATTTTTCATCCGCCTGCATGAATCCCTCGTCAGAGTTAACGAAGCTTTATCTACTTTCCACAAAACACAAAGCAAAGTTGAGTAAAGCCGACAAGGTGTTTTTCGACAAAATCCTTGATGAAATATTTGAGGGTTTCTCTGGCGGTTTCCCTTCTAAGCTCACTCTGGAAGAGCAGGGCGAGTTCATTGTGGGATATCGTCATCAAATACAAAAGTTTTTTGAAAAGAAGGAAGAGATCGATTTGAGCGGTGAGGAGGGCTAGTCATGAACATCATAACCAACAGGTTTGATTTCACGTTTCTTTTTGACGTCAAATATGGTAATCCCAATGGGGATCCAGACTCTGGAAACGCGCCTCGAACCGACGCTGAAACAGGCATGGGGATTGTCACTGCGACGGCCATAAAGCACAAGGTTCGTAAATACGTATCAGACATCATGAATGGTGCGGAAGGCTTTGAAATTCTCATCGGCAGGGATAAATGTCTCAACGATAAATTCATGGAGGCGAGGCAAATTATCGGGGTCTCTAATAACTCATCCAAAGTTTTTGATGAGACCACACGCGCGAAAAGATATATGTGTGCCAGATACTATGACGTACGAGCTTTTGGTGCTGTCATGTCGACAGGGGAAGAAGGCATATCCTGTGGGAGTGTCTGCGGCCCCGTTCAGCTTGGCATGGGTCTCAGCGTGGATCCGGTGAATCCTATGGAAATCACTATAACGCGGCAAGCGATAACCTCACGGGAAAAGTTTGAAAGACTTACAAAAAGAACTGGGGAGCCCACAGAAATGGGAAGACAGTACGTTATACCTTACGCTCTTTATAGGGTTGACGGACATGTTTCGGCTTTAAACGCTGAAAGGAGCGGCTTTACGGAAAATGATCTAAATCTTTTCTGGGATGCTCTTGCTAATATGTTTGAAAACGACCGTGCATCGGTCAGAGGCGAGCTCTCGTCAAAAAGGCTCTATGTCTTCAAACATGCGTCGCGAGTCGGCAATGCGCCTTCTGACATGCTTTTCAAAAAAATTAGGATATCAAGAAGAGACGAAGTCGTGTGTCCGAGAGAATTTACAGATTATATGGTGTGTGTGGATGACGCCATGCCTTGCGGTGTGGAGTTCATTGAGATGCTGTGAGAGAAACATTTTGTCGGAGTTTGTAGGCTAAGATTTACGATTGTAAATTATCGTGCTTAGGCAGGGCTACGTTTTTTGAAATGATACTTTTGATAATCTGGGGACTTTATTTGATGCTATCGCTTACCGGAGTAAACTTACTTCACTGTCGCGTCCTCCCGCGGAGGCCGTGTGATTTGAAATGATATCTTTGAGACATTTGGAACGCTATATTATGCTACTTCCAATGATAAATGTGAATCCTCATTTCTCCGAGGGTTCACATTTTTCTGTCTTGGAAATCCAAGGTTTTTCGTGAAATTTTGTGGCTTAGATGGATGTTGAAACCATGCTCAGTCAGCCAGTCCTCCCTTTTTTTGACAATCAACATTTTGTATTTTCTGAAAAAATAAAATACATCATGAAGTATATTTTAAGATTTCGTGAGATCTGAAACATAATGAAAATTTATCAATTTTTTTACTAAAATCAATATGTAATTTCTTGCTAAATGATGCTTCGTTTTGTAAAATGAAACCATCTTTTCATTGCACTGGATGATTTAATAGCGGCCTCGTTTCAAGCCGCATTTTTAAATCTTGATGTGTGAAAACTTCGTGAAAGATTTCACAAATTTTTAATAAGGAGTACTTTTGATGAGCGACGAGAAAGAAATGTCCGCAGAGGACGCAACCGTCAATCCCGACGTTTCAGTTGGCGTGGATGAAAATCCCGGCGGCCAGATGAGCGACGGGCATCCCCAGCACAAAGGTTTTTGGGGCAAGGTAGACAATTTCTTCGGAATCTCCAAAATGCAGTCCACATTCAGAACCGAGGTCATGGCCGGGTTGATTACATTCATGTCGATGGTTTACATCATGATGGTCAACTCGAGTATGTTTGCTGACGCCATGAGTTTCAGCACTGGTGTAGACCCGGACATCGCTTATGAGGCAGCGTACATCGCCACTGCTCTTGGCGCGATAACTGGCACCCTTCTTATGGCTTTTCTTGCGAAAATGCCGTTGGCGCTTGCATCGGGCATGGGAGTGAATGCGTTCGTTGTCTATACATTGGTGTTGTCATCCGGACTTACTTACGCAAACTCAATGGTGTTTGTGCTCTTGGATGGTGTGATTTTTGTCGTACTCACCGCGACGGGACTTAGGGAGAAGATCTTTGGTGCTATTCCTAAGGGAGTACGGTATGCAATTCCTGTCGGCATAGGTCTTTTCATCGCATATCTCGGATTCCAAAACGCAGGAGTTATAGTCAATGACGATTCGACGTTGACCACATTCATTTCGTTTAACGTTCTTGGGGACAACACGTTCTATGACATGATTCCCGCCATTTGTGCGATCCTCGGCGTCATTGCCATCGCGGTGATGTCCAAGAAAAAAGTCAAGGGCGCGGTTCTTTGGGGCATACTCGGTACGGCTGTTCTCTATTATTTGCTTAATGCGATAAGCGCCGCGTTCACTCCGGAAATCACGGAGGTTTTTACCGGGTACTACGATGAGAACGGCGAGATGATCATGGAGGAGGTTATGAATTCCGCGGCGAGCAGCCGGGATATGTTTAACGGAATTACTTGGTCAAATCCTTTCAGAGCGTTCAAGTCATGGGGTGAGAACTCTGTGGGCCAAGTGTTCGCGAACGGCTTCAATTTCAGTCAGTATCTTGATGTTGAGGGAAACACCGTGGGCTCTCTCATAGTACTTCTCATAACTTCCGCTTTAAGTTTGTGTGTCCTGGACTTGTTCGACACATTGGGGACGCTGTACGGGGCGTGTGCAAAGGGAAATCTTTTGGATGAGAAGGGTGCGCCTTTGAATATGAACAGAATGATGCTCGCCGACGCCATCGCGACCTGCACGGGCGCCGTGTGGGGCACGTCGACTGTTACAACGTTTGTGGAATCTTCGTCAGGCGTCGCTGCCGGGGGAAAGACCGGGTTTACGGCTCTCATTGTCGCTCTCTGCTTCGTGGTTGTTATGTTCCTGTCGCCTATCGCGAAGATTATCCCTTCATGTGCAACCGCGACCGCTCTCATTTGGGTCGGCGTTCTCATGATGACGTCGGTTACGAAGATTCGCTGGTCGGATCCTTCCGAATCCCTTGTCGCATTCATGACGTTCATCACCATGATCTTGGGATACAGCATATCCAAGGGGATTGGGATGGGAATCCTCACGTACATTATTGTCAAAATTTGCACGGGGAAAATCAAAAAAATACATGTCGCGACATGGGTCATCGGAATATTCTTCCTCGCGATGTTCCTTCTCGCCGACTGATTTGTATCATGCCGGAAAGAGAGATTCAAGTGGAATAGATGAAACAGTGGAAAATCCCGATTTGCTCCGGCATGTCGGGATTTTGTTACTAAGCGGGCATGGATAAATGATGTAAGAAAAAAATTTCCGGGGTGCTATAAAGCATGATAGAAAAGCTTATAAACGTCGCGGCCAAAAGAGAAAAGGCCGAGCTGGTTTTAAAAAACGCTCGTTACGTCAACGTTTTCAACGGCAAAATTGAGTCAGGCGACATAGCCATTCACATGGGAAAAATTGCTGGGATTGGAAGCTATTCCGGAGTCGAAGAAATTGACGTTGCGAATTTCACGGTGGTTCCCGGATATATAGACGGGCATGTCCACATTGAGTCCTCGCAGCTTTCTCCCGAGGAGTACGCATCGCTGATTGTACCAAGAGGCACGACCACAATTGTGGCCGACCCGCATGAGATAGGAAACGTATGCGGTATGCCGGGAATTGAGTACATAGCTAAGGCCTCGGAAAACGTGCCGCTTGACGTCAAAATCATGCTCCCTTCCTGCGTTCCCGCGACTCCCTTTGAAACCTCGGGAGCCGTGATTGACGGCGCGGAAATAGAGAGGAACATCGATAGCGGTTACATCTACGGTCTCGCCGAATTCATGAATTATCCGGGAGTGATAGGCGCAGACCCGGACGTCATTAAAAAGCTCGAAGCAGCTCAAAAGTCGCGGAAAGTCATTGACGGTCACGCTCCCACGGTCGTGGGGGACGAGCTCAACGCGTACATCTGCGGAGGAATTTCAACCGACCACGAGTGCGTCGAAAACTCTGAGCTTGAAGAAAAGCTTGCGAAGGGCATGTACGTGCATTTAAGACACGGCTCATCCACGAGAAATCTTGTCTCAAACTCCAAATCCGTCACGGCCTCTAACATGAGAAGGTTTATAATCTGTGCCGATGACAGGCACGCCGCCGACCTCAAAGAGAAGGGCGACATGGACGATGCGCTGAGAACACTCGTCAGAAGCGGTTTCAACCCTATATGGGCCGTAACGATAGCCACGCTGAACACCGCCGAGGCGTACGGCATGAAGTGGAAGGGAGGGATTGCTCCCAACTGGACGGCGGATCTCGTTGTCGTGGATGATCTTGAAAACTTCAACGCGAAATACGTCTTTAAAGACGGGAAAATGGTCGCGAAAGACGGCAAACCGCTTTTCGACACGTCAAAAAGGTATCTTCCGGAAGATGTATTGAACACAGTGCATGTCAGGGATGTTCGGCCGGACGACTTCAAATACGAGATAAACGGGAATTTTGTCAATGCGATGACGATAAAACCCGGCAACATCGTGACGGGATCTGAGGTTGTCAGGGTAAAGAACATAGGCGGTGACATAGACGTTTCCGGCACGGACCTTCTCAAACTTGTAGTTGTTGAGCGGCATGGCGTGAACGGAAACATCGGTAAGGGGATCTTAAAAGGCTACGGCTTCAGGGGCGGGGCCATGGGGATAACCATCGCGCACGATTCGCACAACATCATACTTCTAGGCGACGACAACGCCTCAATGGCGAGGGCGGTTGAAGAGCTGAAAACCATCGGCGGAGGGATGGTCATTGTCGACAGCGCGGAAAACAGGACGTATTCGCTTCCTCTTGACATAGGGGGACTGATGTCGTCAAAAGCCGCCGAAAGTTTGCAACGTGAGAGCAAGGCACTCATAGAGCGCGCTTATTCGATGGGTGTCGACAGGGAGCAGGAAGCGTTTATGTCACTCGCTTTTCTCTCTCTTTCCGTCATTCCTAAGGTCAAGATTCTCGACACCGGGCTTTTTGATGTTGACAAGTTCGCTTTCATGCCGCTTGAAGCGGAAGAAGGTCCCAAAAACAAAGTCGTCGTCAATGTGAAAGTTAAATGAGCCCCCATGGTTTTTCGGTTTTTGCGCTTGAAAAATTTCCGGCCCGTGGTATAATGGAGATGTGAAATATGAGGCTTTTCGCCTAAATAATATGGAGGATGTAATGCAATACACTAAGGAAGTTGAAGACATGATCTGTGTTGCCAAGGGTGTGTCCGGAAAGTTCGAGCACGGCCCCGCGCCCCTTCCCGAAGAAGGAAAGTGGATACAGGCGAAGGAGATCAAGGACATCAGCGGATTCACCCACGGGATTGGGTGGTGCGCGCCCCAGCAGGGATGCTGCAAGCTCTCCTTGAACATCAAAGAGGGCATCATCGTCGAAGCTCTCATAGAAACCATAGGGTGCTCCGGCATGACACATTCCGCCGCCATGGCCGCGGAAATTCTTCCTCACAAGACAATATTGGAGGCGCTCAACACTGACCTCGTGTGCGACGCCATCAACGTGGCGATGAGGGAGCTCTTCCTTCAGATTGTGTACGGGAGGTCACAGTCAGCTTTCTCTGACGACGGACTCTCCGTCGGGGCCGGACTTGAAGACCTCGGCAAAGGACTTAGGTCCCAGATAGGCACGATGTACAGCACGGCCGAAAAAGGCGTGAGGTACCTTGAAATGACCGAAGGATACTGCCTCGCCATGGCCCTCGACAAGAACAACGAAGTCTGCGGCTACAAGTTCCTGTCTCTCGGCAAGTTCACCGACTTCGTCAAAAAAGGCATGGACGCCAACGAGGCCTACGCTAAATCCATAGGCACGTACGGCAGGTACACGAAGGAACAGGGTGCCGTCAAGCACATCGATCCCAGAACGGACAAGGAGGTCGACTAATGGCATTGTTTGAAAACTACGAACGCCGCGAGAAGAAGATTTTGGGCGTTCTCAAAGAGTACGGCATCAAGTCAATCGAGGAATGCAAAGACATATGCCTTGAAAAGGGCGTTGACTGCGAAAAAATAGTCCGCGGCACGCAGCCCATCTGCTTCGACAACGCCGTGTGGGCTTACACCGTAGGCGCCGCCATAGCCATAAAGAAAGGCTGCAAGAAGGCCGCCGACGCGGCCGCCGCGATAGGCATAGGGCTTCAGAGCTTCTGCATTCCCGGCTCAGTCGCCGAAAACAGACAGGTGGGCCTAGGACACGGAAATCTCGGCGCCATGCTTTTGTCCGATGACACAGACTGCTTCTGCTTCCTCGCGGGACACGAATCCTACGCCGCTGCGGAAGGCGCGATAAAGATTGCCGAAAACGCGAACAAGGTAAGGACAAAACCTCTTCGCGTCATCCTCAACGGACTCGGCAAGGACGCCGCGTACATCATTTCCAGAGTGAACGGCTTCACATATGTAAAGACCGTGTTTGATCCGTACACCGAGACCGTCAAAGTGACCGATGAGGTCGCGTTCTCAGACGGAGAGAGAGCGAAAGTTCGCTGCTACGGCGCGGACAACGTTCCCGAAGGCGTGGCCATCATGAAGCTTGAAAAAGTCTCCGTGTCAATTACCGGTAACTCCACGAACCCTACAAGGTTCCAGCATCCCGTGGCCGGCACATACAAGAAGTGGTGCACCGAGAACGGAGTCAAATACTTCTCCGTCGCTTCCGGAGGCGGCACGGGCAGAACACTCCATCCCGACAACATGGCAGCCGGCCCTTCCAGCTACGGCATGACCGACACGATGGGAAGGATGCATTCCGACGCCCAGTTCGCGGGCTCGTCTTCCGTTCCCGCGCACGTCGAAATGATGGGACTCATAGGAATGGGCAACAACCCCATGGTAGGCGCGACCGTGGCTGTCGCCGTCGCCGTACAGGAAGGCATGGCGAAATAAAAAATCAGAATTCAAAGCTCCGGCACATCTCGCCGGAGTTTTTTCATGGGATTTTTTCAATATATTGTTTGGTTTGGGCAAAAAACGCATATATATGTATTGAGAGATTTTTTGAGGTGATAACATGGCAGTGAACAACATCTGCATGCGCTGCGGGGACCATGTCGCGACCCATTTGGTTGAACTTCATCGCTTCGGCGTGGTGACGAGAGTGGCGCTCTGCGATGAGTGCTATGAAAAAGTCGGTGAAAACCTTACGGCGTTCGTTTCATATTCCGACGTGTTCGGCTTTCCTGCGTCTCGCGCAGAGCTGGTCTGCCCTTCGTGTGGGATGAAATTTTCATCTTATCAGAAGACGGGTTTGCTGGGTTGCCCGGACTGTTACACCGTGTTCTGGAACCAGCTTGAATCTCAGATAAAGAACATTCAAGGTTCTGTCTATCACACGGGCAAGGTAAAAAAGCCTGACGACGGTGAGGACCTCATGACCGAGATAAACGAACTGCAGAAAAGAATAGAGACCGCGGTCAAAGAGAAAAACTATTTGGAAGCCGACAGACTCAACAACATTCTTGAAAAGGTCATGGCCGAAAAATCCGGAAAGGAGGGCGGTGAGCGTGAATGACGAAAAAATTAGCGACTTTGCCTCGTCGACAAGGATAAGACTCGCTAGAAACTTCGACGGATACGCGTTTCCCTCAATGCTCGACCGCAAGATGTCCTTAGAGATTGTGAGGAAGGTCCTCGCGGCGATAGGCGGCCTTGATGACATGACGACCTATTATATGTCGGACATCTCAAAAGACGACGCGATAAGGCTCATAGAAAACCATCTCATATCTCCCGACCTTGTCAAAAACCGTCAGGGGGGAGCGGCTATAATAAACGCTGAAGAGTTCATATCCATAATGATAAATGAGGAGGACCACCTTCGCGAACAGTGCATTGTCCCAGGTCTTGACCTCAAAGGGGCGCTTTCCACCATGTCGGAGATAGACGAGTATCTTTCAAAGAGTCTGAAATTCGCCTACGATGAAAAACTTGGATACCTCACGGCTTGCCCCACTAACCTCGGAACCGGCCTCCGCGCGTCGGTCATGCTCTTTCTTCCCGCGCTTTCAATAACTAACAGAATAAAAGCTGTTGACTCAGCTTTAACTCAATCCCCCATGACGATGAGGGGCATTTACGGAGAAGGGTCTAAGGCGGAAGGATACATGTATCAGATAAGCAACGAAAAAACTCTTGGACTTTCTGAGGACGAGATTTTGGATATGACGGAGACGACGGTCGAAAATCTAATCAACCTTGAAGCCGAGGCGAGGGCTGACATAAAGAAGAGCCTCTCGGCTGTCAAAATAAAAGACCAGTGCATGAGATCGTTTGGCGTCGCCACGAACTGCGCGCTCGTCTCTTCTTCCGAGTTTGACGACCTTTGCACGAACATAAAAATAGGCGCGGTTTTGGGATACATAGACATATCCGACATATCAAAGATAGACGAACTCTGCGTTAAAATGAAGGCTTCTAACATCAACGCCGCGGCCGGAAGACAGCTTTCCGAAGAGGAGAGGGATGCTTACAGAGCTGAACAGGGCGCAAAAAAATTGCTTTCAATGATATATTGACAGTACTATGTGAGGCATAATCTAATGAATAAGCCACCTGTTTTAAGCGAACATCTTGATAATGTGCTAAGGTACGCGGACAGTTATACGGAGTTTGTTGACGGGGAAGGTCTAAGATATGTCGGCCCCGAACACATTGTGATGTCAATGCTTTATTATGACGAATGCGCCGCGGCGAAGATTATCGGCTCTTTCGGGGTGACGTTTTCCGATTTTGTCTCACTTATGCCGCTTTTCGTCGACAGTGACTGCACCGATGACGGTTTCACCAAGAAAAGTCTTGATTTCGTCTCTTCCGCGTATGAACTGGCCATGACCTATTCATCCGCGTATGTCGGTTCCGAGCATGTTCTTTTGACCGTGCTGAATGGCGGTGCCAACGCCGCCATGAAAATCCTTTCCCGTCTAGGTTTAAAATCAAGTTCTTTGACAAAGGCCACATTGTCTTTTATGGGTGTTGACGACCCGGAGATTGCCTGTGTGACAAAAGATACGGATCAGGTGAGTTTTGACGATTTACTGAACAAATAACAATTATTTCAAGGAGGTATAGGGATGCCGAATTTCAACTCATTTAAAATGACGCCTCACATGACCGCGGTCATGACATACGTCGAAACTTTAAGCGACACATACGGCGTAAGCTACATCGGGACTGAGCACTTCATAGTCGCGATGCTTCATTTCCCCGATTGCACCGCGGCGAAGATTTTAACGAGCTGCGGAGTTTCCGAGCAGGCTTATCTGAAACTTTTCAAGGACAACCTCGACTCCGGCTACAATGTAAGCGGTCTCACGCCGAGGGCGAAGGGAACGCTGCAAAGAGCTGCCGAGGCGGCTTTCACGGTTAGCAGATCCCTTTACATCGGCACCGAGCATTTCCTTTATGCGATTTTGATGAGCGGCGGCGGTGGTGTGGCGGTTAGAATGCTCGCCGCGCTTCATGTCGATTATGAGGAGCTCAGAAACAAAACCATTAACGCTCTCACGCATTCCCAGAACCGCTTCAACACGGACAAAGCGGATTCGACGCCGGCGGAGCCTCCCCGAGAAACTGAAAGACGAGGAGGGCCCGAGCCGTCCCGCATAGGTCAGGCTCTTTCCGAGTTCGGGGAGGACCTCACAGAGAAGGCCAGAAAATATAAACTTGACCCCGTCATAGGGAGAAAGACCGAAATCGATGAGATTATAGAGATTTTGACCCGCCGCACGAAGAACAATCCCGTTCTCATAGGCGAGCCCGGCGTCGGAAAATCAGCGGTCGTCGAAGGTCTCGCGCAGGCCATCGTCGCAGGCGAAGTGCCCGACCTTCTCAAAGGCAAGATTGTTTTTTCACTCGATCTCGCGGGAATGCTCGCCGGCACGAAGTACAGGGGCGAGTTTGAGGAAAGGCTCAAAAACGCCATGAACGAGGTTCAAAGGGACGGCAACATCATCCTTTTCATTGACGAGATACATCTCATCGTTGGCGCGGGGGCGACGGACGGTGGGGCCATGGATGCCGGGAACATTCTGAAACCTCTTCTTGCGAGAGGCGAAATTCAGACCATCGGCGCGACCACCACCGAGGAGTACAGAAAATACATAGAGAAGGACGCCGCGCTTGAAAGAAGGTTCAACCCCGTCAAGGTTGAGGAGCCCTCCGTAGGGGACACAATCGAGATTTTGAAGGGACTTCGCGATAAATACGAGGCACACCACAACGTCACTATAACCGACGAGGCCATAGAGGCGGCGGCAAATCTTTCCGACAGGTACATCACGGACAGGTTTCTTCCAGACAAGGCGATAGACCTTATTGACGAGACTGCGTCCCGCGCGAGACTCGACTATTTCAATACGCCCCCCGAAATCAACGATTTGAGCGAAAAGATTGAGTCGACGGAGATTCAGATAGAAAAGGCCGTGGGCGAGAGGAAATATCTCGAAGCCGACGAGCTCAACAAAAAGCTCGAGGACTACAAAAAGCAGCTTTCCGAATATCAGAGCGGGAGGAACGATAAAAAAGACAGCGTGTCGATTGGCGCCGAGGATGTGTCGAGGATTGTTTCCAAAAAGACCGGCGTACCTGTCGACAAAATAAACGAAACTGAAAGCGAGAAACTTCTTCACCTCGAGGAGAATCTCCATAAGAGAATAATAGGCCAGGACGAGGCGGTCTCCGCTGTGTCGAGGGCGATAAGGAGGGCGAGAGCCGGGCTCAACACACCCAACAAACCCATAGGAAGCTTCATCTTCGTCGGTCCCACGGGGGTGGGGAAAACCGACCTCGCGAAGGCGCTCGCCGAGGCGATGTTCGGGGACGAGAGACAGATGATCCGCATCGACATGTCGGAGTACATGGAAAAGCACACAGTATCCAAGCTCATAGGCGCCCCTCCGGGATACGTCGGATACGATGACAATTCCGGCGGTCAGCTCACGGAGAAGGTGAGAAGCCATCCCTACAGCGTGGTTCTCTTCGACGAGGTGGAAAAAGCGCATCCTGACGTTTTCAACATCCTACTGCAAATTCTCGATGACGGCAGACTCACGGACAGCAGGGGAAGAACCATAAATTTCAAAAACACGATAATCATCATGACCTCAAATGTCGGCGCGAGTGAGATTAAGAAGGTGTCGAACTTCGGTTTTTCGGACTCTTCTGAGGGGAGCGATTATGACTCCATGAAGGATTCGATAAATGAGGCTTTGAGACAGCAGTTCAGACCGGAGTTTCTGAACAGGCTTGACGACATAATAATATTCCGCAAGCTTACGAAGGCGGAAGCTGGGCAGATATGCGGGAAGATTATTGCCGGGCTTCAAAAGAGGCTGGACGTAAGAGGCATCACCCTTGATGTGACCGACGAGGCCGTGGACCTTCTCGTCGAAAAAGGCTATGACGAAGTGAACGGCGCGAGGCCCCTTCAAAGAGTCGTGCAGCGCCAGATAGAGGACAGGCTCTCCGATGAGATTCTCGCGGGACACATCTTGAACGGTGAGCACGTCACGGTGTACGTCAAAGACGGCGCGCTCAAATTTAAGTCCGAAGCGGCAAAAAAGCCCGAGGGGCAGGACACATAAAATATGGGGGACGGATTTTTCCGTCCCTTTTTGGACTTGAAGAGCGTAAAAAATTGTGGTAAGATGTAAGTAACAAAAGAATTTAGGAGAGCAAATTTTATTGTCAACAAATTGGACATGGGATTTTCATCGGTCTCTGATTTTGTCAGTGTTGTTTCATCCTGTTACTATGTTGACAAGTCCATGTTCATAAAAGCGCTCATAGACAATGACGACGACGTCGTCGCCATGCTTTTCACAAGGCCCTGTTATCTTCCATATGAAAGAAGTGAATGTTGTCAAAAGATTTTAATTGTAACTTTCACTGTATAATCAGTGTTTTTTGAACATACAAAACGTTTAAGACTTACAATTTGTTGATTTTTGAATAGGTGTGTAAAGTTATGGCTAAAAGCAAATCAGGCAAAGGATTTCCCAAGGACAGCAATTTTACAGATGTCGTCACTCAAAACTATTTTGTCGACAAGTCCATGCTGATAAAAAAGCTCATAGACAATGATGACGACGCTGTCGCCAGGCTTTTCACAAGGCCGCGTCGCTTTGGGAAGTCATTAAATATTTCCATGATTCAGACGTTTTTTGAAAAGACTGATGAGGATACCTCTATATATTTCAAGGACCTTAAAATTTGGAAGTGCGGGGAAAAATACACGTCCGAGCAGGGAAAGTACCCCGTTATTTATCTTAATCTCAAGGAAGTCAACAAATCAACGTTTGAAAAATCTCTCGAAAAACTGAAAACAAGGCTGTCGGCGGAATTTTCCAGGCATAATGAGTTGCAAACAAGCGGCCTGGTTGACACCCGCACTGATTTGTCAATCTATAACAAAATTGTAGATACAATCGCCGACGAAGAGGTCCTTGAAGACTCGCTTTGGGTTCTGTCGAGAATGCTGTATGCCCATTATGGTGTGAAACCTGTTATTCTTATAGACGAGTATGATGTTCCCATTCAGACTGGATATGAGCACGGATATTATGCGGAAATAACAGAGTTCATCAGAAATCTGCTCTCTGCCGCTCTTAAAGACAACAAAAACATCTCTTTTGCCGTCATCACCGGAGCCATGCGGATTGCAAAGGAGAGCATTTTTTCGGGACTCAACAATCTCGCCGTTTATTCGGTCATGTCCGAGGAATTCAGTGAGTTTTTCGGTTTCACCAGGGATGAGGTGAAAAAGATTCTGGAAGACTTCGGACATCCGGAAAAAATTGATGAAATTTGTGAGTGGTATGACGGATATCTTTTCGGTGAAACGGAAATTTTTAATCCGTGGTCTGTCGCATGGTATATCACGAATGATTTTAAGCCCGGGCCGTACTGGGTGGACACGTCAGGCAACACCGTCATACATGATCTGCTCAAAAATCCTGGTGAAAATGATGAAAGGATTTTGAGGGACCTCGTGAATGACACCCCGGTGACTTTCAAAGTGACCGAGTATATTTCATACGGTGATTTGTACGCTGAAGATGAAAGCGACAGGCGGAGGAGCATATACAGCGTCATGCTCGCGACCGGATATCTTACGCCGAAACATGACGTGTACGGCGACCAATCATATTTCATTCCCAACAAAGAGATCAGAGAGATATACAGCGGCGAAATTCTCAACCACATCATGGGTGACGAATACCCCAACACGAAGAACAAGATAATCAGGGCCATGGAGAATGGCAGCGCCGAAATGCTGGAAAACGCCATCTCGGAGTATTTTTTGGTTTCTCCGAGCTCCTTAGATTTTATAAACGAAAACTCGTATCATAATTTCATGAACGGCGTCAATGTGGCTATAAACGGAAGTTTTCGCGTGCGTTCCAACGAGGAGGCGGGCCGCGGCAGATTCGACATCTCGTACGAGCCGAGAAATCTCTCCGGCGCGTATCCCGGCGTCATCATGGAATTCAAAGTCGCAGATGATGAAAGCGACAAGGAAAATAAGATCAGGGAGGCGATTGATCAGACCAAAATGAACGTGTATGAAGCGAAGCTGAAAGACGCCGGCGTCAAAAAAATAGACACGTACGCCGTGGTCTTCTATAAAAAAACGGTTAAAGTTGTCAAAAGAATATAAAAATAAGGGGCACCGGAAAATGTCTGGCGTCCCGCTTTTTTTCATGTCATCTCAGCGTCACGTTAATCTTTTCGAGCGCTTTAAGAATCTTTTTCACATATCCGTCCGCGGCTTCCGACGTTATCGGCTCTTCCGCCGGCACCATCGTCACGGTAAAGGCCATGCTCTTTTTCCCTTTTTCTATCTGTCCTCCCGCGTACACGTCGAAAAGACGAGCGTCTTTCGCGTATTTGCAGGTCGACAAAATGACGTCTTCAATCTCTTTGCAGGTTGTTTTCTCATCGCAGATGAGAGCGAGGTCTCTTTTTACCTCAGGGAATTTGGGGGCTGGCGTGAAGACGAACTCCTTTGATGTTTTTCTCATCGCGTCGTAGTCAAGCTCGGCTATGACTATCTTTTTGTCAATTTCAAGCTCTTCGCAAATTGTAGGGCTAAGCTCTCCCATGTATCCGATATAGGTTTCTTGGGCGTAAATATCCGCCGATATCCCGGGATGCAGGAATGATTTTTCCGCGGGCCTGAAATCGTATTTTACGCAAAGCGACGAGCCCAAGGTTTCTATGACGCCTTTTAGCGTGAAGAAGTCCGCGTCTCCGAACATCGCAAGGCAAAGCGTGGGAATTTCCCTCGGCTGTTTTGTCAGAGGGAGTTTTTCCGGCACGTAGATTTTTGAAAGCTCGTAGATACGTCCCCGCAAATTTCCGCGTCTTAAATTTCCGACGGCCGCCTTGACCATCGAGGGGGCGAGCGTGGTCCTCATGACGGAAAGGTCCTCACCGAGAGGATTGAGTATTTTTACGAACTTCCTTTCGGGCGCACCCGAAGGGATTTTTAGCATGTCGAGGTCTTTTTCCGAAATGAAGGAGTAGGTGGATATCTCGGTCATCCCCAGCGAAAAGAGAGTGTCTTTGAGCTTTTGTTCGGCTTTCTGGCTCTCCGTGTATCCGCCGCGCGTCACCTTCGCCGTCGGCATGAAAGTCGGAGTTATATTGTCGTACCCTATGGAGCGTATGACCTCTTCCGATATGTCGGGGAAGTCTTCTATGTCCTCACGCCACATGGGCACGGTGATAACTAACTCGTCATCCGTCTTTTTCTCCGCGTAAAAGCCCAGATTTTTGAGGATGGAAGCAATTTTTTCCGCCGGGACGTCTATTCCCAAAACGGCGGAAACTTTTTTTGCCGACACGGTCATCTTTTTGGGTTCCTTCACGGAGTACTCGCTTTTTACGTCTTTTTTGACGTTCGTCACGGTGCCGCAGCCGAGTTCTTCCACAAGGTGCAGCGCGCGCCTCATTCCCATCTCTGTCGCGTATTCGGAAACCCCTTTTTCAAAGGCCGCGGAGGAGTCGGAGTGCTGACCCAAAGCCCTGGCGGTTTTTCTCACACTGTCGCGGGTAAATTTTGCCGCCTCGAAAAAGACGTCTTTTGTGGTATCCTTAATTTCGCTGTTGAGACCTCCCATTATCCCCGCGAGCGCGACGGGCTTTTTGCCGTCGCATATAAGAAGGTCGGAAGGCCCGAGAGTGAACGTTTTTTCGTCGAGCGTGGTTATCTTTTCGCCATCTTTCGCGAGTCTCACGTTTATTTCAGAGCCTTCGAGGTCGGCTAAGTCGAAGGCGTGCATGGGCTGACCCATCTCCAAAAGCACGAAGTTGGTGATGTCGACTATGTTTGATATCGCCCTCACGCCGCAAAGGGTGAGCCTTTTTCTTATCCATAGGGGAGAGCGCTCTATCTTTATTCCGGACACAAGATGTCCCATGTACCTAGGACACACCTCTTTTGCGCTCACGGTGACGGTAACGTCCCTGTCGTCCGGGTATTCCGTGTAGTCGATGGAAGGCTCTTTAAGTGGCTTTCCGAGCGCCGCAGCTATCTCACGCGAAAGTCCGTATATCGACTGGCAGTCGGGCCGGTTTGCCGATATCGCGACGTCGAAAATTATGTCGTCGAGCCCGAGGATGGGTTTGACGTCAGAGCCCGGCACGGTGTCTTCAGGGAGAATGAGAAGTCCGTTGTAGTCAGCGCCTTCATACATGTCATCCGTGACTCCAAGCTCCGCGCCGGAGCAGAGCATCCCGAAGCTTTCCTCGCCTTTAAGTTTCCCTTTCGATATTTTTGTAAGCCCCTCGCAGGTTTTGTGGTCGGGTCCCGTCTTGTAGACCTGGGCGCCAATGAGGGCGAGCGGGGCAACAATTCCTTCTTTGACGTTGTCCGCGCCGCACATTATCTGGAGAATTCCGTGTTCTCCGGCGTCGACCAGGCATTTATGAAGGTGCGTACCTTCAAGAGGCTGACATTTTTCGACTTTTCCCGCGACGACGCCCGAAATGTCGGCGCCCAGCTCACGCGCATCTTCAACCTCGAAGCCGCAGCCGAAGAGTCTTCCTTTGAGCTCCTCCGGCGTTATGTCAATGTCCACGTAGTCTTTGAGCCATGAAAGAGGCGCTATCATACCGTACCTCCCTGTCCCTTGAACTGGGAAAGAAATCTTACGTCCCCGTCAAAGAGGTTTTTCATGTTGGTTATGCCGTATTTGAGCATTGCGATCCTTTCAACCCCCATGCCGAAGGCGAAGCCTGTGTATTTGTCGGGATCTATTCCGCAGCCGGACAAAACCTTGCGGTTGACCATTCCGGCGCCGAGAACTTCAATCCAGCCCGTGCCCTTGCAAAGTCTGCATCCCTTTCCTCCGCATGAAAAACAGCTGACGTCCACCTCGACCGAGGGCTCCGTGAAGGGGAAGTAGGAGGGACGGAGCCTCGTTTCAACTTTTTCGCCAAAGATTTTTTTCGCGAACTCGTCGAGCATGCCTTTGAGATCGCACATGGTTATCCCCTCATCGACGACGAGGCCTTCCATCTGCGAAAACATCGGGGAGTGCGTGGCGTCCTGGTCGGACCTATAAACCTTTCCGGGAGAGAGTATCTTTATCGGCGGCCCGTGCTTTTCCATGACACGTATCTGGCCCGCCGACGTCTGGGTCCTAAGAAGCAGGGTGTCGGTTAGGTAGAACGTGTCCTGCATGTCTCTCGCGGGATGGTCCTTTGGTGTGTTAAGGGCTGTGAAGTTGTAATAGTCCGTCTCTATTTCGGGGCCTTCGAATATCTCGAACCCCATCCCCGAAAAGACGTCGACAAGCTCTCTTTTAATAAGCGTGTCGGGGTGGTAGGAGCCGAGACCGAATTCTTTTCCCGGCATCGTGACGTCCACCTTTTCCGAATTGAGCCTTTTTTCGAGCTCCTCTTTTTTGATCTTTTCCTCTCTCTCGTCAAAGATTTTTTCCGCCCACGCTCCGAAATCGTTTATGAGTTTTCCCGCCGCGGGTTTTTCCTCCTTGGGAACGTCTTTAAGCCCTTTGAAAAGCGACTGCACCTCACCGCCGCGGCCTAAGAACTTCATCTTCGTCTCTAAAAATATCTTATGCGACGAGATTTTTTCCATCTCGCCCCTGATTTTTTCTTTAAGTCCTTCTATCGTCTCTTTTAGATCCATTTTGTCACCTTCCGTCGTATATGCTCCTGCCCTCAAAGTCAATCGCCGCAACTGCGGGGAACCTTTCCACTTCCAGCCTGTATATTCCTTCCGAAAGAAGGTCGGGGAACGCCACGAGCTCGGAGCTTTTAACGCGTTTCCCGTAGAGCGCTCCCGCGCCGCCTATCGCCGCGAAATACACGCCGCCGTTCCTTTTTATCGCCTCGCGGGTTTTTTCGTCCATCTCACCTTTTCCTATCATGCCCGAAAGTCCCAGATCTAAAAGTCTCGGCGCGAAAGATTCCATCCTCGCGGAGGTGGTGGGCCCGCAGCTTCCGGAGGCGTTTCCCTCTCTTGCGGGACAAGGCCCGGCGTAATAAATGAAGGCGCCCTCTATTACGATGGGAAGCTCTTTCCCCGCGTCTAAAAGCTCTGTCATCCTTTTGTGGGCGCAGTCCCTCGCCGTATATATCGTGCCCGATATGTAGACTGTGTCGCCGGCTTTAATCGAACGGATATCTTCCTTTGAAAGGGGGAGATGAATTTCCTTTGTCATATGACCCCCTTCGCGCATCTCACGCAGTGGCACTGGATGTTTACCGCGACGGGAAGAGCGGCTATGTGAGTGGGGGCGGCCTCGCAGGACACACCTATCGCCGTCGTGTCGCCTCTGAAGCCCTGTGCGCCTATCCCGAGAGCGTTGATTCTTTTTAAAGCCTCGTCCTC
>JAJQAJ010000060.1:29763-53473 GCA_021203865.1 Clostridia bacterium
TGAAGCCCTGTGCGCCTATCCCGAGAGCGTTGATTCTTTTTAAAGCCTCGTCCTCTATTTTCGCTATGTCGGGGCGCGAATTTTTCGTCCCCACGTCGCGAAGAAGCGCTTTTTTGGCAAGATACGCCGCCCCGTCGAATGTCGAGCCTAAACCTACTCCCACATAAACGGGAGGACAGGGACGTGAGCCCGCGTCTTTTACCGTCGAAACTATCGCGTCCGTTATGCCTTCGACGCCCTGGGCGGGTTTTAACATGAAAATCCTTGACATGTTCTCCGACCCGAAACCCTTTGGAAGAAACGCTATTTTCACTTTGTCGCCTTCCGTCATCTCCGTGTGTATGGCGGCGGGCGTGTTATCACCGGTATTCTCCCTCGTTATGGGATCGCACACGGACATTCTGAGGTAGTTTTCTTTGTAAGCTTCCCTCACGGCCTCATTCACGGCTTCGTCAAGCGGTTTGCCCGCAAGATGCACGTCCCTTCCTATCTCCAAAAAGACGCAGCAAAGCCCCGTGTCCTGGCACAGCGGATATTCCTCTTCCCCGGAAATTTCCGCGTTTTCTAAGGTCTCCCCCAGCGCGAATTTCGCGTACGGGCACGTTTCGGCTTTTTCCGCGCGCTTTAAAGCTTCCAGGCAGGGGCCCGTGAGATGAAACTCCGCCATCTTTATGAGCTCTTTAAGTTTTAGCGTGATTTCGTTAGTGTTTATCTCTCTCATACTTGCCTCAACGCTTCAATATTATAACTTTTTGGCGTGTTTGTAAAATAATATTTTGCGTGGGGACTTCGTTTGCGTTATAATTGACCCATGGCACAAAAAGATTTCATCCCGGAAAGCGAGGGAAGCGGCACCACACAAAATTCCATGCTGGGCGCGGCCACCGCGGGCGGCACTTTTTCGCTGCTCGTTCTTCTTTACATGGTGATAATTCTCATAGCGTCCTTCATCATAGCTGCGGCCGGCCTAGATTCGTCCTCCGACGCGTACAAGTACATCAACTATCTTCTGTCGCCGATAGCCATTGTCATCACCATATTCATAATCTTCCGTCTAAGGCGCCAGGACGGCAAAGTAGTCTTCCACGCCGCATGCCACCCCAAATACTATGTCATAGGTCTTCTTATGATTTTCGGGCTGATGTTCTCCGTCAGCTATTCCAACAGCGCGTCGATAGAGTTTTTCAAACTCTTCGGCTACGTGGAGCCGGAATCTTCCGTGCCGACTCTCACGGGCTGGAACCTTCTTCCCGCGATTATAGTGGTGGCTCTGATCCCCGCCGTGTGCGAGGAGTGTGTCTTCCGCGGCATAATCTACGCGAACGCCGAGGGCGGCGCGGGGTCCGTCGCGTCAATATTTTTGTGCGGGCTTTTGTTCTCGCTCTATCACGGCTCTCCCGCCCAGACCGTCTACCAGTTCATTTGCGGCTGCTGCTTCGCGTTTCTCGTCATGCGCTCGGGCTCAATTCTTCCGTCCATAACCATACATTTTCTGAACAACGCCTTGATTCTCATCTTCGAGGCGGCGGACCTTTTCGATGAAACCGGGTATCTCGCTCTCTCTTCCGGGGCATCGACGGCGCTCATAATCGTTTCCGCCCTGTGCTTCGTGGGAGCGATAGTTTGGCTCATACTTGACAAAAAACCGGTAAAGAAGAAAAAACAGGGTGAGACGGGGAAATTTTTTATCTGGGCGGCTTTCGGCATCGTTGTGATGGTAGTTATCTGGATTGTCAATCTGGTGGCGTGACATGATAAAATGCGAAATCATTGCCGTGGGAAAGCTCAAAGAGGAGTATTTCCGCGCGGCCGCGAACGAATACATAAAAAGGCTCTCTCCTCACATGAGGGTTGATGTAAAAGAAATTCCCGAATGCAAAAGCCTCAAAGAGGAAGGGGAGCTCATTTTAAAGGCCGCAACGGGCTATAAAATCGCCTTGTGCGTCGAAGGCGCAAAACTTTCCAGCGAGGCTTTTTCCAAAAAGATAAAGGGCTTTATTGACGAAGGAAAAACAATGACGTTCATAATTGGCTCATCGGAAGGACTCTCCGGGGAAGTCAAGGAAAAGGCGGACACGCTGATGTCTTTTTCCGACATGACCTTCCCGCACATGCTCGCGAGAGTCATGCTTTTAGAGCAGCTGTACCGGGCCGTCACAATCATAAACGGAGGCAAATACCACAAATGACGACAGAGGAAAAATTCATGTCCGAAGCCTTAAAATGCGCGAGGAAGGCGCTGTCCGAGGGTGAGGTGCCGATAGGCGCCGTCGTCGTATGTGACGGCAGAGTCTTGTCCAAGGGACACAACAGACGCACCAAAAAACAGATTGCCACGGCGCACGGTGAAGTTGAGGCCATTGAAAAAGCCTGCAAAAAGCTTCACTCCTGGCGCATCCCCGAATGTGAGCTGTATGTCACCTTGGAGCCATGCCCCATGTGTCTCGGCGCGGCTTTAAACGCGAGAATCAGAAGGGTTATTTTCGGCGCGCATGAGAAAAAAGGTAACACGCTCACAAAGGAAATCTGCGAGGCGGACATTCTGAACCACCGCATGGAGGTTGAAGGCGGTGTTCTTGAAGAGGAATGCTCAAAGATGATTTCCGATTTCTTTCAAAAAGTAAGAGGCGGCGGATAAGATGTGACGATAGAGCGCGCGGGCCTTTTGGGGCCTTTTTTTCATGGTTAATTTTAACCGCCTGTGAATTGGCACGAGTATAGTCCGTTTTGTCTTTCCTGCGGTAAATTTTAACCTTTTAAACTTTGTTTTCGGTTGAAAAGATATGTGTCAGGCGGCAAATTCCCGGGCCATCAAAATTTTTGACGAATTTGATTTTGTCCGTGTTTCTCTTGCCGATTTTTTCTTAAATCGATAAAATACTCACATATATGTTTTGTCAAATTACGAAAATTATTTTGTGGAGGTCTATATAAACTCGACTCCGAACCCATAATAAATTTTGTGAAGGAAAAAATCCCGACAAAAAAGCCGACGACGCACTCGGAAATTTCGCTAAGCTCATTATGAAAGATTGCATGACGCGGCCTCGGGTGAAGAGTAGTTTTTGAATTGAATCTTGCGAAGATATCATAGCGGCGTACTGTACGTTTGACCTAAGACGTTGCGGTGTGACTTTGGTATGTTGTTTGTCGTCCCTTAGGCCTTTGAACGCGTGCCGTCCGTCCTCATAGGGGCTTAGACGGACAATTCGGCTAAGTGGCTTTAACGAAAATGAAGGGCGGTACGTATGAAGGGTGTCTTTTTAGTTACGTTTGTCTTTTCATCTTGGCGTGAACTTTGAACGAAGGGAAAAATTTTACGTGTGACTTTTTACGCCGGCAAAAAGTCCGCTATTTTTGGTAAGCGAGGTGAACCATGTCTGAATACAAATTTCTCAATCCCGGAAACAGGGCATTTTCAGAACTCAGAGACAGTGAGTTTTTTGTCGATAAGACGGGGATGATAGAGAAGCTGAATGATTCTTGTCAACGTCGTAACAAATACTTTTGTATTTCCCGGCCGAGAGGATTCGGCAAGACATCCGACGCGGAGATGATTGCGGCCTACTACGACAGGACGGTTGATTCAAAGGAGCTTTTTGAAGGGCTCGACATTTCAAAATCGGAAAGCTTCGATAAATTTATAAACAAATACAACGTGCTTTACATCAGCGTCTCAGACTATTATAAATCGTGCGACAAAAAAGCATCGACGTGGGACATCGTCTGCAAGCTTTTCAAAGACATAGCTAGCGAACTCAATTCGGCTTTCCCCGAAGTCAAGACATGCGACGAAGACATGCTGTCCTACGCGCTTTCAAACATCGCGGAAACCAGCGGGGTCAGATTTGTGATAATTGTCGACGATTTTGACACGCTCTTTTTTGAGAGGAAGGACGACGAGGATGACCTTAGGGCGTATCTTAGTGCTTTCAACAGCATAATTAAAGACAATTGGTATGTCGAGATTGCGTACATGACCGGAATTTTGGCCGTGAAAAATTATTTTTTAAGCACGGCCATGGACATGTTCGATATAACCAACATGGTAAGGTGTGACCAAATGCCGGAGTACATGGGGTTTTCTTATGATAAAGTTAAGGCGCTTTGTCAAAAAGCGGGAGTATCCTTTTTTGACCTTAAAAAACTCTGCGGCGGGTACACGGTGGCAGGGAACGAACTCTTTTGTCCCTATTCGGTTGTTAAGGCACTTTCTCAGAATGTATTCAATCCGTCCTCAATGTTTCCGGAGCCTGGCGTGAACGAAGATTTGTCCTACGCCTTTGGTTTCGCGAGTGACGCTGTTTTTGACACTATAAACGATATTTTGAATGGGAAAACGCAGTTTGGGCGCCTTTCATACTTCAAGCAGGATATCACGTTCTTCAAATACTATGAAAGTGTCTTCATTTTCATGGTTTATTTCGGATATCTGTCGTATGACAAAGAAAGACTGTTCGTTCCCAACGATGCGGCGAGAGTTCAAATTGAAAACGCCATGAAAACCAAAAAACGGAGCAGAAAAAGGCACTCCAAAAAATACGATTGATGCCATAGCCTGCGGGATAGTCTTAGGCGAATTTTCCGCTTTTTGGAATTGATTTTGTTTTACTCGCGAGATAAAAATTCTAAAAAATTTGCTTCAATTTCATAAAAATTGGACCATGTTGGAAATTTTTTTGACCCTGTGATTTCTTCGGGGTCTTTTTTCTTGGTTAATTTTAACCACGGGAGATTTCACGCGTAGAAAATCCTCCCCCGTCTTTTGAATGGTTAATTTTAACCTATTTTAACTTTGTTTTGGGTTAAGAAGGATTGTGTCCGGCAGCAAATTTACGGGTCATCAAAATTTTTGACAAATTTTATTTTCTCCGAAATCGACTTGATGTTTTTAAGAATTATCGCTAAAATGCCTTCATGTATGTGCCGGCGAAAGTCGGAAATGGGGGCTCTTTATGGATAATGAAGTGAGAAACGATACCGTAAAAAAACTGGTGGAAGCCACAAAAAAACTTGACAGAAAAGCCGCCGAAGACGCGCTCAACAGGTTTTATTCCATGTGTGTCACGGATGGCCGGGACAGGGAATCCGGTGACGATGGTGAGATTTCCGAATCTAAACTTGTGAGGATTATCTATGACGCTTACTATCCGTTCATGCATTTTAGTTACAGTCCCGTTGTGCGTATGCCGATTGTGTTTCGGGATGATTTCGTCGACCTCGTCTTCATTCCGAAGCCTATGGAACGCGTGCCTCTCATTCTCATTGAGATTGAGATTGACAAATCGGCGAATGAGGCTTTAACGAAGATGAAGGAAGGCAATTATGAGGGGTGCCTTTTGAATTTTGACGGTGTTGTCACATATCTCGGCGTGAACTTTGACACGGCTGATAAAAAATTCACCTTTGAATTTTCCGTCGGCAGAAAAATCTCTCTTTTCTGACTCGTGTGAGGTGAGCCATGTTTGGATATAATTTTTTTAAATTTCTCAATCCCGGGAGTTGGGGTTTTACAAAACTTAAAAATAGCGAGTTTTTTGTCGACAAGACCGGGATGCTGGAAAAACTGAATGAGTCAATTGCCAAATATTGCAAATACCGTTGTGTTTCCCGGCCGAGAGGCTTTGGCAAAACATCCGACGCTCAGATGATAGCCGCCTATTACGACAGGACTGCTTATTCAAGAAATCTATTTGAAGGACTCGACATCTCAAAATTGGAAAGTTACGGAAAATATTTAAACAAATATTACGTGCTTTACATCAGCGTCTCAGACTATTACAGATCGTGCGGCAAAAACGTTTCGACAAAAGATATTGTCAGCGGGCTTTTCAAAGACATCACGGACGAACTCAAATCGGCCTTTCGCGATGTATTTATATTTTACGATGGCTCTCCATCATACGTGCTTGATGCCATCTATAGAAAACACGAGGTCGAATTTGTCATAATAATTGACGACTTTGATACACTTTTTTTTGAAAGAAAGGACGACGAGGAAGATCTCCGGGCGTATCTGGGTGCGTTAGCGAATTTGATAAAGAACGATGAATACATCGCGCTTGTGTACATGACTGGAATTTTGTCCTTGAAGAATTATTTTCTCAGCATGGACATGGACATGGACATGGACATGTTTCCGGAAACCAACATGGCGAGATGTGACCTTATGGCGGACCACATGGGGTTTCGATATGATAAGGTTGAGTTGCTCTGTCAAAAAAAAGGTGTGTCCCTTTCCGACCTTGAAAAGCTCTGCGGCGGGTACACGGTGGATGGAAACAAACTTTTCTGCCCCTATTCGGTCATACAGGCGCTGTCTCAAAAAGATAATGATCCGTTCTCGATGCTTCCGGAGCATGGCGCGAACGAAGATTTGTCCCACGCGCTTGAATTTTCGAGCGAAGCTGTTTTTGACACCATAAACGATATATTGGATGGTGAAACGGTGCTCGGGAAACTTTCATACTTCAAACAAGGCAACAGGTCCTTCATATACTTTGAAAGCACATTTGTTTTCATGGTTTATTTCGGATATCTGACGTATGACGAAGGTCAGCTTTTCGTCCCCAATGATGCCGCGAGGGCTAGAATCGAGAACGCCTTGAAAACACTGAATCGAAGAAGGATAGGTCCCCCTGAGAAAAAAGATTGACGTAAAGTCCGCCGGAAGATGTCTTCGGCGGTTTTTTAATATGGGAACATTATTTTCTTTCTGATGAAATCGCGGATGTGAAGAAATAAACATGGGGACATCATGTATGAGAATAAAAAGATTGATCTTGACAAAGTGTTAAAAATTTTAATCATGGTGTTAAAACTTTAATCATTTGTGTTAAAACTTTAATTATTTGTGTTAAAACTTTAAGAATAGAGTTGATTTTGTTGCGAAGAGAACTATAATGTAACCAATCGGTTAATTGCCTGGTGTGTACGCCTACGGTAAAATCTAAGGACGGGTGGGTTATGTGAGGTATGATTTATGCAACCTGATGAGTTAGAAAAGTTAATTTACGATGTCAGAAAAATTAAGTCGGAAGGACAGACTGTTGAACTTAAATCAGCAAGCGGTGGCGTTCCGGAAAAACTGTATGACACATTGTCCTCTTTTTCCAATCAGGATGACGGGGGAATCATTGTATTCGGCATAAACGAAAAAGACGGCTACAATGTCTGCGGAGTATCCGACAGCCAGAGCGTCATGAAGTGTGTTTCGTCTCAATGCAGGGAAATGGAACCCGTTGTTCGGGCTGTCTTCACTGTTTGTGAGATTGACGGAAAAAAAGTCGTTTCCGCGGAAATCCCCGGTGTGGACATTGCGGAACGACCGGTGTTTTACAGGGGCGTCGGAAGAGTCAAAGGGTCATATGTGCGCATCGGAGATTCAGATGAGCACATGACTGAGTATGAGGTATATTCATATGATGTATTCAGAAAAAATGTGCGCAATGACGTCCGCGTCGTCGAAAATGTTCAGATGAAGTTGTGGGACAAAAATTCGGAAGCCTTGTATTTGAATGCGGTGAAAAAGGGATGGAACAATCTCGCTCAGAACCTCAATGACGAAGAAATTTTGGAGATGATGAGGGTTTTTGCTGGCGGGAAACCCACCCTTGCTGGTCTTCTTGCTTTTCATCATTTTCCACAGGCGTATTTCCCGCAATTATGCATTACGGCTGTTTCTTATCCCGGAACAGAAATCGGGGAAGAGGGATTTGACAAAGAAAGATTCCTCGATAACGAACGCATCACCGGCTCTATTCAGGACATGCTTGATAAAGCCTGTGACTTTGTCAGACGAAACAGCCGGACGAAGACCATAATAGACAATATGGGTTCCCGCGTTGACAGGTGCGAGTATCCTTTGAAAGCTGTGAGAGAGGCCATTTTAAACGCATTGGTGCATCGCGATTACAGTGTGTACACAGAGAGAACGCCCATACGCATTGAAATGTACAGGGACAGGATGGAAGTTGTCAACCAAGGAGGACTGTATGGCAGGACATCACTTGACATGCTTGGAACAGGCAAATTGACTCCTGACACGAGGAATGAGTCTCTTGTCGGAATTTTGGAACTTCTCGGCGTGACTGAAAATCGTTATTCCGGCATACCCACAATGCGAAAGGAATTTACAAGGGTCAATCTTCCCGCTCCGGTGTTCAGCTCTTTTCATGGTGAATTCAGAGTGATTTTTAAAAACAGCTACAAGTGCGCTGCAGATGCCATAGGCTCCGTGCTTGAATTTTGTCAATCTCCCAAAACAAGAGAAGAGATAGTAGGGTTTGTCGGAAAATCACAAAATTACGTAACCAGCAAAATCATAAACCCTCTTGTCAAAGAGGGGAAACTCGGACTGACGATTCCTGAAAAACCTCAAAGTTCAAGACAAAAATTTTTCAGACAAATTCCTTGATTCAGTTTCCCTCATTTCTTTGGCATGCGTAAGGAGCTGTTCTTATTTTTTGTCGTTTTGATTGTGTTATATGGCCGGAAGTTCATTTCTGCCTTTGAAAACTTGACATCGCCGGCAAAGTCAAGAAGCGCTCGACGGTCAGATCTTTTGACGGAGCCTTTGTGGCATCAAAAGAACGCAAACATATGTCGCACTGCAGCACCATTTGATAATATCTTTCATAGAAAATTAAATTCAAATGTTTCATTGTTGACAAATTGAGTTTTAGTTATTAAAATTTAGTTGTAAAAAGATAACTTATCTTTTTACAGTTTAAAAAAAATTACTATAATAATTTTTGCCACGGAAATAGGATGTGTTGTCGTCGACGGTTCCCGGGAGGGTAAGAATATGTTTTATGGCAGAGAAAACGAACTTAGGATAATTAGTGAGGCTTTGAATAAGCCTTATTGTTTTGTCATGGTGTACGGGAAAAGACGTGTTGGTAAAACCACACTTCTTTTGCACGCCCTGGATAGTGACGAGGCCAAAACCATATACTATGAATGCGCCGAGACATCCATGGCGAACAATGTTGATAAATTCCTTTTTACGCTTAAAGACTGCGGAGTCATAGATTATGACATTGTCATGAGAGATTTTGATGACGTGTTTAGGTTTCTGGACAGACTCAATGTCACATTGAACATTGTCATTGACGAATATCAATATCTCAGAGACCTTGACTCCGGATGTGACAGCATTTTTCAGAAGGTCGCGGACGGCTCATTGGGGCACATAAGACTTTTCATTTGTGGTTCACACGTTGGCATGATGAGAGATCTCACCAATTCCTCGAATCCTCTATATGGAAGGTTCAGTGACATCATAGAACTTGGCGAGTGGGATTACAGGGAGTCGGCTTGTCTGTATCCTGAACTTTGCGCGTATGACAAAGTAGCTTTATACGCTGTTTTCGGCGGTTCGCCCTATATCGTTTCTAAGATAGAAGGAAAGAAAACGCTTAGAGAGAACATCGTTGATTTGTATCTGAAAAAAGATGCTGTCGCATTTAGTTACGTTGACAAACTCATCATGACCACATCATCGCAAAGGCCCGCCGTCATAAGCGTTTTGCAGGCTTTGGGAAACGGAAAGAACAAATTCTCTGAAATAGGGGACAAATCGCACATAAGCGACAACGCGACTCTTTCTAAAACGTTGAATCTTGCTATTTCACTTCATTTGATAAAAAAAGAATATCCCATAAACAAACTCGGAGACAGCAAAAAAGCATGGTATGAGATTGATGACAATGTCGTGAGGTTCTTTTACGCGTTCATCTACGGACGATGCTCCATGCTGGAAAAAATAGGTCCGGAACTTTTTTATGACTCCTACATTGAACCCGGCCTGACTGAATATGTTTCGAGAAGGTTTGAGGACATATGCAGGACATATTTTTCATTACTTTGCAAACATGGAATGATGTCCGGCGTAAAAGCCATTGGCACATATTACTATGATTGTCCCGCAAACAAAAAGAATGGAGAATTTGACGTCGTTATTGAGAAAAATTTAGGTTACGATATCTATGAGGTCAAGTATCTGTCATCTAAAATGAAGAGGCAGACCATGATTGACAAAACGGAAAAAGTGAGAGCGATAAAAGGCCTTGCGGTAGATGTCGTCGGCTTCATATCCGTGAACGGGTTTGAGGATGACTGCGCGGGGTCGCTCATTGACGGAGAGGATCTTTACAAATAATTTTCCGGGTGGATTTTGGACACGGCTTGATCATAAATTTTCGCTGGAAATGCCAGCTTCTCAGGCTTCCTCTTTTCATCGGCAATTTATACCAGAATTATCCGGATCTTCTGACAGGCGATTTACGGCTTTTTACAGTTTTCAAAATTCGGGTGCGGAATGTCCGGAAATGTCCGATTTCGAAGCTTTTTTTTCATCGGATGTGAAAATTGATGTATTTGAAAAGTAAAAAACCATGTGCTTTTGTTTTGGTTCGAGAAACATAAAATAGATAAATGTCGACGGAAATTCTACGTTTATCCTGACGGCGGGCGAAATAGCGGGCAACACCGCGGGATCTCTCGGCGGAGGTGTCTTCGCGGAGTCGGGAGGCTCGCTGTCCATTACGGTAGGCTGTGTTTACGGTAACACCGGAGCCGGCGGAGATGATGACACATACATGGAAAATTAGTCTTTCCGCCGCTGAAAGACGCGAATCTTTGGCCGGGGTTTAACGCTCCGGTTTTTTTTGATTTTGCCGATTGGGGCGCCCGGGAAAATGACCTTATTTTTTCTTTTTCGGCAATTGAGTGAGTGCAAAATTTTTTCTTTGGTTGCGACTTTGCCGGGGACTTCTCCGGGCTCTATTTGTTGACTAATTTTGTCAAATCCTCTAAAATTAAATTGTCTTTCAAAGGCAATTCAAATGAGAAGGTTTTGGCAAATTCACAGGCGGAAAAGCTTGTAAAAATATAAGTTTGGAGATTTATTGCGATGATAAGTCATGGCGGGGAAATCAAGATTTTTTCCGGTAACTCTAACAAACCTCTGGCCGAAGCTATCGCCAAGACGCTGAACACAACTTTGGGCGAGGTGGAACTCACTCATTTTTCCGACGGAGAGATTTACTGCCGGTATGATGAGTCCCTCCGCGGGAAGGACGTCTTCATTGTTCAGTCGACGTCGGATCCCGTGAACACCAACCTCATGGAACTTCTAATCATGATTGACGCCGCGAAGCGCGCCAGCGCGTCGAGGATTACCGCCGTCATGCCCTATTACGGGTACGCCCGTCAGGACAGAAAGGCGCGTTCGAGAGAGCCGATAACGGCCAAGCTCGTCGCCAACCTCCTTACGACCGCGGGAGCCGATAGGGTCCTCACGATGGACCTTCACTGCACACAGATACAGGGATTTTTCGACATCCCGCTCGACAATCTCATAGGAGGTCCTACGCTCCAGGACTATTACAAACCCAAGGTTTCTGACGATTTCGTCGTAATTTCTCCTGACATAGGCTCCGTCGGAAGAGCGAGAAAGGTAGCGGGAAGAATGAACGCCAACCTCGCGATAATCGACAAGCGCCGTCCTAAGGCCAACGTCATGGAGGTCATGAACATAATAGGTGAGGTGGAAGGGAAAAGCTGCCTCATGGTCGACGACCTTATAGACACCGCCGGCACCATAACACAGGGTGCCAAAGCGCTAATGGACGCCGGGGCGAAAGAGGTGTACGCCTGCTGCACGCATGGGGTGCTCTCCGGTCCAGCGATAGAACGGCTCGCCGCGTCTCCCATAAAGGAGCTCGCGATGCTTGACACCATAAACATCCCGGAAGAAAAGATTTTGCCTTCCTTCCACATCATTTCGACGGCTAAGATATTCGCCTCGGCCATTGAGAACATCTATCTCGATAGGCCGATGACAAAAGTTTATGACGTTTGATTTTATGCGCGGAAATATTTCCGCGCGAAATTTTGTGTAAGACATGTATCTTATTGTCGGGCTCGGGAATCCCGAGGTTAGATATTATAAAACTTTCCATAATCTTGGCTTTCTCACGGCGGGCGACGTCGCGGAAAAGCTCGGCGCAAAGTTCAAAAAGACCAAGTGCGAGGCGAAAATATGCCTCACCAAATCCGGGCATAGCGACGTTCTGATAGCGAGGCCTCTGACCTACATGAACAGCTCCGGCCGGGCCGTGAAGGGGCTTATGGCCGCGTACCACCTTTTGCCAAGCGATCTCATTGTCATTTATGACGACTACGACCTTCCAAAGGGCACGATAAGGATAAGAAAATCGGGCGGCCCCGGAACTCACAACGGCATGCGGTCTGTGGTTTCCGAAATAGGCTCAACCGATTTCGTGAGAATAAGGATTGGCATAAGGGATGATAAGATTGACGTCCCTATCCTTGACTATGTTCTCTCCGAGGTGAGAGAGGAAGACCACGAAACTTATCTCAAAGCCTGTCAGAGCGCCGCCGAGGCTGCCGTGAGGATATCTTCGGGAGAGGCCCTTGACCTTGTCATGCAGGACTATAACGGCCAGAATCTGACATAATGCGGCGCGTTTCGCGGTATGATATAAATTCTTTTTCAGGTAAAGTTTTTGGACAAAAATTTTTTTACCTATGACAATTTGAAAGGTTCGTTTTCCGAAACGGGAAACGCCATCCACCGGGGCGCGCCTTTGGCGGTTTTTGGCGTGAACGAGGCAGTGAAAAGCCTCATCGTCTCATGCGCGGAAGGCCCATTTCTCTATGTCGCCGCGGACGCTGTGACGGCCGCGAGAGCCGCCGAGGACATTAAGACGCTCTCCGGAAAAGAGCCGGTTCTTCTTGTCGCGAAAGACGAGGTTTTGACATACAAAAAAGCGCTTTCAAAGGACTCTCTTTATTCAAGGATTGCCGCGATAGACAGGATAATGAGGGGAGACGCGAGGGTGGTCACCGACATTGAGGCCGCGATTGAGCTCGTGCCGGGAACTCTTCCGAGGATAACCATAGCCGTCGGCGGTGAATATGATTTCATGTCCATTCCGGAAAAACTCATCCGGATGGGCTACACAAGGGGTTATGAGGTAGATTTCCCGGGTTCATTCACCGTGAGAGGTGACGTTCTTGACGTGTTTCCCGTGGGAGAGACTAATCCCGTGAAGATTGATTTTTTCGGAGACGAAGTCGAAAAGATAAGGGTTTATGACAGCGAAACCTCGGAAAGGCTGGGGGAGGCAAAAAAAATAGAAATTATGGCGGCGTCTGACGCGTTCATAGAGGAGGGCGAAGCCGAAAGCATAGCTAAGCTATTAAAGTCTTCGCTTTCCGATTTCAAAGACGCTGTCTCATACGGCAGAGCCTCGGAGATTGTCGACGATTTTTTGACGGAGGCGCAGGGCACAACCTTTTCCGGGGCGTCGTTCTTTTTGCCCGTTTTGAAAAACCACTGCACGCTTTTGGATCTTCTGCCGCCGGACACGGTCATTTACTTTGATGAGGCGCGTGACGCGGACGGAAAAATGACGGCGCTTTTGAGCGAGCATGAGGAGAGATATTCTTTACTTCACGCCGCGGGCGAGGTGTTCCCTTTTTCAAAACATCAGCTTCTTTCAAGAGACGAGTTTTTGGAAAAGACGAGGCCTTTTAGGCTTGTCGCGATGCAGCAGCTCGCCGAGGACACAAGGCTATTTAGACCCATAGAGATAGTGAGATTCAAAATGACGCCGTCCCCCGTTTATTTCAGCACTGACTTAGACGTTTCGACGGATGTTTCCATCTGGCTCAAAAGCGGGTATAAGGTGATTCTTTTCACCGACGGGGATGGGAGGATGGAAAATCTTCGCGACAAACTTTCCGCATCGTTTATAGGAGCGGACATTCTGCCGGAGAGGTTAGATCTCATGGACGGTGTTGCCATCTCTGCCGAAAAGCTTGTCCACGGTGTCATATTGCATGATTCGGGGCTCGTCATCATAGGAAGCGGCGATCTTTTCGTCAAAGAGTCTCAGCATAGGAAGAAACTTGCGAGACGCCGCGGGGACATGTTCACAGCGCCCGAAATAGGCGATTTCGTCGTGCACGAAACTCACGGCATAGGACGGATAACGGGCACGAGGAGGCTGGAGACCGGCGAGGGCGCGAAGGAGTACATCGGCGTCGAATACAGGGGCGGCGACATGCTCTACGTTCCCGTCGAGTCGATGGATTCGCTTTCCAAATACACGGGCAGTGAAAATCCGCAGCTTTCCAAAATCGGCGGCGCGGAGTTCTCGCAGACAAAACAGAAGGTCATAAAGTCTTTGAAGAAGATGACCATAGACCTTAAAGCCCTCTACGCCGAAAGGTCGCAAAGGAGTGGTTTCGCCTTTCCGAGAAACGATGTCATGATGGAGGAGTTTGAAAGTGAATTTCCTTACGAGGAAACTCCCGACCAGCTCTCCTCGATAGCTGAGATAAAAGATGACATGTGCTCCGACAAGGTAATGGACAGGCTACTTTGCGGGGACGTGGGATACGGCAAAACGGAGGTCGCGCTCCGGGCCGTGTACCTTTGCGTTCTCGGCGGCAAACAGGCAGCCCTCATGTGTCCAAGCACGGTACTTTCCGATCAGCATTTCGTTGTCGCGACGGAAAGATTCGCCTCTTTCGGGGTCAAGGTCGCGAAGCTCAACAGATTCGTCACCAAATCAAAGCAGGATGAAACCATAAAGGCGCTTAAAGAGGGAAAAATAGATTTTGTCATAGGAACGCATAGGCTATTATCTTCCGATGTGAGGTTTAAGGACCTAGGACTTTTGATTTTAGACGAGGAGCAGCGTTTCGGCGTCGAACACAAAGAGCGGCTCAAAAAACTCAAAACGGGAGTTGACTGTCTGACTCTGTCCGCGACGCCCATTCCCCGGACTCTCCACATGTCGCTTTCCGGCATAAGGGACATAAGCACGATTAACACGGCGCCTTCCAAAAGACTGCCCGTGCAGACATACGTGGTCGAGGAGTCGCCGTCCCTCATCCGCGACGCGTGCGTGAGGGAGATATCCCGCGGGGGACAGGTTTTCATTCTCTACAACAGGGTGGAGACAATATCTTCTTTCGCAGACAAAATAAAGGCTCTCGTCCCCGAAGGGAAAGTAATATACTGCCACGGCAGGATGGAAAAGGACAAGCTCGAAAGAAACATGGAGAGCTTCTACATGGGCGAGGCGAACATTCTTGTCACCACGACAATCATTGAAAACGGCATCGACCTTCCGAACGCAAACACGTTAATCATAATTGACTCCGACAGATTCGGGGTGTCTCAGCTCTATCAGCTTAGGGGGAGAGTTGGACGAAGCTCCAGGCTCGCATACGCGTATCTAACATACAAAGCCGAAAAAATCATGACCTCCGACGCCACGGAGCGGCTTAAAGCCATAATGCAGTTCACAGAGCTCGGCTCCGGATACAAAATCGCCATGAGAGACCTGCAGATAAGGGGCGCGGGAAACGTTCTCGGCGCAGAACAGCACGGTCACATGGACAAAGTGGGCTACGAACTCTACTCAAAGCTTCTTAAAGAAGAGCTCACGGGCAAAAGGACGGTTACAGCGGAGCTTGACATAAAGACGTCGGCATATATTCCTGAAAGCTACATAGAGTCTTCCGCGGGGAGGATGGAGTGCTACAAAGAGATAGCGGAAATAGCGTCCGTCGACGATTACAAGAGGGTCCTTTCCACCGTTGAGGACAACTACGGCAAGATGCCCGACGAGGTCTTCCATCTTCTTCTCATAGCGCTTTTAAAATTTTATGCCTCACTTTTCAGCGTCAAAAAGATTACCGTATCAAAAGATGAGGGCGGGATTTTAGAGCTTTCCGGCATAGATGTCTTAAAGGACGGCAAAATCTACGGGGCTTTGAAAAAGCAAAAATATCCCGTCACTTTGTCCATGGTGTCGGGACCATGCTTGGTTTTCAGACCCTCGTCTTCATGCGCGAGAACCATGGTTGACATGACCAATTTTCTTAAATCGGCATCAACTTTTGCCGGATAGGATAAGTTTTTATTTGCGAAATGACTCATATGTTTATATAATGATAAGAGCGTGCTGCGAGGGCGCGTTTCACACACAAAACTTCGGAGAGAATTTACATGAAAAAGAAAGGCTTGACTTGCGGAATCATAGCTGCCACACTCGCGCTTGGAATTGGGCTTTCCGGCTGTTCGCTCATATCGACGAACAATCAGAACAACATAAACCTCGTCATTGCCAATGTTGATATAAGGGAGGCGGAAGCCTTCGAGGACACCGATGTCACTGATTACGCCGACGCCCTCAGCGAGGAGTCGACCGAGATATACAAAAGAGAACTTCTCGCATATTTTCTCAACGCGGGCTACTCATATGTCCAGTCGGGCATGAGCTACAGCTCTGTTTTTACGTCCCTCGTCGACAGCCTCACTCAAACCGAAGTTTTGTATCAGTACGCGTCACTCTATCTTCTGAAATATATCGATGAATCAAAATATGTGGAAGGAGATGTCATTGAAGATTATCTTGCTTATTCAACGACCGAATACGATTCTTACATGTATGAATATAGCGTCGAATCCCAAAAGGCCATGTACGTTTTAGACAACGTTTATTCAATCATAACAAACCCCGACAATGACGATGTCTCCGAGGAGGAAAAGAAGGAGACTCCCAACAGGGTGTATCTCGCGATTTATGGCCTTTATTCGTCCCTTAACACGACTCTCGACAGTTTTGAAGAGGCGCTCTTCGAGGATGAAGACGAAAACACGCATTACGGCTCCCGCACGACGCCCGATAATGTCGACGTCGAAAAAGAAAACTACTATCCTTGTGACGAAAATAGCGGCGAGCTTGACTATGGCATCTACACCGGATACGGCAAATACAGTTTCGCTAACAGCGGGACATACAGGGATGACAGGGTTGACGGTTCAACCAGCCAGACGAGGAAGAGTGCTTACAACAGCTTTGTCGAGACTTTGAAGGCCAATTACCTTCTCTCGGAGGATGAAGAATATTCGGACATTCTGAAACTGCAATACATGCAGGATGAAATGACAAACCAGCTCAAAGAGCAGGTGATAGAGCAGTTCTACAAGGTTTATGAACTGGAACTTGAAAAAGAGATTTCTGACGGGGATTATCTCCAGAATCTTTACGATGAGATGCTGGCCGTCCAGGAATCCGATTATTCAACTATTTCCGGCTTCGGTTCGGCGCTTGACTCCATGTCCGACGAAAGCTTCGTTCTCTACGCTCCCAACACGTCCAAAAGCGGCGGCGGAAATTACGGATTTGTTTACAATATCCTTCTTCCCTTTGATGCCGACCAGTCAATCAAACTTTCTGACGCAGAGTTTGAGCGCTCAAACGACGTCACCGACTACAACGCGTATTACACTTTCCGCAACACCCTTTTGAAGGACATCAAGACCACCGACCAAAGGGATGCGTGGTTCAACGGCAGCACAGATTACAGCTTTGACGCGTCTAAGCTTGGCGAGGAGTATTTTTGCAATGAAAATGTTTCTGGAAATTCCACCAGATACCTTTTCTTTGAAAATAACCTAACGAAGACGGAAAGGTACGAGAGCCTCGACAAATACACGGGCCTCTACGCTTACAACGGTGAGGCGTACAAGCTTGCCGACGACAGTTACGCGCTTTTCCCCAATTCGCTTGACATTGACGACATGCTGGGCGAGTTTACAAGTTATGTAGATTTCGTTCTCGGAAATAGCGACAAGACTACTACGTACCAGACTGTGTACAGCGATAACGATGAAAACGGGGTGAACGATTTCTACGAAATAGACGATTTTACAAACGAGGATTACAACAAAAACAGAAAAATTACGAGCGACGACATAGATTACACCAACTTCATTTACGCGTACGGCAAGATTGACATTGGAGGGGATTTCGACATGTACAGTCTCATGGATCCCGAATCAAATTATTATAAGGCGATGTCCGCTGTAAACGACCTACAGTACGCGTACACGACCGACACAAGCGTTTTGTCAACTTATATAGGTTACTCAGTGAGTGCCGGCACGACGTCTTACATAAAGGAGTTTGAAAAAGCGGCTCAGCTCGCGATAGACGGGGGAGAGGTCGAAACCTCGAACGGAGCTGAAATAGAGCTAGATGGCGGCGTGGGAACCTTCATTGTCTGCTCCGGCGACTACGGCTGGCACCTCATCTACGTGACCGCCGTATATGATAATGAATTGGGACTTGAGAGCGAGGATCCTTTGGGATACGAGGTATATACGAATATCGATTGGGCCGACATACATACGGAAGGCACTTTTGCAAATATATTCTTTGAATATGTCCTTTCAATAGAGCTTGACGGTAAGACGGACGATTTGCAGACAAGGATTGTTCCTTCACTTTCCGACGACGATTCCATTGTCCTCCACGAAAAGAATTACAAAGATCTTCTGAAAATTGGCTAAAAAATTTTGAATGCGTTGGCCGCCCGCACGGGCGGCCTTTGTTATAAGCCTCCTAATTTTGGAGGTTAATTTTAACCATGTTTTGTCGGGTCAAATGACTTGATTTTTCCGCGGAAATAAAATAACATAGTGTGTGCGTGCAGAGATGGCGGAGTGGTCGAACGCGGTTGACTCGAAATCAGCTTACGCAGTGATGTGTACGGGGGTTCGAATCCCTCTCTCTGCGCCAGGCAACATATGAGGTGAAACCTTGTATGTTGTTTTTTTATGCGCCGGTTTTTCATGCGTGAAAAAATCGCATCTTACGCGCACTCACCCAAAATTGCATCCATTGAGCCATACAGCAAAAATTTCACATTAAAGCGCTCCTTTTTGCGACAGTTCTTTCGTGTTTCGCTATTGTTTGGAGGTTTGCGAAATGATAGAATTTGGTCAATAAATTTCCGGGAGTCCCGAAAATTTAAAAAGGAGGTCATCATGACGCAAAAAGGAAAAAGATACATATACTCACGATTGGCCTGGCGGCACTTTTCGCCTTGACGCTCACACTCGCGATAACGTTTTTTATGGGCGCGTGTTCCGGTGAAAAAAACGGTGACGACGAGAAGGACACCGCTTACGTAACTTTGTCTCCGTCTTCATTGAATCTCAAAGTCGGTCAGACCGCCGAAGTTAGGGCGGATATTTCCATGCCCGACGGCTGGGAGTATGTCGGAAGCTTCGCATGGCGGACTTCAAACACTGGTGTCGCCACAGTATCCGGAAATGGAAACACGGCTACCGTGACGGCTGTGGGCGTCGGCACAGCCACAATAACAGTCGCCATAGAAGGCGCAAAGGATGAAAGCATCAGCGTTACTGTCTGGACGGAAGAAGAAAACGAAGAGGGGAATGATGATACGAAGGTGGACATCCCTTCATTAAATTCCGGTTTTGTTTTAAGCGCGTCATACATTTCATTTTCTGACTTGGATTCGAGATTTGCTTTGAGCGTTCTCACCGCTGACCTTACAGGTGAATATGACGGAGTTTTTTTCTGGGAGTCGGAAAGCCCCTCTGTCGCGATGGTGGATAATAGTGGTGTTGTAACTCCGGTTTCCAATGGAGAGACCATGGTTTTTGTTTCCACGTCGGACGGTGAGACTGCCTTCTGTCTTGTCGTCGTGGATATAAAGGTCAAGGGCATCGACGCCGACATCACCGCTGACGCGCTTGTCGGTCGCGGCCTACTTATGGAAGGCGACATCACTTCGAGCAAAGATCTATACAAAGGTGAGGACGGAACGTCAGTTAAGCTTAATGCCACATCAGAAAATAAAATGACGGTGTCTTCTGTAGGTGGCGATTATTCCTACGCCATAAGCCTCGGTGGAGGCGGGAAACAGGATTACCGCAACTTTGAGATTGAAACCGTGGGAGACGCGACAATAACCGTCTATGTACAGAGCACCAACCCCGGCGTGGACAGAACCATTGCTTTTTATTCGGTCGAGGACGGAGTGTTCACCATGGAGGATTCGGAAACCGCTCCCGGAGCGGCGGTCGCCGCTGTGACCTTTGAGGCATCTGGCGCAGGCACATATTATCTTCTTTCCACGAACAGCGGGATATACATATATGAAATAGTCATATCTTATTCAAGTGTATGCTCGCATGTCTATGGCCCGTGGCATGTCACAAAAACTCCTTCGGCCGCGAAAGCCGGCAAGGCGGAAAGATGCTGTCTTGAATGCGGCGCGGGGCAGAGCATTAGCCTTCCAAAACTCACAAGCGCCTCTTATACCACGGCGGGCTTCGATGAAAGCCATTACACGTATTATTATGTGTATGAGGGTGTGACGATATTTTTCGTCGCGGAAAAACTGTCCGGGGATCTGGACGATTACGATCCGGAAAAACTATATGCCGTCAATTTCATCACGAACCAGGACACAATCCCCGCAATCGTAAGATACGTCTATATATATGAAACCGTGACGGCGCCCATTCTTCCCGGTGTCACAGGTCAGTATTTTGTCGGCTGGTACTCGGACCCGTCGCTTACCGAGGAGTACGATTTTTCGTCTCCCGTGACCTCCGACATCATTCTGTACGCGAAATACGAGGCATTTGAATCCGAGATAACCTATGTTGCCGGGATATATGAGAGCGTCGCCGTGGAATGGACTGACACGTCTTTGGACGGCGTCAAGATATATTATAAGAAAGCCGGTGACAAGTCTTACACAAAGCTCTCCGACGTCGAGGCGGAATGGCGGTCGGGTGACACATTCAGAGTCGACATTTTAGGCCTTGAAGGTGACACCTATTACAATGTCAAAATTATAACGAGCGGAAACGAACAGCTTGCCGAATACGGCGTTTTCGTCGCGAGCTACGACAGGTCCGGTTACGCACATTATGAATATGACTCATTGACGGACACGTACGGCATGTATGAGGCCGGAGTCGGGGCCTACACGAACGAAGGCACCTTAAAAGACGGCGCACTCGTCATATACGTCACCGAAGAAAACAAAAACGACGTGACGGACGACGTCTATAAATACGACGTCGAGGCGGACTCATACGAAAAAGTATCTCTTAGTGAACTTACGCCGTATCTTACCATGAAAGTTGAGGAGAACATAGAAAATTACGGGCATGAGGGCGCGGAAAATCCCGGCGTAGTCACCGGGATAGGCGAGATTTTAAACAACAGAAGATATTCGGGGACCGACAGGAAGGATGTCGGCATAGCGGCTCTTTCCGCGGCATACGGCGCTGTCGCGGTGAGAATCGTGGGCGAGGTCACGGCAACTCTCAATTCAGACGGTTTAACATATGATATTGTGGGACTCACCGATTTTAACGCGACGACAAACGGAGGGTCGGTCGGTGATAACGGCAGCATGGCGCGCATGGTGAACGCACAAAGCCTCACGATAGAGGGTGTGGGAGAAGGCGCGGCAGTGACCGGATGGGGATTCCATTTCATTTCCTCGGCAACTTACGCAGAAAGCGGTAAAACCGGAGTCGGATTTGAGGTGAGAAACCTCACGTTCTCAAATTACTGCGAGGACGCCGTCGGGATGGAGGGCGAACAGGTCTCAAAGAGCACCGCGAGTGATTTATCGGCGTCCGTTGAAAGATGCTGGGTTCACAACAACACGTTCCTTTCCGGCTTTTGCGCTAACCCCGCGGAGAGTGACAAGGGGGAGGGAGACGGTTCGTGCGACTTCAAACGTGGCCAGTATTTCACTCTTTCCTACAACACTTTTGAAAACTGTCATAAGACCAACCTTATAGGTTCGGCATCCACGTCGCTCCAGTACAACATAACCATGCACCACAACTTATGGTTCAACTGTCAGTCGAGGATTCCTCTTGTCCGCAACGCCAACGTGCATTTCTACAATAACTACGTTTATGGCGACGGCAAGGTGTCTTTAAGCTACGTCCACTCCGCGAGAGCGAACTCCTACATCTTCGCTGAAAATAACTACTACCAAAACTGCAAGAACGCTCAGCAGACGTCAAGCGAGGGCGGAGGTGCCATAAAGGCATACGGCAACACGTATCTTTCCTGCTACGGCGACATGGAGGGAGACGAGGTTGAGTTTCGCACTCAAAGCGTTAAAAACAGCTGCGGGTTCAGCGCGAGGAATATAGATTACAGCTGCTTCGACACGGATCCGTCTCTTTTCTACTATGATGAAGAAAGCGAGAGGTCGGATTGCTATCTCACTGATTCCGTGACGGCCCGTCAGGAGGTCATGCAGACCGCCGGGGCGTTCAGCCGTGAAAAGATTGTGGTCGACACGAACATGTCGAATTACAAAGATGAAGTCGCATCCGACTCAGTAAACAGTCACATTGAAGAAGGAGTTTTGGACGTCGATTTATCCGGCATCTCGGCCGGGACCTTGAAGAACGGAATATACTTCGCTGAAAAGTCCAGTGAATCCACGGTAAAGGGCAAAGGCCAGATAATAACTTTCCGTCTCACAATGGAAACGGAGGTTCACATAGAAAACAACGGCACGTCTGAAACCAACTGGGGGGAACTCGTGTCTGCCGACGGGAGGGTTTATGCGAGCCACTTCGCCTCCATAACCGTGACGCTCCCCGCGGGCACGTATTTTCTAACCGCGTCAACGCCGGACAAAGATTTAACGGTGACGAAACTCATCTTTACAGCCGGCATTTCGGACGATGAAAAAGTGCAAAACGTAGTTGATCTCATAGACGCGATTGGTGAGGTGACTTTATCTCAGACATCTCTTTCCAAAATAAATGAGGCGAAGGCCGCGTACGACGCGTTGAGCTCGGAACAAAAAGACATGGTCTACAACATCGCGGTTTTGGAAGAGGCGATATCCAAATATTCCGCTTTGGAGATTTCCAATGTCGAAGACCTTATATCGGCGATAGGAGATGTGGGAGAGGGGTCCGGCTCTTTGATTTCCGCGGCGCGCGAGGCTTACGACAGCCTTTCCGACGAACAGAAAAAGGAAGTTTCTAATGTTGATGTGCTTTTAGATGCCGAAGAAACTTACGATGGCATCGCGGTGAAAGTTGTTAATGACGCGATTTTGGCGCTTCCCGCTTTGGATGGAATATCTTCCATGTCGGAAGTTGAACTTGAGACAATTCTTTCCTCTTATGAAGAAGTCGTTTCACTGTATGAAAATTTATCTTCCGAACAAAAATCCGGTGTCACGGGGTATGACGTGGTCACGGCCGGCATTGAAAAGATAAACGAGGCGTTAAACCTTGCGTCTTTTAGGTCGCTTTTGTCCTCCGCGGATGAAAACAATGTGACAAAAGATGAAGCGTCAGCTATTGTAAACGCCTACAATTCGCTAACATCTGAGCAGCGTTCCGCGCTTTCAGATGATGAAAAGAGCAAATATGAAATTATACTCGCGGCTTACAACGAGGCTTTGAGCGGCGTCACAGTCATAATTTTCGCCGACCCAGATAAAAATACAGAGTCAGACCCCGACAATCCCGTTCTTGCCGGCAACAGAGATGATGTCATAATTGAGAACGGAAAATATGACAGTAAAAATGATGCCGTATATAACGGTGAGTCCTACAGTAATGCTCTAAAGATAGAAAAGTCCACCGTCGTAACCATAAGCGTCCCCGCCGGGGTAGATTTGACTATCACGATATGTTTGATGGATTCAGGTAAGCGGATTTATTATTCGACTGATTCAACCAATTTGAAACAAAACACCGCGTCGTCTGGTGATGACGGTCTTGTGACCGTGACAATTTCTGCCGCTGACAACACCGGAACTCTCATTTTGTCAAAGTATG
>JAJQAJ010000067.1 GCA_021203865.1 Clostridia bacterium
AAAAGATAGGCGACGGCGCCTTCAACGGGTGCGGGAACCTTTTTGAAGTCGAAAACCTTTCCGAGCTCGACATAAAGGAGGGTTCGAATACTTACGGGGGAGTGGCCCTTCATGCGAAAAACGTGTATGACGCTCGCAAGGACGCTCTTTGAAGAAGTCTGCTGCAAGATGATAGAACTCAGAGGCGAGACACCGAACAAATCCGGAAACATAAGCGTGCTTTTCGGACAGGTTCAAAGGCCTTATTTCGGTGACGTCGCAAGTACGGCGGAGGGGAAGGAGTTTGAAAAGCTTCTCAACGGATAAAACCAGATACAGCTGGCCGTCGCGGATCTCAGAAACGCGGGCAGCACGTCTCACGGCGCGGGCACAGACAGAGTGAACATTGATGACCACTATGTGCGGCTTTTCGTCAATTCCTCTCTGACGCTCGCCGAGTTCATGCTGGAGGTTTTGGAACGCTCGCACATCGAATGACGGCGCGTTTTAAGTTTTCTCGCGGGCAACGTGGGACACTGGGAGTCCACACGGGGAAGCCTTTCGGTATCTCGCCATAAGCAAAGCGGCTTTTCCCTCAATACGGGTAGCGGGGTGCCAGGGAATCCAATCGACATTTCCCTGGTGTGTTGCTTGTGCGGGCCGATTGAATTTCCAAAATTTGTTTTGCGGGAGTGCGGAGGAGGCACCCCCGCATTTTGCTTGCGGCGGTAATCAGTAGGCTGTCGAATACGCAGGTGAAATACCGGGGCTGTCGGACGGGTGGACGGTTAAAAATCGTTTTATGTCGAACGAGGGTCTCACTGTTGCCACTTAAAAAGGCCGTACATTGCTTTCTATGCCTGATTTGACAAATCTTACGGGGAGAAGGATTGTCCGAGTCGTTTGAGGTGGAATTTTCTGAAATTTAGGTATGACACTGCGACGTGACTGAATTACTTATTGAACCTATTTTACCTATAAAACGGAATAATCTTATAATTTTCAGGCAAAAGTATTTGATTTTGAGAATTATAAGTACAAAAAACATTGATTTTTATTTGTTTGGGTATTATAATGGTCTAAAGGTTGAGAGGTAATTTTTTATGAGGTTGAAATCCGTTACCGTCGGGAATTTCAGGAATGTGGCGGAAACCACCATTGAACTTAACAGACTGGTTGCTATTGTATCCACGAACAATTACGGCAAATCCAATTTGCTCGACGCCATAAGGTATGGGTTTGGATTTATTTCGTCTTCACCGAAGGAACGGAACAGAATGATGCGATCGAGAAGGAATCTTCCCCTGAATCCGGTCCTTTGCGGTAAGAGTTATCGTTTTATCGTTGAGTTCGAGGACGATACAATGGGCGACGAATATAAGTTCGTAAGATACGGATTTTCATTTTCGTGGGGGAAAGATGAGGGCGGCGCCTGCATCGACGACGAAGTGCTTGACATAAAGAAAACGCCGACCGGGAAATACACGCAATTTCTTAAAAGAGGCGAAAGTTCGTTTCGGCCTAACGGGGAAACTAAGTATTTTAAAAAAATCAGGCTGGCTAAAGACGTTCTGGCCATCGATATTTTGTCCGGGATTGAGGATATCGACATATCGAAGGTCATATCTGCAGTCAAAAACCTTAATTGCAAGATATGTGCTTTTCTGGATTTGAACACTGCGTTCATGTTTAATCCGGTCGAGCTGACAAACCCCTCGCCCGACATGATTCCCTTTGACGATTTCGGTGTCCCCAGGTCACTCAATATTCTGAGGGAGCAGTATCCCTACAAATACGAATCATTTCTTGACGTGATATACGAACTGTTCCCCGAGTTTGACAAAATAGAACTGAAGAAGTTTGTGATTGAAAAAAAGGACCAGAGTGTGAGAGACGGGGAAACGGCGACGGAGATGGTAAACCCCTCCGATAATATCCCGTTTCATATGAAAGAGGAGGTATATCAGCTTGCCGTTGAAAGCGCATATGTAAATCAATCCGTGGATGTCAATATGATGTCAATGGGGACGAAGAGAATAATATGGCTCATTGCCAACGCCATGTTCGGGGAGTGCTATGGCTACAATCTCATGGGTGTTGAAGAGATAGAGACAAGCATACATCCCAGACTGATAAAGACCCTCCTAGAATCTCTGGCCGGCTGCCTGGACAATTCGACGATGATCCTCACCAGTCATTCCCCGTTTATCATACAGTATCTTAATCTTGCGCATATATATGTCGGCCTTCCCGGCCGGGACGGCGTTGCGACCTTCAGAAAACCAAAAAAATCGAAAGAGAAACTTATACAAAAGTACGCGAACGAGCATGGAACCTCTGCCGCGGAATATCTTTTTGACTTAATGTCGGGAGATGAGCGCTCCGCAAGAATACTTGCTTCATATTTTGAGGAATGACACGAGATGGAAAAGTACAGGGACTGCATTGTTTTTGTCCTTGAGGGAAGAACGGACGTAGAATTTTATATTACGTTGATGACGTATCTGTGCAGGAATCATTCCGTGGGGATGGAGCCCGTCGAACTGGATGATTCCGACGACGCCGTTATTTATACCCTCACGACGGATGAAGGCAAGTCCCTTCTTTTCGTCAAAGTACTTTACTCCATAACCAAGATTCCGGCAAAAATAACGAATTGGTTCAACATAAGGCGAAACAAGTACGGACACGGTTGCAAGTGGACGTTGTTCTTGTGCTACGACAGTGATGATTATTCGTATGATACGACAGACTTCGGCAATAACGGCAGCGACGGTATATTCAGTAAAGAGTACTGGATTTCCATGGAAAAGGAGCTTTCCAGCCGGGCGGTCGTGCGGGAAATGACCGCGGTGGCGGATATCGAAGACGTCTTTTTGGAGGATTTGAACGGGGTATGCGAGTATGTAAAGAGTAAAAAGACATCAGAGAAGGATGTGTGCGCTGTACCGATATCATGGACGGAGCGTAAGGGGAAGAAGAAGATGGAGCAGCTGTTCAGAGAAAACCACATCAGATACCGTCCCGGACACGATGCGCCCGAGTTGGTTAAGTTTCTCGACATGGAGACGATAATGAACAGTGACATTCTGCCGTTAAAGGAAATGGAGCAGATTGTGTTCAAGTGAGGGAAGGAG
>JAJQAJ010000018.1 GCA_021203865.1 Clostridia bacterium
ATCTTCTTCGCTTAACGTGCTCTTTTCCTTTGTCCCTTCCTCGTCATCGTCGTCTCCTGACCATGTATAAGCGGTGAGGGTTCCGTCTTCGCCGGGGACATAGTATGTGTATTCGAACTCCCGGTCCTTGCCATCTTCATCGTCGTCGCTCGATTCGATATCCACGTCTTCGTATTTATAAACCAGGTAGCCCGACTCGGAATCGTAAGAGTAGGTGGTGGTTTCCGTATCCACTTCACTGTCCTTACCGGGTTCGCCTTCATCGATGTACTCTTCGATATCCGACCAGATCCAGGTGTTCACGGCGGTGAAAGATCCCTCGTATCCACATGTCTTTGCAATCGCTGCGTAGAGGTTGGCGGCGTCGTTGTCGGTCATGTCAGCGTAAGTCACCGTGACGGCACATGTCGCGGTCTTTTCGCCCGCAGTGACGGTTATGTTCGCGGTGCCGACTGCAACGGCCGTGGCCGTCGCGCTCGCTCCGGTGCCAGAGACGGTCGCCACATCTTCATTGTCGGACGCCCATGCGTAGGTACCGTCGTAGTCGGTTTCGTCGGACATGGTGACGGTGGCCGTGATTGTGTCAGTCGTTTTTTCCTTATTGAAGGTGATCGTCTCGGGATTTACGGTTACGAACGTAACTGTCGCCTTCGTATCGTCCTCGCCGTCGTCACTCGTGCCATCCGTGTTGCCCGTCGTTCCGTCATCGGTCGTACCGGGAACCGTCGTTTCCGGTTCTTCGTCGTCACTTCCGCAGGCAAAGAAGAGACAGCAGGAGAGTGTGAGTATCGCTATTAGCAGTATGGCGAGAAAACATACAAGTTTTTTGGTCTTATTCATTATCGCTCCTTTATTGATTTGTACAGGGGGTCCGGAGGACTTTCCGGGCCTCTCCGACTCCCGTATACGTTCCTTATCCTGTCTACTATGATAACATTAGACGAAAAATCGATTTTTTTCATGAACAGCGTTTGGACATTAGTAGCACATGAAGTGCCCTGAACTTTCTTTGTTTTTCGTTAAAATTACCCGTATGTATTAAATTACACCGACGATTTCCTTTACAAGAAGACCGCCTATTGTTATCACAGATGACAATGCATAGAATCTTCAAACAGAGTGTTCCAGCTTCTCTCGACTTCACTGAGAAGGAGCTTTACATTATGGCAATGGAGGCCGTAGACCTCGTAAGCGAGTTCCAGGCACGATGAAACAAGCCGATCTCCAAGTATGAAAGAAAATTGTAGGGCGGTGGCGGTCGAGATACAGTCCCCAAAAAATATTTGTAATGCTGCGTTCGGCAATGACCAACGTTTGCCGCAAAAAACAACACGACTCCAAAGATAAAAATTTCCAGGAGAGTATGGTGAGAGATATAAAAACCGAGCAATCGCAAAGAATAATTTTAGATTTTCTATGATTATAATATTATTATGTCACGCATAATAAGTAAGATGCCGCTAAATTACGAAAAAACCCGAGCAAATAGCCCGGGTTTGTCTGTTTTCTGACTTGTGTCGTCGGTAAAAAATGAATGTTACCGCGGAATAAAACTTAATAAACTCACTTGTTTCTCGTCCTTTTCCTCGGAATGAACATATAATTCCACATGCCAAAATTATCGCATGATTTGATGTTGACCGAATTTGAGTCATTGCCTTTTATCTCTCGTAGCGGAGTATGCTCTGTCTCATCGTTCATACACTGGACCTTTAAATCCTTTGTCGGAGTCGACAGTGATATCAAATCGATTGTTGATTCAATTTCTGTTAAAAGATTTCCATGCTGTATTTCCGTTTTATAGAAATACATTCGGTGTACTTTTTTCACCCACCTGGATACTCCTGCAGGGTAGTGGGAAACATCGATTTCCAAGCCTGTTCTGTCGGACAAGGTCTGAAAGTCACTTTTCCATGTTTTTTTGCTCAATCCGGAAATTACGCCCTCGACGTCAATAACGATATAGAGTTTGTGTGCACCCGGAAAGGTCAGTTTTCCAAGGCTCAACCACCAACGGTATACAGATTCTGCGACGAAATCCGAGATTTCATCATCGAATTCTCCCAATTTCAAAAAACCGATACTTTCGTTATAGCCGAGATACTCATATTTTGAAATTTCACCGAGCTCTGACAGGACGAAAGCAAGTTCCGAAGTCTGAGGCTTGTCGTCTTTTTTAAATTCCTCACCGATTTCTTTCTTTTTTGTTTCCACGGAAATTACCGGCTCGCTTTCTCTTAAGAAAAGATATGCTTTGTTGTCGATAAATGCAAACTGTTCTTTTCCGTCGGGTACGGGGATGTTTTGCTGCGGATTCTTCAGAAACTGATGCCTGTCGTAACCGAGCGATATGAGAATTGTTTTTACTAGACTGTAGCCGACATCCATGTTGAACTTGCTTTTCAGAATCTTTTCAAATTCCCTAAGGCTCAGAGTCTTCCATGTTAGTACCTTCATGTCGGACAATAGAACGTCTTCGTCCGTAATCGAATCGATGATGGCTGGAATGTCTGGATTTTTTGAAGTTTTTGACATTCTTCCGCCGCCGTGACGTCGAACACGGAGTTCATCGTCCTGATCTGTCCCAGCGTAATTTTCTCTCATGCCGGTAATGATTGTAGATCGTGCCACACCGCTGAGATTGCTTATCTGTGTCACTCCTCCGCGGCCGAAATCTTTTGCGACATCCGCAAGAAAGCGTCGTCTGTCTTTTTCGTTCATTCTTGCAAGCGCAAGTTTAAGTATCCGGCTTATTTTTTCATCTTCGTTGTTCATTTACAAACCCTTTTTTTTCGTTTATAATTTTGTTGTTCGATGCGGTGCAAAAACCAGGCGTGTTGGTGGATTTAACGCTCAAACCAAAACGTAGCAGTTATTTCACCACAGTGCAAATGACGTGATGTTAGTTTCAATGTTTGGAAATAATCTGGAAACTCAAGCGCCGGAAAAAATGGTTGGGCCGCAAATTAGCCCATATTGTGAAAATTTAATATGTTTGTCCGCCATTTATGCAATTTGGTGAACCGCTGTTAACCTCAAATATCCCTAGAATATCCCTCAAAATCTTGTGGGGGCGACCCCGTGCCGGTTCGAGTCCGGCCAGCGGCACCA
>JAJQAJ010000056.1 GCA_021203865.1 Clostridia bacterium
GCCTGAATTATAAAGCAAAACAGTTTCATGCGAGAGGCTTAATTTATGGGCCTCTCGCTTGTCTTATCTGCAAACAGTATGATATAATGCGGTCAAATAATTTTTTGGGAGCGATACGTTTATGTTGGACCTTACCCTTATAGAAAAGACAGACCCCGAAATCGCCGGGGCGCTTAGAGACGAACTTTTTCGCCAGCAGAACAACATTGAGCTCATAGCGAGCGAGAACTTCGTGTCTCCCGCCGTCATGGTGACCGCGGGAAGCCACCTCACGAACAAATATGCGGAAGGATATCCGGGGCACAGGTACTACGGCGGGTGCCAGTACGTCGACGTCGCAGAGGACCTTGCGAGGGAAAGGCTAAAGGAGCTTTTCGGGTGCGAGTACTGCAATGTTCAGCCGCATTCGGGCGCTAGTGCGAACCTCTGCGTCTATTTCGCGATGCTGGAGCCGGGTGACACCATAATGGGCATGAACCTCGCCCACGGCGGACATCTCTCTCATGGTTCACCCGTGAATATTTCCGGAAAATACTTCAATGTCGTCCCTTACGGTGTGAGTGAAAAGGACGAGCTCATAGATTACGACGAGATGGAAAGGATAGCCATGGAGTGCAAGCCCAAGCTCATAGTTTCGGGAGCCTCCGCATACCCCAGAACCATTGACTTTAAGAGGATTCGCGAGATTTGTGACAAGGCTGGCGCGCTCATGATGGTGGACATCGCCCACATCGCGGGCCTCGTAGCGGCGGGACTTCATCCCTCGCCCGTGCCTTACGCTGATTTTGTCACAACCACGACCCACAAAACCCTGAGAGGCCCCCGCGGCGGCGTCGTCATGTGTAAGGAAAAATACGGCAAAGCTATCGACAAGGCGCTTTTCCCGGGGATACAGGGCGGACCTCTCATGCACATAATCGCCGCGAAGGCGGTATGTTTCAAAGAGGCGCTTTCGCCCGAGTTCAAGACGTATCAGAACCAGATAGTTCTAAATGCGAAGGCCATGGCGAAGGTTTTCGACGAGCGCGGCATAAGGATGGTTTCGGGAGGCACCGACAACCACCTCATCCTTTTGAACCTCACGGGACGGGAAGTCACGGGAAAAGAGCTTGAAACCATGCTCGATGAGGTCAACATCACGGTCAACAAGAACGCAGTGCCTTTCGATACCCAGAAGCCGTCCGTGACGTCCGGCATAAGAATAGGCACACCCGCGATGACCACCCGCGGCATGAAAGAGCCCGAGGCGGAAAAGATAGCCAACCTTATCGCCGACGTTATAGAGAAAAAGGAAAATGCGTTTGACGGCGTTCGCGCCGAGGTCAAAAAGCTTTGCGCGGCGTATCCTCTTTACGCCGATATCGTGGAATGACAAACACGGCCGCCCTCACGGGCGGTTGATTTTAACCTTTATGAGGAGACGCCATGGCGGGCTTTGGTGTCATATTTGATCTGGACGGCGTCGTATTCGACTCGGAGGCAGTCTGGAAAAATGCGTTTTATGAGGCCGGCGAAAAATTCGGCCTTGATTTCACGGAAGAATTTCGTCAGAGTCTTTCCGGCAAGGACGAAAATCTCGTGAGGGAGGAGATGAAGGCGATGTGCGGCGTCACGGCCGACGTCGACGCGTACCGCGATTACATGATAGGTATCGTTTCGTCCGAATTCAAAACACGCGGCGCGCCGGTAAAGGACGGATTCAAAGAGATGGTGGCCTATCTCAAAGTCAGAGGCGACAAACTGGGCCTTGCCACGTCGAACTCAAAAGAACGCGCTCTCACGCTTTTTGAAAAGGCGGAACTCGACCCGGAAAAGATATTCGACGCCATGGTTTTCGGGGAGGACGTTTTAGTTTCCAAGCCCGAGCCGGACATATTCCTTCTCGCGGCAAAAAAGATGGGCGTTATGCCCGGAGACTGTTTCGTTCTGGAAGATTCTCCGAACGGCATCACCGCCGCCATGAGGGGCGGCTTCAAACCGGTCATGGTCGTTGACCTCATAACTCCCACAAAAAAGGAGAGGGAGACCTGCCTTTTTGTCGCGGATAATTTAATCGGGGCTCTTGGGTTTTTAAAATCCGTCTGAGAGGGGGCCTTTCATTTCAGTGAAATTATGCCGCGGTTAAATTTCAGCCCGTTTTCACAAAGGCGGCAAGGCCTCGGCTTTACAAAAACATGGCGTTTTGGTAGAATTACCGTATAAAATCGCCCATGTGAGGTGAACCATGAAGATAAAAATCACCGCTGATTCAACGTGTGATTTAGGTAAGGAACTTACTGAAAAATACGACGTCGGCATCATGCCGCTCACCGTTCTTCTGGGAAGCGAGATATACCATGACGGTGTTGACATAGCGTCGGAGGACATCCTGAACTTTGTCGAAAAGACCAAAGTTCTTCCCAAGACGAGCGCGCCGTCGGTCGATGATTACACGGAGTTTTTCAAAAAACAGCTGGAAACCAATGACGCCGTCATACATTTCAACATATCAGCCAAAGCATCGGCGTCATACAGCAACGCCATGGCAGCGGCGGCGGCTTTTCCCGGTGTGCGCGTCGTGGACACGATGGCACTGTCGACGGGGCAGGGACTTCTCGTTCTCAAAGCCTGCGACCTCGCGGCGGAGGGCAAGGGTGTTGATGAGATAGTTGACATGACGGAAAGTCTCATACCGAATGTGAATACGTCGTTTGTTCCCGACGAGCTTGATTATCTCCATAAAGGCGGGAGATGTTCCCTCGCGTCCCTCATAGGCGCCAAAATGCTCAAAATCCATCCCATGATAGACATGGTGGAAGGCCAGCTCATCGCGGCGAAAAGATACATGGGAAACATGCTGAGGTGTCTCAAAAACTACGTCGCGGATCTTGCCGCCAAATACAAGACGTATGACGCCGCGAGGTGCTTTGTCACTCACAGTCCCGCTGACGCCGGGCTTGTGCAGAGCGTCATAAATTTCGTGAAGGAGATGTTCTCGTTCAAAGAGGTCATTGAGACCGAGGCGGGAAGCGTCGTCACGAGCCACTGCGGAAGAGGCACGATAGGCGTGCTCTTCATGGCCGGCTGAAAAGCCGAAAAAATTTAAAAGTTGTTTCTTTGGGGCGGGGTGAAATTCCCCACCGGCAGTATAGTCTGCGAAGAGCTAAAGCTCCCGAACGGGTGAAATTCCCGTACCGACGGTATAGTCCGGATGGAAAAAGAAAGGACACATGGAAATGTCTTTTGGCCCCGGGGATAGCCCTCGGGGATTTTTTTCGTAAGAAACAGCGCTGCGGGAGGGTGTATGCAGCCGGAAGACAACATAACAAAAGAAGAAACCATCAGGGATAAGGCTCCCGACATATCGGACGTGGGACTTGACACCACCGAAGACGGAGCGCTCTCCCAAGAGGATACCCCGAAATCAGGAAATAAAACGAGAGAAGCTCTAAGGGGGTATTTTTCGGCGACGAGGATATCCTACATCGCCATTTTCACCGCGCTAGCCTTCGTCTTCTATCTTCTGGACTTTTCCATTTTGCCCGCCGTGCCTTTTTTGGAGATAGATTTTTCCAACACGTTCGTCATGATAGCGGGCTTTTCTCTAGGTCCCGTCGCCGGTGTGATAGTCGGGGTCTTAAAAGAGATCATACACGCACTCACCATGGGGACCACCATGTTCGTGGGCGAGCTCGCGAACATTCTTTTCATTTTGCCGTACGTTTTAATTCCATCCATAATATACAAAAAACGCAAAGGCATAAAGACCGTCATCGTGTCGCTTGTCTTGGGGAGTGTCGCGCAAGTGATAGTCTCAATTCCCGTCAACTGGCTTCTGAATTTTCCCGCGTACATGAAGGCGTTCATGGACTACAGCTGGAAGGAGGGCATGGACTTTTTTTTGGAAGTATGGTACTGGGCGCTCCTTTTCAACGTCATAAAGTCTGTCCTCATCTCGGCGGCGGTGCTTCTCATCTACAAACCGCTTTCAAGGCTCATAAAGACCACTAACGCGAGGTTTGAAAAACTCGCTCAAAACCGCGCGAAAAAGGCGTCGGGGACGGCGCGTCCGTCTCCGGAGGGCCAAACGTTTGCAAATACGGCCGGCATGGCTTATAATTTTTCCATGACTGTGAAGGTGTCATTTTCTGACGAACAGACAATCGAATTGGGCAAAGCGTACGCCGCGCGGCTCAAAGCCGGGGACGTCGTCCTTTTAGACGGCGAGATGGGTGCGGGGAAGACGGTCTTCGCGAAAGGCGTGGCCGCGGGTCTAGGGATAAAAGACGAGATTACCTCACCCACGTACGCGTACATGAATGACTACGACGGCAGGCTCTACCACTACGACTGTTACAGGCTCAAATCCGGCGCCGAGGCGGAGGGCTTGGGACTTACTGATTATTTTTACGGGCAGGGCGTGTGTCTCATTGAATGGAGCGGGAACATCTCTTCCGTTTTGCCTCCAAACTGCAAAAAAGTGACAATCCGCAAGAGTGGTGAAAACACGAGGACGATAGAATATGAGTAGGTATCTTGCGATGGACACATCCTCCGCCTCGCTCGAAGTTCTGGCCGTGAACGAAAAAAAAGTGTCAAAAAGACGCGTGGAAGATGCGAGCTTTCGCCACTCCGTCATGCTCATGGACGAGGTCGACCGTGCGCTCGAAGAGACCGCGTTAAAGCCGGAAGACTGCGATTTTTTCTGCGCCGTCGTGGGACCCGGGTCGTTTACGGGGATAAGGATAGGAATATCAGCGGCGAAGGGATTTTCCATGGCCACGGGAAAAAAGCTTCTTGGAGTTTCCGCGTTCGATCTTCTCGCGGCGGATGTCTCATCTGACGATTTCGCCGTCGTAATAGACGCGGGAAGGGACGCGTATTATGTCCAGAGGATAACGGACGGCGTGAAAGGCGCGCCCTCGTACATGAAAAGGGAAGAGGTCGAGGAAATGAAAGTGCCGCTTTTCGGAAGCGAGGACCTCGCGCTCCCCTCATACGTCAGAAAGGACAGAAACCTTTTGGGCGCAGTCGAAAAGAGCCTTGGCAATCTTTCCGACAACATATCCGCGCTGTACATAAGAAAATCCCAGGCCGAGGAGGGGCGCCCATGACCATAAGGGAATGGAGATATGAGGACATTTTAAGAATATCCGAGCTGGAAAAAGAGATATTCAAGGAGCCGTGGAGCTATAAGACGTTCGCGACACTGTTTGATCTCCCGACGTTTTACAGCATTGTCGCCGAGGAGGCGGGAGAGATAATAGGCTACGGCTGTCTGCAGATCCCGGCGGACACCGCCGACCTTGAAAATTTGGGCGTCGCGGAAGAATACAGGAGGTCGGGCGTAGGGCGCGCGCTTTTGGAAGCGCTTCTTGAGCACTGTAAATCGGTCGGTGTGAAGAAAGTCACATTGGAGGTCCGCGTGTCTAACGCGCCGGCCATGAAACTGTACCTAGGCCACGGATTTGCCGGAATGTTCGCCCGTCCGCATTATTACCAGGACGGTGAGGACTGCATAGTCATGGGCCGGGATTTATAGGAGGACGTATGTGGTTCATATCGGTTGAAAACACGATTGAATGCGTGGTCATAGCGCTGTTTTCGGCGGCGGGCCTTTTTTTCGCTTCTCCCAAAGTTTTCGGCGCGCTGCAGACTGTCGGTTACGACGAGGGGAGGCTCTTTTCCTGGTCCGCGAAAAAGAACAATCTTTTGTGGAATAGGCTCACGCTTCTGATGCTCTGTTGCGCGGCGTCTTCGTGCGTTCTGGCGCTCTGCTTCTCATTCGCGGAGGAGTACGCCGCCGTCATATCCCTCGCGGGTTTTGTCATCTTCTTCGTCCTCTACGGCGTCGCTGACAACAGGAGCGCGATAGGCTGCGCGCCGGAAAAATGCCCACGTCTTACGAGACTCGAGTGCACCGCGTTCGTGGTGTACGCGATAGTGTCCTACATAGTTGTAACCCTTTTAAATTTCGCTGCGGACGTCTACGAAAACGAGATATTCGATCTTTTGAAATATGTGCCTTTCGCTGTGATGCCGGAGCTTCTTCTTCCCATGGCCGCGCTTTCGTCCGTCATAATCAAAGCGTATGAGGTGCCACGGGACAGAGCGCTTAAAAAAAAGGCGAAGGAAATCGCGCTTGAAGGTGACGTCACGGTCATATACGTGTACGGTTCGTACGGAAGGCACACACTCCAGGGTATGCTCGCCGCCTTTCTTTCAAAAAAACATACCGTCAAAATTCTGCCCGAATGCAAAAACGGGCTTGATGCCGCCGAGTTCATGACCTCGGCTCGCGTCTCCACTGGTGACGTTCTCATATTCGGCGTCGCCGGAAGGTCGGCCCGGGACGTCAAAGCCCTCGCCGATGTCTGTCCGCCGGATTGCACCGCGCTCGTCAACGTCAGACCCGTGAACGAACAGAGCGGGATAGAGGCCGAGCTTCTCCGCCGCACGAAAAAGAAGGTGTATTTCAGCGCGGGCTGCGGCGAGTATTCGTCTGCCGCCGCGTGTGAGGTGGAGATCTGCCTCAATTTTTCCGATGTGACGGACAGCCCCGACACGGTTAATTTTAACCTTCTTTTGGACGGTGAGGCCATTCCCGTGTCCGCCGCGCTCTGCGGCGGGGACAGGGAGCAGTTCATAACGACGGCCGCTGACATGGCAAGAGACATGGGGCTAACAAAAGCGGATATAGTGGGGGCAATCGGTGAGTTCGTCCCCGTAAGGCACTGTCTGGAGACGATAAAGGCGGGAGACGTGACCTTTTTGGACTGCGGAATGTGTTCGTCGCTCCAGGCCGCTTCGGTCGCGAGGGACGCCGCCATGCTCTTTGAGGGGCGGCGAATAGTGGTCACGGCGGGCCTCATCGTCGACGGTGTCCTCAGCGCGGAGGACAACGCGAAGATGGGGAAAATGCTCGCCTTCGCAGATAGGCTCGTGCTCGTGGGCGGCACGCTCGTCTCGTGCGTCAAAAAGGCGTATGTCGCGGCGGGCGGGAAGGATGAAAACGCCGAGGTGTTCCCGTCCTTCAAAAAAGCGCGCGAATATCTTCTGTCCGAGCTTAAAGGCGGCGACATGGTGCTCCTTTTGAACGAGTTTGAGGGCGAGGAAGAATTTTTCAGTAAAATCAGCGGGAGGTTCGAACATGGCTAAAATAACGATGAAAACCCCGATTGTCGAGATGGACGGCGACGAGATGACGAAGGTGCTCTGGGGCTGGATAAAAGAGATCCTCATAGAGCCTTTCGTCGAGCTCAAAACCGAATATTACGATCTTTCACTTCCCAACAGGGACAAAACGGACGATGACGTCACGGTGAAAAGCGCGCTCGCCGCGAAAAAGCTCGGCGTCGCCGTCAAGTGCGCGACGATAACCCCCAACGCGCAGAGGGTGGAGGAGTACGGGCTCAAAAAGATGTGGAAAAGTCCAAACGGCACGATAAGGGGAATTTTGGACGGGACGGTCTTTAGGACGCCCATTCTGGTGCCCGGCATAAAGTCGTACGTCCCCGGCTGGAAAAAACCTATTACCATCGCGAGACACGCCTACGGCGACATATACAGCGCGGCCGAAGACAGGGTGGAGGCCGGTGAGAGCGCGTACCTTCTCGTCTGCGACGGCAGCGGGAATGAACTTAGACGCAAGCCCATCCATGATTTTTTGACGCCCGGCATAATCCAGGGCATGCACAACGTCGACGCTTCAATCGAAAGCTTCGCGAGAAGCTGCTTCACGTACGCGCTCTCGGAAAATCTTCCGCTCTGGTTCGGGACGAAGGACACCATTTCCAAAACGTACGACCATAGGTTCAAGGACATATTCCGTGAGGTGTATGAAAGCGAGTTTGAAGCTGAGTTTGAAAAGCGCGGGCTCGAATTTTTGTACACTCTCGTCGATGACATAGTGGCGAGGGTCATAAGGAGCGAAGGCGGCTTTGTCTGGGCATGCAAAAATTACGACGGGGACGTTTTGAGCGACATGGTGGCGACGGCCTTCGGATCGCTCGGCATGATGAGCTCGGTTCTGGTGTCCCCGGACGGCACGTATGAGTACGAGGCCGCGCACGGCACCGTGACGAGGCATTACTATAAATATCTTAAAGGCGAGGAGACTTCGACGAACTCCATGGCCACCATCTGGGCGTGGACGGGAGCTCTCAACATGCGGGGACAAAAGGACGGCTCACCTAAGCTTTGTGCGTTCGCCAAAAAACTCGAAAATTGTGCTGCCCGGACGATAGAGGAAGGCTTCATGACGGGGGACCTTGTCCCGCTCTTTGAAAGGGAGGGAGTGACTCCCCAAAAGCTTGAGTCCCGTAAATTTCTTGAAAAGATAGCGGAGAAATTATGACAGCGCATCACGCCAAACACGCGTACGGGAACATAAAGCCCGTGGAGGAAGAAACCTCCGAGGAAGATGTCAAAAAAATGCTGGTGAAGCTTGGCGACGAAAACGGCGAAGACGCGCCCGATATCGAAAAAGACGCGGAAGAGAAGGACAAATGAAATACATAATGGCCATCGACCAGGGCACGACGAGCACCCGGGCGATTATATTTAACCATGAATGCGAGATTGTTTCCTCAGCGCAGCGCGAGTTCAGACAGATTTATCCCCGTCCCGGTTGGGTGGAGCACTCCCCCGGCGACATCATGGCGTCATGCGTGTCCGTCATGGCCGAGGCCGTGGCGAGGGCCGGGATAACCTGGGAGAGCGTTTCGGCGATAGGCGTCACCAACCAGAGGGAGACGACGATTGTCTGGGACAAAAAGACCGGCGAGCCCGTGTATAACGCGATTGTCTGGCAGTGCAGGCGCACGGCGCCGCTTTGCGACGAGCTAAAAGCCCGGGGGCTTTCGGACGAGATCTTCAAAAAGACCGGGCTTGTCCTGGACGCATATTTTTCCGCGACCAAGATAAAGTGGATACTCGACAATGTTGACGGCGCGAGAGCGCGCGCTGAAAGGGGCGAGCTTCTTTTCGGGACGGTCGACACGTACATAATGTGGTATCTTTCGAGGGGGAAGGTATTCGCCACGGACTACACCAACGCGGCGAGGACACTTCTTTTCAACATACACACGCTTGAATGGGACAAAGACCTTCTCAAACTTTTCGACATCCCGGAATGCATGCTTCCGAAGGTGCGTCCATCGGGACATTTCTACGGGTATGTGGACAGAAAGCTTTTCGGCGAAGGGATATCGCTATGCAGCGCGGTGGGCGACCAACAGGCGGCGCTCTTCGGACAGCTGTGCGTTGAAAAAGGCGACATGAAAAACACCTACGGCACGGGCTGCTTTCTTCTCATGAACACGGGAGACGCGCCCGTCGAAAGCAAGAGCGGACTCGTGACATCCCTCGGCGCGACCGGAAGCGGCACGCCTCCGTACGTTCTGGAAGGTTCCGTCTTCGTCGGCGGGGCCGCCGTGCAGTGGCTAAGAGACGAACTTAAACTCATAGGCACGGCCGCGGAGAGCGAGACGAGGGCTCTTCGCGCCAAAGACAGCGGCGGGGTGTACGTCGTTCCCGCCTTCACGGGGCTCGGCGCACCGCGCTGGGACGCTGACGCGAGAGGAATAATCTGCGGCGTCACGCGCGGCACGAACGCTGACCAGATAGTAAGGGCGACTTTGGAAGGGATAGCGTATGAGGTTCACGACGTCGTCGAGGCGATGGAAAAAGACTCTGGGGTAAAGCTGACCTCACTCAAAGTTGACGGCGGCGCCTCTGAAAACAACTTTCTCATGTCTTTTCAGGCGGACATCTTAGGCTGCGACGTAGTGAGGCCCAAAGTCGTCGAGACCACTGCCGCGGGAGCCGCCTATCTTGCGGGGATTGCCTGCGGATACTGGAAGGATACGGACGAGATAAAAAAGTACGCGGGGACGGATAGGACGTTCTCTCCGTCCATGACGAAAAAAGAAAGGGAGAGACTTTTGTCGGGCTGGCGTGGCGCCGTGAGAAAGTGTGTTTCATAGCGATGTGTCTTTTCGCGGGAATGAAGAGGATGTTACCGCCGCGCCTTGGCGCGGCTTATATTTTACGCCGAAACCTTGGCGGGAAAGCTAATTTCGGGCTCTTCGCCGCGAAAAATGCCGCGTTCGCCGTCTTCCACCAAATGTGCGGAAGGGTATGTCCACGAGCGGCACATGTTGTGTTTCTCTAAAAAAGCCGGTGTTTTCGCGAGGTCGTACGAAGTTTTTGCCCGCAAGATGCGTCAAATCGGCTTTTTTACTAGATGTTGTGTGCTTAAATGTGAAACATTCACCATGTTGTGCCAATCTTGTTGACACGGACGTGCGTAAAGAATATAATCAATTTTGCACGACACATCACGGAGGACTGTAAGATGAAGGTCATCAAAAGAGACGGCGTTACAACGGATTTCGACAGGAGTAAGATATTCAACGCCATAAAAAAAGCCAATGAAGCGGTGGAAGAAGATTACCAGATCACGGACGCGGACATAGACGCCATCTGTGACAGCATCGCCGGGCTGCATCGCAAGAGACTTCTCGTGGAGGACATCCAGGACATGGTCGAGGAGAAGCTCATGCAGATGCAGAAGTTCGAGCTCATGAAGGCCTATATTATATATAGGTATGAGAGAGCGCTCGTGAGGAAGGCAAACACGACCGATGAGAGCATCCTCGCGCTCATCCGCAACACCAATAAGGACGTCATGGAGGAGAACTCCAACAAAAACGCGCACACCGCGGCCACGCAGAGGGACCTTATAGCGGGTGAGGTTTCAAAGGACCTTACGAACCGCATTCTTCTTCCCGAACACATAGCCAAAGCGCACAGGGAAGGCGCCATCCATTTCCACGACGCGGATTATTTCGTTCAGCCCATATTCAACTGCTGTCTCATAAACATCAAGGACATGCTTGAAAACGGCACCGTCATGAACGGCAAGATGATAGAGAGTCCCAAGTCGTTCCAGGTCGCCTGCACGGTCGTGACACAGATAATAGCGGCCGTCGCGTCCTCACAATATGGCGGGCAGTCCGTCAACGTCGCGCACCTCGGGAAATATCTGAGGCGCACGAGGGAGAAATACGAGAGACAGTGCGAAGAGATGTTCGGCGACGACGTGGGGGAGGAGCAGAAACGCAAATTTGTCGACATAAGGCTCCGCGACGAGCTTCGCGCCGGTGTGCAGACCATACAGTACCAGATAAACACGCTCATGACGACAAACGGCCAGTCGCCGTTCGTGACGCTCTTTCTGTATCTCGACGACAACGACCCGTACATCGAAGAGAACGCCATGATAATCGAGGAGATCATAAGGCAGCGCTATGAGGGCATAAAAAACGAGGTCGGCGTGTATGTCACGCCCGCGTTCCCCAAGCTCATATACGTTCTGGACGAGAACAACTGTCTCAAAGGCGGCAAATATGACTATCTCACGCGGCTTGCCGTCAAGTGCTCCGCGAAGAGGCTCTATCCCGATTACATCTCCGCGAAGAAGATGAGAGAAAACTACGAGGGCAACGTCTTTTCCCCCATGGGCTGCAGGTCGTTTCTCGCGCCCTGGAAGGACGAGGACGGCAACTACAAGTTCGAGGGTAGGTTCAATCAGGGCGTCGTGTCCGTCAATCTTCCGCAGATGGGGATACTTTCCGGCGGCGATGAGGACAAGTTCTGGGAGATCTTCGAGGATAGGATGCAGATTTGCTATGAGGCGCTCATGTGCCGTCACAACGCGCTTTTGGGCGTGACGAGCGACGTGTCGCCCATCCATTGGCAGTACGGTGCCATAGCGAGACTCGGCAAAGGCGAGAAGATAGACAAATACCTCTACGGCGGATATTCTTCGATTTCGCTCGGCTACATAGGGCTTTATGAGCTCACCAAGCTCGTCAAGGGTGTGTCGCACACGACGCCAGAGGGCCAGGAGTTCGCCATCAAGGTCATGAAGGCGCTCAGAGACCACTGTGACAAGTGGAAGAAGGAGACCAACATCGGTTTCGCTCTGTACGGTACTCCCGCGGAATCGCTCTGCTACAGGTTTGCGAGAATCGACAAGGAGCGGTTCGGGACGATAAAGGACGTCACGGATAAGGGGTACTACACAAATAGTTACCATGTCGACGTCCGCGAGAAAATAGACGCGTTCGACAAGTTCAGATTTGAGAGTCAGTTCCAGAAGATTTCGTCCGGCGGTGCGATATCCTACGCCGAGATTCCAAATATGCAAAAGAACCTCACCGCGCTCGAGGACGTCGTGCACTTCATATACGACAACATCCAGTACGCCGAGTTCAACACGAAGAGCGACTACTGCCAGGTATGCGGCTGGGACGGCGAGATAGTGATAAACGACGACAACGAGTGGGAATGCCCCCAGTGCCACAACAAGGACCAGAGGCGCATGAACGTCACGAGGCGCACGTGCGGATACCTAGGTGAGAATTTCTGGAATGTCGGCAAGACCAAAGAGATAAAGGCGAGGGTTCTGCACCTCTGATATCAGGAAAGCAGGGAGATGCGCCAGATAGATTCCGGCGCGTTTTTCGTAATTGGGGAAGATGTATTACGGTGAAATAAAACTCTATGACATAGCGAACGGCCCCGGGGTGAGGGTGTCACTCTTTGTCAGCGGCTGCAGAAACCATTGCAGAGGCTGTTTTAACCCCGAAACCTGGGATTTCGGATACGGCAAACCTTTTGACGAAGAGGCGGAAGGAAAGATAATAAAGGGCATGGACGAAAAGTTCATAAAGGGCTTCACGCTTTTGGGCGGTGACCCTTTTGAGCCGGAAAACGCCGTCGCGGTTTTGCCGTTCGTCGAAAAGCTGCGCTCGCTTTATCCCGACAAATCGTTCTGGGCGTATTCGGGGTATCTTTATGAGGACATCTCGGCCGGATGCCAGGGCGAGGCCGCGACGAAACTTCTCGGACTTTTTGACATACTCGTGGACGGGAGATTTGTCGAGGAGCTCAAAGATTTGCATCTTCGGTTCATGGGCTCTTCCAACCAGCGCCTTGTCGACGTCAAAAACAGCGCCGTGGCGGGGAAGGTTGTCCTCTGGGACGACAGCGTCATGCCGTGACGGCATAAATTTTAAGGAGAATGTATGAACGTTGATGTGCAGATAACCAAACTTCGCGAGAGCGCGAAAATTCCTACATACGGCACGGAGATAGCCGCGGGGGCGGACCTCTACGCGTGTGAAGACGAGGACGTGGAGATACCGGCGGGTGAGACGAGAAAGATTCGCACCGGGATAGCCATAGCTCTTCCCGCGGGATATGCGGGGCTCATATACGCGAGGTCGGGACTCGCTTTAAATTGCGGGCTCGCGCCGGCGAACAAAGTGGGAGTCGTGGACGCGGATTACAGGGGCGAGGTCATTGTGGCGCTCCACAACCATTCAAAAGAGACTCGCGTCGTGTCCCGGGGCGACAGGATAGCGCAGCTCGTTGTGACACCGTATGTCACCGCGAATTTCGAGGAGGTAGAAAGCCTTTCCGAGACGAAGCGCAGTGGCGGCGGATTCGGTTCCACCGGAAAAAATTGAGGTGACGCTCGAAAATGAACAAGATACCGCTTGTGACATTGGAAAGGTATCCGGATTACCTTTATTATCTTCGTGGTCTGGACTTAGACGGTGGCGCGTGCGTGTCTTCCGGGGCGATAGCCAAAGCCCTGGGACTTGGAGAGGTTCTTGTGCGAAAAGACCTGGCCTTCGCGGATTGCGTGGGAAGGCCGAAGACCGGTTATGTGAAGACCGAACTTCTTGGCGCGATAGAAAGGGCGCTTTGCTGTGACAGTCTGAAACGCGCCGCCGTCGTGGGAGTGGGCGGACTCGGCGGGACGCTGCTTTCATACACCGGGTTCAGCGCGTACGGCATAAGTCTTGTCTGCGGTTTCGACATAGATTCCGAAAAGATCGATGAAAAAGCCGAAAAACCCGTCTATGACATTGAGGCCCTCGCCGAAGGGATAGAGAGGCACAATGTTTCGCTCGCTCTCATATGCGTGCCGTCGTCGGCCGCGCGGGATGTCTGTCAAAGGCTTGTGGAGGCGGGCGTCAGAAAGATTCTCTCCTTCGTCCCCAATCTTTCGGTTCCGGACGGCGTCACGGTGAGATACATCGACATCGCGGCCAATCTCGCCGTTCTCGCCTCGATGTAAACTAAAAAAAAGCGCTCTCTACCACGGGTAGAGAGTTTTTTTTGGCGGTGGAGCGAGAGCGCGGTTTCGTAGAAGCCTATATCCCGCTCTTTAGAG
>JAJQAJ010000088.1 GCA_021203865.1 Clostridia bacterium
GTATATAATTTTCACTGTGTCTTGAGCACGAATTCTTGACCTATCAGGACGAATTGAGATGCCATCATCATCAAAGGCAAGCGTTAAGGGCAGGGGAGCCGCCACAGGCAGATCCAAGTCCGACGGCAACAGACCCAAGCTGGAAGGCGAATCCCTCGCCGATTATGAGCGCACCCATATTCCAAAGGGAAGATGGGGCGACACGTGGGATCTTTTCAAGAGCTGTTTTGTCAAGCTCATAATCATAAACCTGTTTGTGCTTTTGTTCTGTGTGCCTTCCATAATCCTCATGTATGTCGCGAGTGCGTACACCAAGGGCCTCGGGGCCATTTACCCGTTCTCCGGAAACGTCGGAATGGGGGTTTTCACGTACCCGGACGTTCTGGGGCTTGAACAAAGCGTGCATCTTACGTCGGACCTCCTCTTTTATTCGATTCTGGCGCTCTCGTCGCTCATAGCGTCGGTGGGCTTTTCCGGGGCACTCTATTCCATAAGAAGGCTCATAAACACGCACGGCGATTTCACCGTCAAAGGGTTTTTCCGCGGCGTCAAACTCTGCTACATGAATACCGCGATACCCTTTCTCATATTCATGCTGTTCTTCTTCGGGTCGGTGGTTGTCAAGGACTGGGCCCAGTACCAGGTAGCCATAGGCGGAAACAAAGGAGGGGCGATAACGGCTGAGGTCTTCATGATCATAGCCACCGTCGTCGCGGGTTTCATCCTGGCCTGGATTCTCGCCGTGGGCGTGAGCTTTAAAGCCAAGCCTCGCTATCTTATCAAAAACAGCATGGTCCTTTTGGGTGGCACCATAATTTCTTCGATATTCATGGGTGCGTTCGCGCTCATACCCGTGTGGCTTTTCTGGTGGGGACTCTACTCGACGGTTGTCAAGTGGATAGCGTACATCATCTTCATATTCATAGGTTTCTCGTTTGTCTTTTTAGTGTGGATGGCGTTCGCGCAGTGGGCGTTCGATTTGTATGTCAATCCCGTGCTGAAAGAGGAAAAAGCCCAGGAGGACGCCAAAAAGACGCCCAAGCAGCTTGAAGAGGAAGCCGCGGAGGAGAGAAAGAAACTTGCGCTTGAACTTCTCGCAGCCGGACGGAGCGATCTCATAGGGAGGCCGATAATGCCGATTCCGCAAGAGAGGGTGGTCACGCCTCTCGGCGCGGCGTTCTCGAGGGTGTCGCTCCAGAGAGTGCAGGAAGAGAGGCAGCAGATAGTGGCGGACGTTGATGCGTACGCGGCCGCGCACATAAACGAACCTAAATACGCGGAGTACAACAAGCTCTTTGCCGAACGCGAGAAAGTTGTGACGGCCCCGCAGAAGGGAAAGGGCAAAAAGGACAAGAAGAAGAAAATCAGCAGCGACAACCTTCTGGGGTGAACTTATGAGTGGTTGCTACACGGCTTTGGGCAGGTTCTTTGAATACATGAATGATGACTGCGACTACCTTGCGTGGTCGCAGTATTTAATAGCTGCGCTGAAAAAACGCTCAGCGGGTCCGGAAGGCGTCGACATGGGATGCGGGAACGGTTATTTCACGAGGGCGCTGGAAAAGGCGGGCTATGCGATGACGGGTGTTGACCCGTCTCCCGAAATGCTTTCCGTCGCCTCGGAAAAGGCGACAGGTGAGGGATGCCGCGCGCGATACTTTCTGGGCGACATAACCTCGTTCCCGATGAAGGGAAAGGATTTTTGTGTGGCCGCAAACGATGTTCTGAACTACGTGCCGCCGAAAAAAATGGTGTCCGCCATGAGAAACGTCTTTTCCGGTCTCAGAAGCGGAGGGATTTTTCTTTTTGACGTGTCGTCGGAAAAAAAGCTTCGGGAGACGCTTGCCGGCAACACGTTCTGCGATGTCAGGGATGATGTTTCGTACATCTGGTTCAATGAACTGGAAGGCGACAGGCTGACGATGGACCTCACTTTTTTCATTCGCCGGGGTGACGGCGCTTTCGTGAGGGAGGATGAAACGCACATCCAGTATGTTCATAGGGAGGAGGATGTCGTTTCCGCCATGAGGAACGCCGGGTTTACCGACATAGTGACCGAGGGACATCTCGGAGGAGTAAAAGACGAAAGAATAAATTTCGCGGGAATAAAACCATGAACGAAATATCAAGGTCGCTCGTTCTCGGGGAGGGCGTGGCTCTTTCCGTCATCGACACCACTGACATGGTGCAATGCGGCATAAAACTGCACGGACTTTATGAAGACGCGGCGGCTGTCTTCGGCGGACTTCTGACATTTACCGCGTACCTCGGATGTCAGCTGAAAAGCGAGAGGGGTTCCGTTTCGGTTTCGGTTAAGTTTCCGGACGGCGGGGCGATTAGCTGCTCTTCGGACGCTGCGCTGCATGTGAGGGGCTGCGTCGATTCTGAGACGCTGAATCTTGACGGCGCCACGATGACCGTCATATCGGATGACGGATACGGTGAAAGGCCGTACCTTGGAATATGCGTGTGTGAAGGGAACGATTTATCTCAGAACATAGAGAATTATTTTCTTCAAAGCGTGCAGGTTGACACGCTCGTGAGACTTTTCACGGTCATGGACAGCGACAGGTGCGTCTTCGCCGGAGGAATCATAGCGCAGGTGATGCCCGGAGCCGCTGAGGACGCCGCAATGGAGTGTTACGACATTCTGGAAAGCGTGGAGGATATGCCTTCCGAGATAGGGAAAGGGTGCGCTGCGTTCGCGGACGCGAGATTTCCAGGGAGATATCTTTTGACGGTGAACCCCGTGTACAGGTGCAACTGTTCCCGGGAAAAGGTCTGGGAGGTCATAAAGGGACTCGGAAGGGGACAGATATTCGAGATGCTCGTTGAGGACCCCAAAATCTCTGTGAAATGCCATTACTGCAACACGGAATACGTCTTCATGAAAGACGAGATAATAAGACTTCTGAACGAGTGAGGATGACATGGCGGAAGAATTGAACATTGATTACAGCGAAGAGCGCCTTTTGAAGGTCGCCGCGAATCTTCTCGATGATAACGATTTTGTGGGCGCCGCGCGCATGGTCACGAGGTCAGTTGAACTTCATGGCGAGAGCGCGGAGGCCTTTTCGGAATACGCCCGGATATACATGAGGATGGACCTTGCGGAGGATGCCCTGAACGCGTGGTACAGGGCTCTCATGATGATCTATCTCAACACCCCGGAGGATGAAGATGTTGATTCCGACCGTCTTCCCGAAATATACGACGGCCTCATGAGGACGCTTTTGAAGCTCGGTTACACCAACGCCGCGGAGGAGTACTGTTCGAGGTTTATAAGCCTTCTGAGCGGCGACGAAAACAGCGAGCCGGAGGAGCTTTTAGAAACCATCATGGATGAGCTCTACGGCGACCTCGAAGACGAGTTCGGCGATGATTTCGACGAAGAAGACCTCATGGACTTCGGCTATGAAGACGAGGATGACGGGTTTGACGATGAATCGGATGATGATGACGACGATGACGACGGCGAGGAGCATGTCTCCAAAGGGCTTGGTATGCTCGAAAGCGGTCACGCCGATGAAGCCATTGAAGAATTTGAAAAGGTCGATGAGCAATCCGGCGAATATCTCATGGCGAGAAGCTGCATGGCCATGGCGTACTACACCCAGGTGAAATATGACGAGGCGGAGGCAATCTGCCGGGAGGTGCTTGCCGCCGACGAAAACTTCGTCCCCGCGCTCACTGTGCTCGCGTCAGTTTTGGGGCCCGATGATGAAACCGGGGAGGGCATGAAAATCGCCCGGCATCTTTCTGAACTCGACATGGCGGACGATGAGGACATAGCCAAGGCCGTGCCTGTCGTCATGACGTTCGGACTCTATGAAGAGGCCCTTGCGATGCTTGATAAGCACTCAAAAAGATACGTCTACGACGTTATGACCATGAATTTCAAGGCCGCGTGCCTTTGTAATCTCAAAAGATTTGACGAGGCAAAAGGCGTTCTGAGGGATATTCTCTACGTGCATCCCGACGCCTGCCAGATAAAGTACAAACTTGACGGTATGTTGGAGGAGCTCGGCGAGGGCGGAGAGCCGCATCTTCCCATTGATTATTGGGGGTCGAACGAGAAGAGCATAAGCTGCCTCGAACAATGTTTCAGCTATCTGCAGTCGGGCTCCGCCAAGAGAAAGACGTATGATTTGCCAAAGCTTCATGAGACGCTTGAATGGCTCATGGATCCTTACATAGGTCCCGGCGACGTCCTTATCAACATGGTCTTTGAGTCCGCGCTGAGCGCGGGTTTTGATGACATTGTCCGTAAGCTTCTCACCGATTTCAGGATTTCCGACCACGTCAAAATCAGCATGATAGAAAAAATCTGCCAGCAGAACAGGGAACGGGACGTCTTCGTTGTGTGCGGAATGGCCCTCAAATGGATTCAGCTCTACCACATAAAGCTTGGAAGGACCAAAAGAAAGCTTTTTTTAGACGCCGTCTCCATGCTCATCGCCAGGATGGCGGTCATCGACGAGGATTTTTCATATGACATTTCGGACGGTTGCGAGATTCTTTACGAATACTGCAAATCCACAGAACTTTTAGATGAGCTGACGGAGGACGACCGCGACACGCTCATGGCGGCCATATACTGCTGGTCGGGTCTTGAGACTTTGCCGGTGACTAAGGCGCAGATTTGCAAGTTTTTCGGCGGGAAGCCGAGACTTTACAAAAAACTTGTCCCCAAAAAGAGGTGAGACATGGGTAAACTTTATGATTTTGACGGAATGTTCGATGAGAGACTTTCAAAGTACATAACCGAATACGGCACGAAATACAAAGAAAGTGAGTGGGAGGAAGTCATTCCGGAACTGTACAACAAATTCGGAGACACCGTTGTCAGGGCCATAGGAAAGACACCCCGGGAATATTACGCCGGCATGTCGGATGACGAGCTTGTCAAAACTTTGAGGGCGCACATAAAACAGAGTGTCCCCGTGAGCGAGTTTCTGTGCGAGGCCATAGAAAATAGGGACGGGTGTGTCGAACTCATGCTGCCGCTTTTAGACGGAAGCGAGGACGAGATGACCTACGCAATAGGAATTTTGGGCTCCGACGACGCCGCCGTCCCGAAATACATTGACATTATTTCCGGCACGGGAAACGACGACCTCAAAGAGATGTGCACGGACTACGTAAAAAACAAGGCCGACCTCGTCAAGGACAGAGCGCTCGCCCTTTACAGGGATGGTGTTGAATGCGAGCGCATGATGGAGATACTCTCCCGCGTGACCGAAAGGGACGAGGACGTTTTCGACATGCTTTTGACGGCTTTCAGAACTGACCCCGACAACATCCCGATGCACGCGAGCTATCTTGCGGTGTACGGCGATGAAAGGGCGCTTCCCTATCTTCTGGACACCATATCGGAAGAGGGGATAACCTATCCCGAATACCAGGAGCTCAAAATCGCCATAGAAACCCTCGGGGGAAGATATGACGTTGAGAGAGATTTTTCCGATGACCCGTACTATCAGACGATAAAAGCCCACAGCGCGAGTGAGACGGACATTTTTTCTGCGTTTGAGGAAGGCGAAGGTGACGAAGAATAGTCTAACGATCGGGATAATTGCGAACTGACGTGAAGATGCCGGCGGGAGGCGGATGCGAGGACTTGATGCTCATGTCCGAAAGAGAGATGTATGGTAGGTTTATCATCGCGGTTTGGCGATGTCCAAAAAATACTCCTTTGCGAAAGGCGCGAGTGCGCAAATTAAGAGAAACCGTAAACGGGCAGGATTATCCCTGTCAGGATAAGTCACACCACAGCCCGGGAATCGAGGGAGTTTTAAAAACGGTGATGTCATTTCAGTGAAACGCCGCGTCAAAGATTCTAAAAAAATATTGGACCCCGCAGGATTGGCCGCAGGATCCAAAATTTTTAAAAAAGGAGGTCAAAGTGTAATCGAATTTAAATTTCTTCCACGTTAATGAGGTTGCTGTTGCCGCTCTTTCCGTTGGGAGTGCCGCCCGTCATGACGATTTTGTCGCCGGGTTCGACAAGTCCCGACTCTTTCGCGGCCACCTTCGCGAAGTAGAAGAGAACGTCTATGGAGTTAAATTCCTCCGTCATCATGGGAATGACGCCCCAGCTTAAAGCAAGTTTCCTGTATGCCCTTTCCGTGTTCGTTATTCCGAGAATGCTGATGTTGGGACGGAAACGTGAAACCATCCTCGCGGTCGATCCGGACCTTGTGCAGGCCACTATGACTTTCGCCCCTATGTCTCTCGCCAAAAGACAGGCGGAGTGGGAAAGCGCCTCGGAAAGCCTGGTTATTCGGTAGTCCTTGTCGTTTATGAATGTGATGTTCTCGACGTGTGATTCGGCTTCCATGGCGATTTTTGCCATGGCTTTGACGGATTCCACGGGGTATTCGCCCGCCGCCGTCTCGCCCGAGAGCATTATGGCGGAAGATCCGTCAAACACGGCGTTTGCGACGTCCGAAATCTCCGCTCTCGTGGGACGCGTGTTGTGTATCATAGACTCGAGCATTTCGGTCGCGGTTATCGTGCGTTTGCCGAGTTTTCTGCATCTCGTTATGATGTCTTTTTGTATGAAGGGGAGCTCCTCGAACGGCACTTCGACACCTAAGTCGCCTCTCGCTATCATGACGCCGTCGGAAACCTCCAGAATGGATTCAAGGTTGTTCACTCCGGCTCTCGATTCGAGCTTCGCGATGAGTTCTATCTCTCCTTTGGGCGAGCCACATTTTTCCAGCCAGTTTCTGACGTCCATGATGTCCTGCGCGCAGGAGACGAAGGAGCACGCTATGAAGTCAACGCCCTGTTCGACGCCGAATTTTATGTCGGACTTGTCCTGTTCGGAAAGATAACTCTTCATTTTGAGCTGTTTTTCCGGGAAGAACATTGATTTTCTGTCGGAAAGCGTTCCGCCCACTATGGTTTTACAGTGCACGTCGTTTCCCTTCACCTCGGTGACCTCGAAAATCATGAGCCCGTTGTTGAGAAGTATTCTGTCGCCGGGGTTCATTTGTCCGGGCATCTCCGTGAACGTCACGGAAACTTTTTTGCTGTCGCCTTCCACATCATCGGCCGTGAACGTGAAGGGGTCACCCTCTTTCAGCGTTATTTTGCCGTCTTTGAACGTTTTGATTCTGAACTCGGGTCCCTTCGTGTCCAGAAGGATGGGGATGGGCGCCTTCATCTTGTCTCTCGCCTCTTTTATTTTGGCGATTTTCGCGGCGTGTTCCTCATGCGTTCCGTGTGAGAAGTTGAGTCTCGCGACGTTCATGCCGGCGTCAATCAGCTGGCATATGATGTCGACTGTGTCGGTGGCGGGTCCCAAAGTTGCTATTATCTTGGTTTTCTTCATCCTTTTCCCCTCGTCGAATGTTGAATTCATTATAAATTAGCTCCCCTGAAAATTCAATATCAATCGACAAATTTGTTTGAGTTTTTTTTCATAAAATCATAAAATGAAAACATCCGAGTTGACCGCGCTGTCGCGGAGCGCAGAGATGCGCTATGAGGAAAGTCCGGGCACCGTAGGGCGGGATGCCTGCTAACGGCAGGTGGAGGCGACTCCAAAGAGAGTGAACAGAAAGATACCGCGAGAAATCGTAAGGGTGGAACGGTGCGGCAAGAGCGCACCATCGGGCCGGTGACGGTCCGAGTCAATCAAACCTCATCCGGTGCAAGATTGGGGCTTGGGCTGCGTTGAATCGCAAGGGCTGCCCGTCTGCTCAAGTCCGTCAATATCGCTTGATCTCGCCGGCGACGGCGAGGCTAGATAGATGACAGCGCAAGACAGAACCCGGCTTACAGGCCAATCTCGGACATTTGAAAACCCCTTTTTTACGAGGGGCTTTTTCATTGTCATAAAAAGAGCGGCTTTTCATCTTCCTTTCCTCCGAGAGCTCTATACATGAGACGCGCGGTCTCGTCCTTTTCGGCCGAAAATTTCGCCGCGCCCCGAAGCGCCGAAAAGTCCCTGCCCCTAAGGCACAGCGGGAAGGCGCTTTCTGAAAGGTCCGAAAGCATCTCATCTTTTTTTTCTCTTTTGACTGAAAGGGGTCTTATGTAAAGTTCGCTTCCGAGACACATTTCGGTGTCGGCGCGGGTGATTTTGAGAAGGTTCGCGCAAAGTATCCTTGATATTCTCGACCTCGAATACCTTTTGTTCGCTTTCTCCTCCGGGTTTTCACCCCGCGCGCAAGCGTCGTATATGAGTTTTTCCAGCCCCTCCGTGCAGCCGTACGCTTTTTTGAGCTCTTCCGCACCGTCGCGAAGGACGGAGACCCGCGCCGCCGAAAAAAAAGCATCGCTAATGTCAGCGCCGCGAGCCTCAATGTCGGAAATTATGTTCGGGGGAGCAAAGGGCGCGATTTTCGCGGGCTCTGCCATGTTCGCGCGTATGAAGGATGAGGACGCGATTGCTCCCTTCGGCGAAGTCGAGCCGTGGTTCGCGCCCGCTCTCGGGACGGCGAAAAAGTCAGGGTTAAAATTAATCTCGTCTGCCGCGCGGATGTACTCCGCCGCGAGAATGTTGTTGGGTTTTGAAAATATTCCTTCTTGCCCTCCCATGTCCGTGTAGGCTTTTTCGTACGCCGCCGCGTATCCTATCCCACGCAAGAGTTGCTCTTTCAGACGCGAGGAAAAATCCGCGCTTAAAGTTTCGCGCGCGGCTCTTACGAGGACGTCGACGTCTTGACATTCACAGCCGAAGGCGAGGCAGGTGACATCCTTCATCGCTGACGCCATTTTCACCGCGCCCTTCGCAAAAATCTCAGCCGGCGCGACGGAAAAGACAGTTGGGAGAGCCACGACGGCGTCCGCGCCGCACTCCACGGCGCCCTTTGCCCTCGTCATGGCGGGCATGACGGCGGGCCGTCCGCGCTGGGTGAAATCTCCCGACATCACGCAGATTGTTAAGGTCCCGGGACGGGCTTTTTTTATCTCGTCGAAAAGGTGCTTATGCCCGTTGTGGAATGGGTTAAACTCGCAAATTACAACCGTTTTTTCCATTTTGATATTTACAACAAAGTGCCTTCATTATATAATGTATTCGCGTATTTTGGGGATGATGTTTTCACCTGCGTAAATGTTACACCATATCCCCGCGTAAATCAAAGAAATTTATGATATAAGGAGAACAGATATGTCGTTACTTGATGATATCAAGACAAAAGCAAAGTCTCTCGGCAAGACCATAGTTCTTTGCGAAGGCGAGGACAAGCGCGTTGTCGAAGCAGCGGCCCGCATCACGAAGGAGGGCATCGCGAAAATCGTGCTCATAGGCAACGAAGAGGAGTGCGGGAAAGTCGCCCCCGGCGTCGACCTTACAGGCATTACGCTCATAGACCCGCTCACCTCGGATAAGACCTCGGAATACGCCAAAATCCTGTATGAGGCGAGGAAGGCGAAAGGCATGACCGAAGAGCAGGCCGCCGAGCAAGCGAAAGACAGGACGATGTTCGGCGCCCTCATGCTGAAAGCCGGCGACGTCGACGGATATGTTTCAGGCGCGTGCCACAGCACGGCGAACACACTTCGTCCCGGACTCCAGGTCATAAAGACCGCCCCCGGCGTTTCGACCGTTTCGAGCTGCTTCATCATGATAGCACCCGACAAGACCAACCCGTACAACCCCGACGGAGTTGCTGTTTTCGCTGACTGCGCCATAAACATAGAGCCCACGGCTGACCAGCTCGCCGACATAGCCATCTCCTCCGCGGCTTCCGCGAAGAACATAGCGGGCATAGAGCCGAAAGTCGCCATGCTTTCGTTCTCCACTAAAGGAAGCGGCAACGACGACAAATTCTTTAAATCGGTTCCCAAGGTCCAGGAGGCCGTCGAGATAGCCAAATCCAAGGCTCCCGACCTCGCCCTTGACGGCGAGTTCCAGTTTGACGCCGCCGTGGCTCCCGAGGTGGGCGAGCTCAAAGCTCCCGGTTCGACTGTAGCCGGCCACGCGAACGTCTTCGTCTTCCCCAACATCAACGCGGGCAACATCGGATACAAAATCGCTCAGCGCTACGGAAGATACATGGCCATAGGTCCCGTCTGCCAGGGATTCGCGAAACCTCTCAATGACCTAAGCCGCGGATGCGACGTCGAAGACATCGTCGCCACCGTCGCAGTGACAGTGCTTCAGTCTGTCTGAGAGTCAAAAAAATAATGAAGGGGAAATAACATGAAAATATTGGTTGTCAACGCGGGGTCGAGCTCCCTCAAATACCAGCTCATCGACATGGATACCGAGGGCGTTCTCGCGAAGGGAAACGTTGAAAGAATAGGAATAGACGGTTCTTTTTTGAAGGCCAAGGGAAACGGCAAGGAGAAAATCTTTGAAAAGCCCGTTCCCGACCACACCGTCGCCATAGAACTTGTCCTCAACGCTTTGCAGGATGAAGAGGTGGGCGTCATAAAGTCCATGGACGAGATAACCGCCGTGGGACACAGGATGGTCGCTTCCGGAGAATATTTCAAAGAGACAACGCTCGTAACTCCCGAGGTTCTGACGACTTTGAAGGAGAAGACGTTCGAGCTCGCTCCTTTGCACAACCCCGCCGCCGTCAAGGGCGTCGAGGGCTGCATGAAGGTCATGGGCGATAAACCTATGGCGCTCGTGTTCGACACGTCGTTCCATCAGACAATGCCCAAGCACGCCTATCTTTACGGCATCCAGTATGAGGATTACGAGAGGTACGGCGTAAGGAAGTACGGCTTCCACGGCACGTCCCACAAGTTCGTATCGGAAGAGGCCATAAAGTATCTCGGCAAAAAGGCCGAAGACACGAAGATAGTCACCTGTCACCTGGGGAACGGATCCTCCATCTCCGCAGTCAAAGGCGGAAAATGCGTGGACACGACCATGGGCTTCACACCCCTCGCGGGCGTTCTCATGGGCACGCGATCGGGCGACATAGACGTCTCCGCGGTTGAGTTTCTCGCCCAGAAGAAGGGACTTTCCTTCTCCGAGGCCGTGAACTACCTCAACAAACAGTGTGGCGTCCAGGGAATTTCCGGCGTGTCCTCCGATTTCAGAGACCTCATCGCCGAGGCCGACAAGGGCAATGAAAGGTGTCAGCTCGCGCTCGATATGTTCGCGTACCAGGTTAAAAGATACGTCGGCGCTTACGCCGCCGCCATGGGCGGGCTTGATGCCATAGTCTTCACGGCCGGCATCGGTGAGAACACTCCCACCGTCCGCGCGGCGGTATGCTCGGGACTCGAGTTTCTGGGTGTGGAAATGGACAAAAAAGCGAACGAAGGGAAGAACACCGGAGCCATCCGCGAGATTTCGACAAAAGCCTCCAAGACAAAGGTTCTCGTCATCCCGACGAACGAGGAACTCGTGATAGCCCGTGAGACGGCTGCGCTCGTCTGAGGATAAAATGCCGGGGAAAATTATTTGACAACAAATATCGCATTATATATAATTTTTTAGTCAGCTTTTGAATATGACAATCGATGTGAGAAAGCAAAGAGCCCTCGGAGCAGAAGAGGGGGAGTTCTCCTATGAGACCGTTCCAGACGAAGGCATGTGTCTTGTTCCGCTTTTCAGCTTTGACGGGCCTGTGTCGGTGAGGGGAAGTTTTTCCATCGGCGATGACGACACCGTGGACGTTCACATTGAGATAAAATTCAGACTCTCGGGAAGCTGCTCTTACTGTCTCGAACCTGCTGTGGCGGACATAGAATTCGAATATGACGCGCTGTTCGTGCCGTATGAGAGCGACGACGATTATCCCTATGACGGGAAAAGAGCTGACATCACACCTGCTGTGAATGATGCGATACTGTTCAGCCAACCGCAAGTTATTTTGTGCAAAGAGGGTTGCGAGGGTATCGAGATAAACGAAAACGAGAAGTGAGGTATAATTATGGCGGTACCCAAATCGAAGCAATCCAAAATGAGAACGAATTCGAGATGCTCGGCGAATTTCTACGCCACTGCACCCACGCTTGTGGAATGTCCCCAGTGTCACGCTCTCAAAGAGGCCCACAGGGTTTGCAAAAAATGCGGTTATTACGACAAAGTTTCCGTGATACCGCAGGAAGAAAAAAAGAAGAAAGATTAAAAAGGAAGGCCGGCTGAAACACGCCGGTTTTTTTCATGCGCGTGTTTTTTTGGCGTCAGTCTTTGAGACATCCTATGGGCACGACGAAGACACCGTCATCTCTTCTGTAACCGACCTTTGTTCCGGTGACGACCATTTTAAGGTCGGGAAGGCGCATTTTGTATTGTGAGGTCTCATTGCTTTTTTTGATGAGCGCCTCTATTCTGCACAGATTTTTGGCGGCGCTTTCAATCTCTCTCTGACCGAGTTTGAATTCTATGAGCGCATATTTGCCGTCGCTTAGGTGCAGAACGCAGTCGGCTTCCAGGTTGTTCCTGTCATGATAGTAAGACACCTTTCCGTCATACGGTGAGCTGTACACTTTGAGATCTCTTATGCAGAGGCATTCAAAGATAAACCCGAACATCCAAAGGTCCGCGCTGAGAACCTTTGGGCCGAGCCCGAGCGCCGCGGCCGCGAGAGACGGGTCCGTAAAATTGTGTTTGGGTGAGAGCCTTATGTTTGTCTTGGCTTTGATGTCGGGACTCCATGCGGGTATGTCTTCCAGAACGTAGAGTTTTTTGAACGCCGTGACATAGCTTGTGATTGTTTTTTCCGAAACACTCCTGTTTGAAGTTATGTCATCGTATATGGTTTTGTATGTGGACAGCGTGCAGAGATTTCTCGCATATGATGTCAGTATTCGGTTCGCGAGTTCTGGGTTTCTTCGTACGTTGTCTATTCTGGACACATCGATTTCGCACAGTCTGGAATATAAATCTCTCGCTATGACGGCTTGTACGTCATTTATAGCAAATATGCTGTTCGGCCATCCGCCGCGGCATGCGGCCGTTATCAGGTCATCATAGCTAAGATCGGACTCACACATCTCAAACGAGTCGGGATGTTCCATAAGTTCCCCGAGAGAGACGGTTCCGTTTGATTCCTCGCTTTCATACAAACTCATGGGAAGCATCGTCATTGTCGATATCCGCCCCGTGCCCGTGTGCGGTGTGTTCACATAGGCGGATGATGATCCCGTCAGTATGTACAGCCCTTTCTGCTGGAGATCATCCACGGATTTGCGTACGGCGCCCCAGATTTGAGGAGCGTCCTGCCATTCATCAAAAAGCCGGGGCGTCTCACCTTCCAAAAGCCTGCCGGGTATTGTGTCTGCCATTGTGAGATACGCATTTCTTTTTTCTTCGTCCTGGAACTCGACGAAACTTTTCGCGCGCTGTTTTGCGGTGGTGGTTTTTCCGCACCCCTTGGGGCCGTCAATTAGCGTCGCCCCGAAAAATTTGAGTTTTGTGTCGAGTACCTTGTCGGCTATTCTGCTTCTGTAAACCATTTTTTCCTCCCGAGCCTGACACATTATATCACCGCGTGGTAGGTGGAGCAAGTTCATTTCCACAATTTGATGTTTTTTATTTCCACAATTTGATGTTTTTCATTTCCCTGATTTGATGTTTTTTATTTCCACAATCTGATGTCCTGAGTTTTTTATTGAGCGTTCTGACCGCCTGACGCGCGGCCCTGGTTTCCGGAGTATGCGGAATCTCGCTAAGGTTTCAGCGATGTTATGGGAGTGACGAAAACGCCGTTTTTCTGTTGGTACGCTCCGCCGCACATTCCGCAGACAACGCAGAGAGCCGACGGCGCCGGGCCTCCGTGACTTTCTATGTACGCGCTGACTTTCAGAAGTGTAAATTCCGGACACAATTTTTAACGATGTCAAATGGACAGAGGTTGCCGATGTGTTTACAGCAGGGACGTTGGCGAGGTTATGTGATTGACACGAATAACATTTTTCAGTGGATATTTTCGCTAAATCACATTATAATCCGTTACGAGCGATGATTTTGGGCAGGCGGCGGTTTATGTCGCCTGCAACACCGGGTTGCTCTCCCATCTGGCATGTCCTCGGTTAATTGATGCTATTTTACGAATTAACCATGTGTATGTGATCCGCTTTTTGAGTCATCCCTAAGA
>JAJQAJ010000032.1 GCA_021203865.1 Clostridia bacterium
GTGCCGACGGTGGCGGCCCTGTCGACGTCAAAGAGCGTTATGAGCGTGAGATAGTTGAACGCGTTGAGCGACTCGACGCCCATGCCCGCGTCCACCATCATGTCCGACCCGAACATTCCGATGAGCGACGCGAGGAAGAACCACACGACGAACGTCCCGCCGAAAGCGATTGAATGGCTGCTGCGGTTGAAAAGGCAGCTCCCGAGGTAACATATGCCGCAGAGCGCCTCTATGAGTATGTACATGCCAAGGTACATGACCACCGTCACACCCGCGTCAGCCGCGCCCAGGAATCCGACGTTGCATATGATTTTCACGACGCAGACTATTACGGTCATTATCAAAGGCACGATGACCATGTAGAGCGCCTGTGTCATGGCGACGGCGGAGCGTTTCGTGGGTGTCGAAAGGACATATGCCATGGAGCCCCTGTCGACCTGGCTCGCTATGACGGAGTTGCCGACGACGACAATCCATATGAGGATGGGAAGAATGCCGACCATGTGGTAGTACATCGAATCGACCATGGCCGTGGGATCCATGTTACTCATGGTGGTTATGAGGTCCGGATCAATCCCCAAAAGTCCGAGCATGGCGTACATGGCACCGTTTACACTGAGTGACTCACCGGAGAAAACACCATTTTGTTCCGCGAGAGCCCATGTGTACTCAAAATACTCGACGTACGCGGAAAGTTCGACATCGGACCCTTCAATCACCGAGAAACTGTTGATGAACTGTTCCAGTGTGACGTCCGCGCCCTCAAAATACTCGGCGAAAGCGCTCATGTCCGCCCCGCTCATCAGGGCCGCGTAGAACTCGTCATAAGACAGCTCGTTTGCCGCGAGAACGGAAAGACCGCCGTAGAACTCAGCCACTGCCTCGTCCAGCTCCTCACTTTCCTCGGCGCTCAAAATGCTCATCGCGAAGGAGAGCACAAAGCAGATGAGGCACGAGATGACGAGCACCGCGATGGTCAGAGCGAGATTGCTCTTGTTTGTCTGTTTTATCAGAGGTCTAGAGAAGAATTTCGTTGTTTCCATCGCTTCCGTACTCCTTCATGAACGCGTCCTGCAGCGTTATGTTCGCCTCTCTGAGCTGGGTGACGCTGTAATTTGCAAGTGTTTTGAACATTTTGTCAATCCCGTCGGGAGGAATCGCTATGTGCACGGCGGGGCCTTCCGCCTTCCCCCTTCCCATTTTTTTGATGAATTCGGCCGCCGAGGCCAGGCTGTCGAACGTTATGTCAAAGTTCCTGTCGGTGTCGTGGCGGAGCGAGTACATGTCAAGTGTCGATATGAGGTGTCCGTCCCTTATCATCGCCACCCTGTCACATATGTCCTCCATCTCCTCAAAGATGTGTCCCGACATGAAAATCGTCTTGCCCTTTTCCTTTTCCGACCTCATGAGATCGAGAAAGTTGTCACGCATGAGGGGGTCAAGCCCCGTCGTCGGTTCGTCAAGTATGAGAATGTCCTTGTCACCCATGAGCGCCGCCACAATGGCGGTTTTCTGCTTCATGCCCTTGCTCATGCGCTTCAGATTGGCCGTGGGATCAAGGTCGAGCTTCTTGATGACGTAGTTCATGTAGGTGAAGTCCGTGACCCCGTTGTATTCCGCCTGCAGTTTCAAAAAGGCGGTGCCGGTCGGAAGGTTGGGAAAGGCAATCTCACCGGGGATGTAACTCACTTTCTGCATGAGGTCAGCGGATGATGTCACCGGGTTAAGACCGGCTATCTCAATCTCGCCCTCATCGGGAAACACGAAGCCCAGCATGTTCCTTATCGTCGTCGTTTTCCCGGACCCGTTCGTGCCGATGTACCCGTAAATTTCGCCTTCTTCAATCTCAAAGGATATGTCGAATATCCCTCTCCCCTCACCATAGTCCTTCGTAAGATGGTCGACTTTTATGATGCCGCTCATTTTGAGACACCTCCGAAGTTGTGGTCCTGGCGGTAGAAGCTCATGAAGTGGTCTTCGAGCGTATAGGCTATTTCGACGAAATCGACAAGATCGAGCGTCGCGGCGTCGGCGATGAGCCTTCCCACGTCGTCCGTGTCTATGGTTATGCGGACGCGCATCTTGTCGGGGTTTTCCGACGTGATGCTGTAACCTAACTCGTTGAACTTCGCGTAGCTTTCCGCATCTTTGAAAGTCAGCCTGTAAATTCTCTCTTTCCTGTTTTTGAGATCTTCGGCCCTGAACGTGTCGACCACCCTGCCGTCCTTTATTATGGATATCCTGTCACAGCAGGCGTCAACCTCATGGAAAATGTGCGACGAGAAGAAAATCGTCTTGCCGCGCCTCTTCTCCTCCAGAACGAAGTCTATGAACTGCTGCTGCATTATTGGGTCAAGCCCGGAAGTCGGCTCGTCGAGTATGAGAATTTTGGGGTCATGAATGAACGCCGCAACGACGGCGAGCTTTCTCTTGACGCCGAGGCTCATGCGCTTGGTGTCCATTTGGGGATCCAAAGCGAATCTTTCCAAAAGCTCGTTCATGTAGTCATCGGAAGAAACCTTCCTCATCTGGCTGAGCATCCTGAGAAACTGCGTCCCCGTCATTCCGACGGGCAGAGCTATCTCACCGGGAAGATAGCCTATGTCGCTTTGAAGTTTCGCCGCGTTCTCGAAACAGTTCATGTCCATGATCTTCGCCGTGCCTTTGTCGGGACGCGAGAATCCCATGAGATGGCGGATGAGCGTGGTCTTGCCCGCGCCGTTCGGTCCCAGAAATCCGAAGCACTCGCCTTCCGGGACATTGACGGACACGTCGAACACGCCTCTTCCAAAGCCGTAATCTTTTGTAAGTTCCTTGGTTTCAATCATTTTATCGCCTTTTGGACTTGAATTATCCGACAACATGTCGTACAATAATTGTATGACAGCGCGAAAAAGACGGTCAAGCGAAAGAAAGTGAAAAAACCGTGAAAACGCACTTCCGGAGGCAAATATGAACAAACAACCCGAAATAACTGAAAGGACAAGGGAGACTTTTATACAGGCGCTTTGGATAATGCTCAAAAAACAGCCCATAAACAAAATAACAATAGGCGAGCTTTCCAGGGTCGCGGGATACAACAGGGGGACGTTCTACGAATATTTCAACGACATTTACGACATCATGAGAGAGGCCGAGGATGAACTCGTCTGTGCGTTCCAAAACCACATGACGGAAAAATTCCCGGAAGGTGCCATGAGCCCCGCCGACGAAGACGCGGCTCTAGCCTCGGCGGTCGAATTTTTCGACGAACAGGAGGACAAACTCTTAACCCTCATAGGCGAAAACGGCGACCCGTCGTTTTTCGATACTTTGAGCTCTGAACTTTTCCCGTTTCTCAACCGGATAGCCGGCATAAAATACAACAAATTTTCCGATTACATAACCGTCCATGCCACCTCAACGGTCGTCAACATACTTAGGGAGTGGATAAAGAAGGGGAAAGATCTCGAGAAAAAAGAACTCGTCGAGCTCCTCTTCATGCTCATAGGCAAGGGCACGCTCGGAGTCGCGGAAAGCGAGGATTTCCGCTGAAATTTCTTTACATGACGGCTCCCCGTGTGCTAAAATTTTGTCAGCAATATAGAGGAGCGGGTGAACATGAGTAGCGCTCGCGCGAAATGGCCCCCCGGACCGGGGCCGCGCGCGTGAAAGGGTATCCCCGCCGAAGCGAGGGTAAAGTCCGTCCCGCGCTGGGCATGCGGGTCAACACCCGTATGACTGTCACATGTCGTGTCGCGCTATATTCCTGTTTTAGTTTGGAGTCCGAAAAAAAGCGGAGCGCGCGCCCCGCTTTAATTTTATCAGAGGAGGCCGCATGAAAAAATACAGAGTTGGCGTCATAGGAGCCACCGGAATGGTGGGACAAAGGTTTCTCACTCTTTTAGAAAATCACCCATGGTTCGAGGTGGGCGTCCTCGCGGCGTCAGAGCGGTCAGCTGGAAAACCTTACGCCGAGGCGGTGAAGCGCTGGAACATACAAATTCCCATGCCGGAAAAATTTTCCGGGATGAAGGTTTTTGACGCCGAAAAAGACATCGGAAAAATAACGGAAGACGTCGATTTTTGTTTTTCGGCGGTCAACATGAAAAAAGACGACATAAAAGCGCTCGAGGAAAGATATGCGCGGGCCGAATGCCCCGTGGTTTCCAACAACTCCGCCATGAGGTTCGAGGAAGACGTTCCCATGGTCATCCCTGAAATTAACCCCGAACATCTCGAAATAATAAAAAGTCAGAGAGAGCGTCTCGGGACAAGGCGCGGCTTTGTCGCCGTCAAAAGCAACTGTTCGCTCCAGTCGTACGTGCCCCTCCTCCATCCGCTCAGAAAATTCGGACCGGAAAAAATCGCCGTGACGACGTACCAGGCGATATCGGGCGCGGGAAAGACGTTTGAGACCATGCCGGAAATAACCGACAACATAATACCGTACATAGGCGGTGAAGAGGAAAAGAGCGAAAAAGAACCGCTCAAAATCTGGGGCACGGTGAAAGACGGGAAGATTGTTTCCGCCGAAAAACCAGCGATATCCGCGCAGTGTCTCCGCGTCCCCGTGTCGGACGGGCACACCGCGGCGGTGTTCGTGAAATTCGACAAAAAGCCTTCCAGAGAGGAGATAATCTCGGCCTGGGAGGGCTTCGAAGGAGAGCCTCAGCGTCTCGCCCTACCCTCCGCCCCGGAAAAATTCATACAGTACCGCGAGGAAGACGACCGTCCCCAACCGAAACTTGACAGGATGGCGGGCGGCGGGATGACCGTTTCCGCGGGAAGACTTAGAGAAGACAACGTTTTTGACTGGAAATTCATAGGTTTTTCGCACAACACGCTTCGCGGCGCGGCGGGAGGCGCGCTCCTCCTCGCCGAACTTCTGGCGGCGAAGGGATATTTTGACTGAAAGGAGAGATCATGAAAGGATTTTTCAGCGGCGTGGCGACGGCGATGATAACGCCGTTCACGGATACCGGGGTTAATTTTAACTCCCTGGGAAGAATGATAGACTACCAGATAGCCTCCGGGGTCTCGGCGCTCGTCATTTTGGGCACGACGGGCGAGCCCTCGACCATGACGGAAGAAGAAAAAGACGAGGTCATAAGGTTTTCCGTCGAAAAGACAGCTAAAAGAGCCGTGCTCGTCATAGGCGCGGGCACGAACAACACGGCGAAGGCCGTCGCGGCCGCCCGAAACGCCGAAAAGCTCGGGGCGGACGGTCTTCTGTGCGTCACCCCCTATTACAACAAATGCACTCAGAAGGGCATCGTCGAATACTACAGGGCGATTTGCGGGGCGGTGAAAATCCCCGTCATAGCCTACAATGTGCCATCGAGGACCGGAGTGAACATCCTACCTCCCGCGGCCGAAGAGATAGCCAAAATCCCGAACATGGCCGGAATAAAGGAGGCTTGTGGGAATATGGAACAGATATGCGAAACCCAAAGGCGCGTGCGTCCGTTCGCCGACATGTATTCGGGCGACGACAACCTCAACCTTCCAATGCTCGCAATAGGTGCGGCGGGGCTCATATCTGTGGCCTCCAACATCGCTCCCGCGAAGGTGAAAGAGGTCTATGACGCCGTGGCGGAAGGAAACCTCAAAAAAGCGAACGAGCTCCAAGATAGGCTCCTTCCCTTGATTGACGCGTGCTTCACGGAGGTGAACCCCATACCCGTCAAAGCGGGCTGCAACATGCTGGGCCTCGAAGCGGGACTGCCGAGAGCGCCTCTCACCGAGCTCGAAGACGAACACAAACGCGTCATGGAGCGGTGCATAAAAGAGGCCGGAATAGCGAAGGTGACATCATGACGAGGGCAGCGATATGCGGGGCACTCGGTCACATGGGCCGGGTCCTCAAAGAAGTCATGGACGAGGACGGGGAAACGCGCGCCGAGTTCGGCGTGGACGCAAAAATAGAAAATCTCGGGGGCTTCACCGTGTACGACTCGTTTGAAGACGCGCCGGCGGACGTCGACGTCGTTGTCGACTTCTCGTCCCCCAGAGCGCTCGACGGACTTTTGGAATACTGCGTAAAAAACAAAACACCGGCCGTCATCGCGACGACAGGTTACTCAAAAGAGGAGCTCGAAAAGATAAACGAATGCTCCGGGTCCATACCTATTTTCAGAAGCGCCAATTTCTCGCTCGGGGTGAACCTCCTCCAAAGGCTCGTCCGCGAAGCGGCCGAAATCCTCCCGGGGTTCGACGTCGAGATAATAGAAAAACACCACAACAAAAAAGCCGACGCGCCGTCGGGGACAGCGCTCATGCTCGCCGAAAGTGCGAACACATGTGGAAAGCCGGAAATTTTCGGACGTGGCAAAGCCTCGGGACAAAGGGGAAACGAGATAGGCATCCACTCCGTGCGTGGCGGAACGATAGTCGGCGAACACGAGGTCATGTTCTGTGGCGAAGATGAGATAATAACCCTCTCCCACTCGGCGAGGTCGAAAAAAATCTTCGCGGCGGGAGCGGTGAAAGCTGCGAAGTGGATTATCGGTAAAGCTCCCGGAATGTATGACATGACCGCCCTTCTGAACGACACACTCTCATGGTAGGTCTCATAAGAGGCGACAGAGGCGGCGTCTACGCCTCCCACATACTCGCCCTTTACGAAAAAGGCAGAAAAAAAGAGGTCGTGGCCTTCACGGAGGATTTCCGGGCGGTGAAGCGCTTTCCCGTGTGGAGGGTGAAGCGCCGGGTATACATTCTGGACGGCCGGCTTCCGGAAGAGAGACGCTCGCGCTGGACGGGATATCCCGTCATAATCAGCGACGAAGCCCTTCTCAAACGCGTGAAAAAACATCCTGAGCCTGTGGAGGCGCTCGGCGAAGAGGTGAAAAATCTCGCCATGCCGCCTTTTGTGGCGGAGTGGCACGATATAAGAAAGCAAAGTGACCTTTACTATCTCACATCGCTTTCGGGAAACTTTTATAAAGCGAAAATAGAATGGGGCGCGCACGGCGAAAAAATTGTTTTCGCGCTCCGGTGTCCGGGAGCGGGACTTGTCACGATTGAAATGTCAGACATCTCGCACGACTCAGTGTTCAAAGGCAAAGCGGCACTGACAGAGGAAGAGCTCACAAAAATAAAAGCTCCAGAGATTGACCTTTTTTTCACGGAATCCGGACAAATCCTCCTCGCCCTGGGCGAAAGATGCGTGCAGTGCGAAAAACTGAGATGGAAAATAGATGCCGAAGAGTAAAAAATGAGGACGGATGCGAAATTCCGTCCTTTTTCATGTGCGAAAAAATCAAAAATACTAAAAGAACTCATGATATATCGCAGCTATGCACCTTTCACAGTCATCGTTGCCCACGCCGACTATGATGTTCATTTCGGAAGAGCCTTGGTCTATCATCTTGATGTTTATGCCGGCTTCGGCGAGCGCCTTGAAAAGTCTGGCGGAAGTTCCGACGGAAGAAGACATGCCGTGTCCCACGGTCGCGACGAGCGCCACGTTGTCCGTCACCCTCAGAAAATCGGGGTGGACCTCTTCACTTATTCCGTCAAGCACTTCCCTAAGCCTGTATCCCGACACCTGGGACGACTCCATGACAACAGACATCGTGTCAATGCCGGAGGGAATGTGTTCTATCGAAATGCCGAACTTTTCCAGCACGGTGAGAACCTTTCTCACGAAGCCTATTTCGGCATTCATGTGCGATTTTTCTATATATATGACCGTAAAGTTCCTGTGTCCCGCTATACCGGTCACGATGTTTCCCGTGGGAGTGAAATGAGATGTGGGCACGATGGATGTCCCCGCGTCCTCGGGACGGAAGGTGTTTTTTATCTGTATGGGGATGTTGGCGCGTCTCACGGGGAAAATGCTGTCCGAATGGAGTACGTTGGCACCCATGTACGACAGCTCGCGAAGCTCCTTGTAGCTCATCACGGAGATGCCCTTCGGACTGTTGACTATCTTAGGGTCGCACGCGTAGAAACCCGAAACGTCCGTCCAATTCTCGTAGAGCGAGGCGTTGACCGCGCCGGCGACAACGGCCCCCGAAATATCCGAGCCTCCGCGTGAAAAAGTCCTTATCCTGCCGTCCGCGCCCGTGCCGTAGAAACCGGGGATGACGACAAGGCCCAAGCCGTCCACCCGCTCGGACAAGGTTCTGTAGGTCTTTTCCGTGTCAAGCCTTCCGGCGTCGTTGAAAAATATGACGTCCTTCGCGTCGACGAACTCGGCTCCGAGAAGTGAGGCCATTATCCTCGCGCAGAGGTATTCGCCCCTTGAAGCGGTGAAATCCACCGAACACTCCCCGTCTATTTCCGCCTCCGTCTCGTCGAGAAGCGTTTCAATATCAAAGTCAATCCCCAGCTCGCGGACTATTCCGGTGAACCTCGAACGGATTCTCGAAAACTCGGAACGGCATCTTCCCTCGCGCTGCACGGCGTCAAAACAGGCGTACAGTATGTCGGTGACCTTTATGTCGTCGCCGTACCTTTTTCCGGGGGCGGACACAACTATGTAACGGCGCTCGGGGTCACTCAAAATTATCCCCCTGACCCTCGTCATGACGTTTCCGTCAGCCATGGACGTTCCGCCGAATTTGCATACCTTCAAAGCCATATCGTCACCTTATCTTTCTAGCCTCAACGTAATACCGCTTTTCGATGCCCTCCCCCATGGAGAAGGTCTTTCTCGGAAGATTTCCTCCGCTTTCTATCATACGGAAAAAATTCTCCTTTTTTATCCCGGGAAGCATGATGCCTATCCCGTCGGAAGAAAGTTCTATGACGTTTTCGTCGCCGTGTATGTAGTCGACATCGCCGCCGCACGACAGGAGGAATTCACGTATCACGGCGTCAACTTCCCTTATCCCCGCCGGGATGTCGTCGAAAAAAGGCATTTCTGAAACCATACCGTCTATGACCGTCCTGAACTTTTCGTCACCGGAAAATCTCAGCATGGACTGGAGTTTCCTCGGGTTTTTGCATCTCACAAATCTGTGAATGGGTTCAAACCTTAGCGCTTCGTCATAAATGTTGACCGCCTCAGCAAGCGCGTATCTCGCGGGATGGTCCTTTCGGTCCTCCGCGGAAAGATCCTTTTTGACATTGTCCCAGTGTGCCTTCGCCGCAGCGAGGGAGTGGTTGCCGTCGCCCACCGCGAAAAGAAATCCTTCTTTTTCAGTGCTGTCGAGAGCGTAGAACGTGCGCATAACTTCATCGCTGTTCGATATCTTCGTGCCCCTGACGTGCCCTCCGCCCATCATGAGGTCAAAGTCATATATCGTCTCACCCTTCCGTACAGAGGAAAGAACGCTGCCCTCTCTGTCGTCATAAAGGAGCATGACATGCGGAAGTTCGAGCGGCGCTTCCTTTCTTATCGCGGCGCGGGGCGGCACTCTTTCCAGAATGGTCTCCTCCGTCGAGCGTATGGGCGCACGTGTCCCTCCCGCGAAGGAAAAATCTTCGAGGTCAACGGCAAGCAGCACTCCTCTCCTCGTCCCCGATTTCGTGGTGCGTTCAACTAGGATAAAGTCATCGGTTTCGTCAAAGACGTCGCCTTCGACGTACTGACGCATCTTCTCGTTGATGACCGGTATTCTCTTCTCCGCGTCACTCAGATATATTTCGGGGAGGATGAGATTAAGGGAGGAAACTTTGCCGCATGCCGCCTTTTCCACCTCCTCCCAGTAGAGCGCGTCGGACGTGAACTGGTCACACGCGATGACCGAGAACGCGGTCATGTCCGTGCCTTTTTTGGGGTAGAGTATGTTTGTTCTTTTTATCGTGTGAAGACTGTCCATAATCAAACCATGTTTATGAATATGACGACCGCCGCCGCCAAAATCACCGAGAGCACGGTGATGCCGAGGTATTTGGTGAAGAGGTTTTTGAGGAATTTACCGAATTTCTTCATGTCACTTCTCCTCCTTTCTGCCTTTTTTGTCATTCTTCTCCGCAGTGAGATCCGACCAGTAGTATGTGCTAAGAGCATTCTTTATGTCCGCGGAAGTGGCGAAGCGCTTGTATATGTCGCCACCCTTCATGAGGCTTATTATCCCCGTCTCCTCGGACACGACTATCGCCGTGACATTGGCGACCATCGTTATCCCGAGCGCGGCTCTGTGCCGCGAGCCTAAATCCTGGGGAAGTTTTTCCGACTGCATTATAGGTACGAAGCAGCCTGCGGCGTGTATCCTCGTGCCCTGTATCACCATGGCTCCGTCATGAAGGGGGGCTTTGGGGAAGAATATCGCCTCTATGACGGGCGCATTTATTTCGGCGTCGACGACGGTGCCGCTCTCGATTGTGCCTTCGGGGAGGTTGTTGTCCGAGAGGACTATGAACGCGCCGATGTTATTTTTTGACATGTCTTGGACCGCGCGCACTATCTCGTCCATGATGTGTTCAATATGCGTTCCCGAAATCGACGGGGACGACCCCTTTCGTGCCCGGTCAAGCATGGAACGCTTTATCTCCGTCGAATACATTATGAACACGACCATCGCGACGAGAAGGACGACCATGAGGATGACCTCGCCGGACACATTGGTGTCCGTGAACGACACGACGAACCCGAAGACAAGAATGAAGACGAATATCAGCGGGATGAACCTTCCCGCCTTGTTGGTGAGAAGCACCCTAAACACCGCCCAGAAAACAACCAGGATAACAATGAACTCGACGGCATAAGCAAGCCAGTCCGACCATGAGGACGATGTGAAAATCGCCTTGAAACTTTCAAAATGTTCACTCATCTTTGGTCAACCTCCTTCGTGTTTTCCCGGCCGTCCGGCGGTGCGGTAATTTCTTTCATTATACGAAAAAAGACATGAAAAATAAAGTTTTTTGAATTACGGACGCGATGCGTTTTTGAAGAAAATTTCCGCCGTGGCACACGAAAGCGCGCTCTCCGGAGTGATAAAACCGTTTCTCGTGTCGGCTAAAAGAGCATAGAACCTCTTTGAAAAATATTCGGCATTCTCCCTTCCCACCTTCAAGGCCTGACGTCTTTCCATCCCGACGGCGTAAGGATTCCTCTTCCCCAAAATCGAGGCTATCTCCTCATCGCTCCTGTCGGAAGAAAGGATAGTGCACAGTTCGTTGAAAAACGTGAGAAGAGTGGAAAGAAGCGAACCCGGGTCGGAGCCTTTGAGCTGCAAATCTTTCAGAACCTCGCAATATTTCGCGTAGTCTCTTCCCGCCACGGCGTTTCCGAGTTCGTACACCCTATACTCGGCGTCTTTATAGACATATGTTTCAACATCGCTCAAAGCTATCTCTTTGAGCCCCGTAAGCGTGAGCTTTTCCGTCTCTATCTCCACCCTCGACATGTCATAGACGCAGTATTCGGCTATTGTCTTCGCCGCGACGTAATCGCAGGACACCCCCGCCCTTTTGAGCGTCACCGAAATCCATTTCGGGACATTGTCAGTCCTGTCCCTTCCGCAATCGACAAACTGTACATTCTTTTTCGCGGCAAGCTTGCTTTTTTTTACGCCGCTGTTCTTGATTATGAGAACGGCGGTATCGGGAACGGACGCAAAAAGCGGTTTAAGGTATTTTTCATATGCGTCGTCCGTAGGATAAAGTTCGTCCACCTGGACCACCCTCTTCCTGGACCCAAACGGGAAATTGTTCACTGCGGCGGAAAGCGCCGAAAAAGCGTCTGAGCCTTTAAGGTCGGTCCCGTCGAAGAGAGTGTAATCCAAATCCGGCATGTCGAGACACGCCGCCTTTATGGCCTCCTCCGAATGACGGAGAAAATAGCCGTCCTCGCCCTCCAGAAGGTATACGCCAAAAACCCCGTTTTTTGATATCTTTTGTCTCAGCTCCTGATAATTCATGCATCTATTATAACTGATTTTCGCCGTCATTTCAACAAAATACCCGGGGCCTGAAGCCCCGGGTAATCTTACTTCGTTCTTTTTCTCTCCATTCTCAGCCATATCACGCCCTCGTCATCCTCTTCCGGTGCGAGCACGAATCCGTTTTTCAGAAAAGTCTTGTAGAACTGTTCCTTCTCCTGTTCAATCTGTCGCGGCGCGCCCATGACGTAGGTTTCCGCGAATATGCTGTCGATGAGCTCCCAGACGTTGAGGGTTTCCATGGCTCCCGTCTCGTTGAACTTCTTTATCCTTTCGTTAAGTGCGCCCACAAGGACCTTGGATTTGAACTCCTGCGCCCTGTCCTGCGCGAAATCATCCATGAAACAGTGCTCTATGTTGTTTTCATCGAGCTTGTCGAGTATGGCCTTCGCCGTGCGGCTGCTCTCGTTCAGAACGTAAAACCTCGCCTCGGGAAGAATTGAGATGCAGCCCCAGAAATCCGAATCGGAGGACACTATTATTATTGACTCCGTGTTCTCACTGTAAAATTCGCGGGTAATCCCGGAGCTCATCGCGGTATCGACGAGCGATTTGTTTCCGAGGACCCTGTCAAACTCGGTCCTTTCTATGGAGATTGTCGTGATGTATTCGCCTATGAATTTCCATGCGCTGGATGTGTTCGCGTCATCAAAAAGATATATCTTGTTTATTTTGCCGAGGTTGCCTTCATCAAGATTCAATATCATGGCAACGAATGAATAGGGGCTGACGTTTTCACAATCCACAAAGACGGAAATCTTCTGGGCTTTGCTTATGAATGAGTAAATGCTCTCTTTTTTCTCCTCTTTGGCGTCTATGACGTATTCACTCGCCGTGAACGTATCACCGTTCGCACCGTAGAGAAGCTTTAAAAATTTGTTATCATTCAGAAGTATGTTGCCGTCGGTATCTCTGAACGTCTTCGGCCAATTTAGATAGGCTCCGTAAGGGTAAGATTTTCTGGCAGGCCTATATTTGTTTTTTTCATCGTTAATTGCCTTGGAAACTTTGTTTTTTTGTTGCTGCGTGTCAATGTTTTCACCGTGGTGTCCGGCATACCCTCCCGGCATGAGAAAGAGGTTTCTTATGTAATCAAATTTAACCCAGTCGGGGAAAAGCGGTTTCACCGCCTGTATCCTGTCTAAAATGAACTGATTTATGTACGCTATGTACATCGCAGGGTCCTGGCTGTTCTTGACATTGACAAACGGGATGTCCATGCTGAACTTTCTAAGATACTCTATCTCCTCGACTTTAATGAGGTCATCCATGTCTTCAAACTGTTTTAACTCTCGTCGCCCGTTTCTTATTTTTTCATAATTGATTAAGAATCCCTTTCTCAAAAGACTGAGTGACCTGATTATCGAGGCACTTTCGTCTTCCCTCAGTTTTTGAGCCACCTCCGGGTTAAAGGGCGAGGTCGAGCTTTCAATCACGTCGTCCGATACTCCTATAAGGTATGCCACTGTTGTGACGATGTCCGTCCTGTAATTCTCAAAATTAGAACTTTTGGGCGGGCCCTTGATTTCGTCAGGCAGCATCCCGTGCATGTCGACGTATACCATTGTTAATCCTCCGTTAATAAAAATTTTTTCAAATAAAAAATCATGCCGTTGAAGCATGAATTTTTTAATCAGTGAAATGTCGGTCTGCCATCTTCCGAATCCCACTCGCGTCGCAAATTTATCTCACTTGCTCACGGGTGTTTTCCGTCAGGTTAGGCTGCTTGAAATAACTGCAGTCAAGGAACTCTATCATGGACATTCCGAAACCGTTGCATATCGACTGCAGCGTCGCAAGCGTAATGCTTTTCGCGAGCTGTTTGTATATGCTCGCTAGCGTACCCTCCGACAAGTTCGCCGCCTTGGCGAGCTGCTTTTTGGTCATTTTACGCTCAATCAACAGATCATTTGTTCTGGCTATAACGGCCTGCGTAAGCGTCATCTCAAATCTCCTTTTTTAAATATTTACGAGAAGCGCCCCTTCCTTTGATGACAAGCAAACTATAACACTAAGGACGGCCGTTTGCAAGTTATTACCTTTGCGCTTGATTAAATTTCACAATTTTCTCATCATCAAAACCAAGCAAATCCGCGGTGAAAGAAAAAGAGAAAGCCCGATCTTTTTCAGTTCAGCGGTCACACCTTGACCCTTTTTATCCTGCAGGTGTGCCGCTTGCTTTTTTTGTCGTAGTGAATTCC